>OMXP01000134.1 GCA_900315055.1 uncultured Lachnospiraceae bacterium
GTCCACCGGCAGGCATTACAACCTGCAGGCGGGCATGAATGATAGGCTCCAATTAGTTTACCGGGAGCTATAGCTACCGCGTCAGCGGTTTAGTACAATAAGGGCAACAATTTTCAACCTGCAGGGGTATCGACTATGATTGAGGAATATCACGCAAAGATCAACCGACACGATCCCTATGAAGACTATGAACTGCTGCGCTCCTTTTCCGAAGTGCTGAAGCGAAGCGCAGAGCGTCACCCGGAGGATGCGGCGCTGATCTTTGAGCAGTACTACGAGCGGCAGGCAATCACCTACGGCGACTTCTATGAGGCGATCCTTTCCAAGGCGCAGGAGATCCGGCAGCTGAACATCGAGTGCGTGGGCATCATCGGCTCCTCGACGCCGTCCTGGCTCCTCAACGTGTTTGCCTGGACGATCGCGGGGCGGCGTGTGGTCATGCTCGATGAGAGCCTGACGAACGAGGAGACGAAGCGGCGCATGGAGGAGACGGGGGTGGAGTTTGTCTACTCCGATAACCGGCAGAAGCTCTCTGCCTTAAAGCCCGTCGCCGAGCAGATCCGCGCCGTGCGGCGCCTGACACGTCCCGGGACGCCCATCGAGGTGGAGTGCGGAGGAGAGATGCTGCTCTATTCCTCCGGAACGACCGAGGCGGGGCACGCGGTGGTGCTCTCCCAGGAGGCCCTGTGTGCGAGTGCTTTGAACGGCGGGCAGCTCATGGAGTGCTTCCCCGGGGATGCGGTGGTCTGCACGCTTCCCTATACGCATGTTTACGGGTTTGTCGCCGGGATTCTCTGGCCCATGACCTTCGGTGCCTCCGTCATCGTCGGCAACACCGCCCGCTTCACCAGGCAGGAGAGAGACCGGCTCGAGGCGACGATCATGGTCACCACATCTCCCGGCCTTCGCTATGTCATGTCGAGTGGCGCGTTCAATCCGCACCTTCGCGCCATCCTGGTCGGCGCAGGACCCATTGACAGGGATATTCTCGAGAAGGCGCAGAAGCAGTGCGAGGTGCGCTTCGGCTACGGCCTGACCGAGACGGCAAGCGGCATCGCGATGAACGTCGAGAACGGAGATCTCACGGCTATGCAGCTGTGCCCCGGAACGAGTGCCCGCATCGATTATGACGGGGAGCTCATCGTCTCGACGCCTTCCATGATGGACGGCTACTACCACCGGCCCGAGGAAACGGCGCTGCGTCTCCAGGACGGGGAGCTCTCGACAAGGGACCTGGCGCATTTTGATGAGAACGGCCTGCTGCACATCGACGGGAGAAAGAACGAGCTTCTGACCTTAAAGAGCGGCGAGAAGATCTTCTGCCTGCCGATCGAGCAGGAGCTCGGACAGCTCATGGGCTCCCAGGTGGTGCTCTCGGTCAGGGAGAACGACGAGCTCGTCCTGACAGTGCTGGGACCCGAGTCCATGAGATCCGAGGTCGAGGAGAAGCTCAGGGAATTCAACGACTCGAGAACGGACGGTCTTCACATCGACCGTGTGGTCCTTCGTACCGAGCCGTTCCCCAGAACGATCACGGGAAAGATCAAGCGCTACCTTCTTTGAGATTGACAAGGAAGGGGGCTTCTTTGTAAGATAAGGTACGTTTGAACCTGACTTTCATAAGGAGGACAGCAACCATGAAGCATATCTTAACGTTAGCAACCCGCGATATGGCAAAGAGCGCTGTTGAAGGCGGATGCGGCGAGTGCCAGACTTCCTGCCAGAGCGCTTGCAAGACCAGCTGCGGCATCGCAAACCAGAACTGCGAGAAGAAGAACTGACTGTAAGACAGGCAAGGTAAGAGGAGCCGGAGTGTCAGACAGGGCACTCCGGTTCTTTGCGTGCATGGGAGAAATACATGATTCATCAGTACAGACTGAACGGATACAACATTGTGCTCGACATCAACTCCGCAAGCGTCCACGTGGTGGACGATGCGTCCTATGATGCGATCGAGATGCTCGATGAGAAGAAGGGAAGAGACGAGATCGGGAAGACTCTTCTTTCCCGCTACGGGAAGGACGGCGTGACAGAGAAGGACGTCGCGGACATCTTCTCGGATATCGATGAGCTCATCGCGGCCGGAAAGCTGTTCTCCGAGGATACCTATGAGGCGAAGGCAACAGAGCTCAAGAGCCGCGGCAATGTTGTCAAGGCGCTCTGTCTTCTTGTCGCCCACACCTGCAACCTCAACTGCTCCTACTGCTTTGCATCCCAGGGAAAGTTCCACGGAAAGCAGGGCCTCATGAGCTTTGAGACCGGAAAGCGGGCACTGGATTTCCTCATCGAGAACTCCGGCACGAGGCGAAACCTCGAGGTCGACTTCTTCGGCGGAGAGCCGCTCATGAACTTCGAGGTCTGCAAGCAGCTCGTCGCCTATGCAAGAAGCATTGAGAAAGAGAAGAACAAGAACTTCCGCTTTACGCTCACGACAAACGGCGTCGGCATTACGGACGAGGTCATCGAGTGGGCCAATAAGGAATGCTACAACGTCGTCCTCTCTCTCGATGGCAGGAAGGAAGTGAACGACCGCTTCCGCGTCGACAAGGCGGGAAGAGGCTCCTACGACAGGATCGTTCCGAACTTCCAGAAGCTCGTGAAGGCGCGCGGCGGGAAGAACTACTACATGCGCGGCACCTTCACCCACTACAATCCGGACTTTACGAACGACCTGTTCCACATGGCGGACGATCTGGGCTTTTCGGAGCTCTCGATGGAGCCGGTGGTCACAAGCCCCGACAGCCCGAGTGCACTGACCGAGGAAGATCTGCCGATCCTGTATCAGCAGTATGAGCTTCTTGCAAAGGACATGATCCGGCGCGAGAAGGAGGGAAAGCCCATCACCTTCTACCACTACATGATCAACCTCGAGCACGGCCCGTGCATCTACAAGAGACTCTCCGGATGCGGGTCGGGCACGGAGTACATGGCGGTCACCGCCTGGGGCGATCTGTATCCCTGCCACCAGTTCGTGGGAGATGAGTCTTACCGCCTCGGCAACATCTGGGATGGCGTGACGAACACGGACCTTCGCGAGGAGTTTCGCTCCTGCAACGTCTTCTCCCGTCCGGACTGCCGGGACTGCTGGGCACGCCTTTACTGCGCGGGCGGCTGTGCCGCAAACGCGCTGCACGCCACCGGAGATATCCACGGCACGTACGAGTACGGCTGCAAGGTCTTCCGCAAGCGCATCGAGTGCGCGATCATGATCAAGGCGGCGGAAGCGGAGATGGCACTGCAGAAAGAGGGAAAGCAGGACGAGATCCCCGAGGATTACAACTGCGATTCCTGCGAGGAATGCGATGATCCGATGGTCATGCGCTGAAAGATAAGAGATAAGAAGTGAAATTTTGCCGGTCAGAAGCCTTCTGACCGGCACTTTTTTGTGCGCCCGGCGGGCGCACGCTCTAATGGGTGAAAGTCCCTAACTCGCCCGGCAGTGGGAAGAGTACAGCCGAAGCCAAGGGCGTTAACGT
>OMXP01000091.1 GCA_900315055.1 uncultured Lachnospiraceae bacterium
GTTGTTCGACAATGCCAAATCAGCTGACAATAACCTGACAATTTAAGTTTTCAATGGACAGAAGGGACCTCTCAAGATCCCTTTTGTCCACGGCATCATAGATATGAAAATCTGTGTTCGCCTTACTCATGACTAAAGTCACGAGAATGCGGCGAATAATTTTTCAATTTCATGACGATACCTGCACTGCATCCTGTGTTCTTCCCCTCTTCTGCCTTCTGCCCTGTTCATTTTTCTCTACAATCTGCCTCCTTTGTACAAAACCCGCGTTGCGTCCTCTTCCACCCCTGTTTTATAATCTTTTCAGTAAATATGACCGCAGGTCATTCCTCTGCCCAGTCAGGGGGAGCCAGAGCAGAGGAAAACAGAAACGAGGAGGTTTACCATGGATTACCACATCAAATCGAAGGATCCGAGACTCAAATTCTATGCAGGCGACTGCGACGCCCTGGTGCATGCAAGAAAGCCGAAGGGAATTGACGACAAGAAGGCCTACATGATCGGTACCGGCATCGCAAACCTTGCAGCCGGCTGCTTCCTGATTCGGGACGCCCACATGGACGGCTCCAAGATCACGTATCTCGAGCAGCTCGATCTTCCCGGCGGGTGCCTTGACGGCAAGGTCATCGAAAACATCGGTTACGTCGCAAGGGGCGGCCGTGAGATGGGCCATCACTTCGAGGTCCTCTGGGATTTGTTCCACTCTCTTCCCTCGGTCGAGGATCCGAACGTCTCGGTGCTCGATCACCTCTATTACGTCAACAAGGACGACCCGAACTTCTCCAAGTGCCGCATCACCACGAACTGCGGAAAGAGATACGACAACGGCAAGTTCAACCTCAGCCAGAAGGCAGCGATGGAGCTCTCGAACTTCATGCTGATGTCCGATGAGTCCCTGCAGGACAAGTCCATCGAGGACGTTCTCTCCGATGATGTCCTGAACTCTGACTTCTGGTGCCTGTGGCGCACGATGTTCGCCTTCGAAAACTGGCACTCCGCCCTCGAGATGAAGCTGTACATGAACCGCTTCATCCACCACGTCGGAGGGCTGGCGGATCTGTCCGCCCTGCAGTTCTGCAGACGCGATCAGTTCACGGACTTCGTGACTCCGATGATCAACTACCTGAAGGCCCACGGGGCAAACTTTAGGTACGGCGTCACGGTGACGAACGTCGAGTTCGAGATCACGGATTCGAAGAAGGCCGCAAGGAAGATTGTCGCACACGACAAGGAAGGGAACGATATCTCGATTCCTCTTACCGACAACGACTTCTGCTTTATCACGAACGGCTCCATGACCGAGAGCTCCTGCTACGGCTCCACCGACAAAGCGCCCGTCTGGGAACCGAAGCTTGGCGGCTGCTGGGAGATGTGGAAGAACATCGCAAAGCAGTCCCCGGAGTTCGGACACCCGGAGAAGTTCTGCTCGGATCCCGAGAAGTCCAAGTGGGAATCCTGCACGATCACGTTCTCGGATCCCAGGATCGTAAAGCTTGTCATGGACATCACGCAGAGAACGCCCTACGGCGGACACATCTGCACCGGCGGCATCGTGACAGCCAAGGACTCCGACTGGCTGATGAGCTGGACCATCAACCGCCAGGAGCAGTACTACGGACAGCCCAAGGACGATGTCGAGGTCTGGGTGTACGGCCTCTTCCCGGATGTCCCCGGCAACTACGTAAAGAAGCCGATGCGTGACTGCACCGGACGTGAGATCACGAAGGAATGGCTCTACCACATCGGTGCACCCAAGGATCAGATCGACGAACTTGCCGATACCACCCATGCGGTACCGGTCATGATGCCTTTCATCACGTCCATGTTCATGCCGAGAGCCTTCGGTGACCGTCCGTACGTCGTGCCGAAGGACGCCGTAAACTTCGCGTTCCTTGGCCAGTTCGCGGAGACCCTCGATGAGCCGGGCCGCGATACCGTCTTTACGATCGAATACTCGGGACGCACCGCCATGGAAGCCGTGTACATCCTTGCGGGCGTCGAGAAGGCTGTCCCGGAGGTCTTTGCAAGCCGCTACGATATCCGGTACCTGTTAAACGGTGCCTCGACGCTGCTGGATGGCAACAAGCCCGACATCAAGCTCCCGCTCATCGTACGGCATCAGCTGGAGAAGAAGATCAAGGGAACGGACATTGAGCTTCTCCTCAAGGAGTACAACATCATCTGACCGGCGAAAGGCTGGCCTTACATTCCGTGCCGGCGGGCCATACCGCCGGCACCTTTTCTTACAGAAACAACATCAAACACATGAGAAGACTATCCAAACTGGAACAGACAAGAAGAGCGCTGGAACGCCAACAGGCAGGAACGAAGACAGAACAACAGAACAATTCGAAGGATACGCAGGACCCTGAGGACCCCGTCCTTCAGTCGTATCTCGCCTATGTGAAAGACCGGAGAACCGCCGCAAAGAAGGAACTGGAGGGCCTGGAGCTTCAGGAGGCCTATGAGACGTATCTCCTCAAAGCCGAGCAGGAAAAGAGCCGCAGGACCTCTGTCAACGGAGAAAAGAGAAGTACCAGGCAGTCAAGAGCTCACGCCTTAAAGCTCCAGGAGATCCGGGAGAAAAGGCAGGCCCTTGCCGAAAGGGATCCCGACTTCTTCTATGTATCAAACGAGAAGAAGATCCGCGATGCCCTGCATGCGGAGCGCGAGGGAAAGCTCGTCGATGTCCCCTACCTTGTCCGCGCAAAGGAGCAGGTCTTCGCATCCCTTGATGCCGGGATTCCGGTGTACCTTGTGGGGCACCTGGGCTCCGGCAAGACCCAGCTTGCGATCGAGTGCGCGGAAGAATACATGGCCCGACGCCTTCTGCAGAAGGAGCTCACAGACCGCATGAAGGAGTATCAGGGAGACGATCCCTATGCCTTCTTCTGCAGCATCTACCCGAAGGTTCGGGACGAGGTAAAGAAACAGGAGCTTCACCCCTACTTTATCGCCGGCTCCCACAACCTGACCGCCGAGGACATGTTTTTCGAGAAGACGCTGAAACTCTCCCATGCATCCGGGAAGGACTCCGACAGGGAGCAGCTCCAGACCCTCATCGAGGGCTTCGTCTCCTTTGCCAGGGAGAACGAGGCGATCATGAAGGACATGACCAAGGACCAGCAGCTCGAACTCCTTCTTGCCGGCTGGAAGACCTTCTCGAACCTCTACATCGCGGAGAACTCGGGGTACGGTACCACGGTCGAGAAGATCGAAAAGGAGGTGCTGCTCGCTCTCCGGGAGGGAAAGCCCGTCATCATCGATGAGATCAATACGATTGCGATGGCAAACCTCATTGCCCTGAACGATATCCTCCAGCACCACGCGGGACAGACCGCCTACGTGACCGGGGTCGGCTCGATCACGATCGCTGAGGGCTTCTGCCTCATCGGCACAGGAAACCTCTCCACGGGAACGGTCTCCTACGAGGGCACGAACGTCCTGAACCCGGCATTCCAGTCGAGGTTTACGACGATCGTCTACAACTATGTCCCGCAGGAGGAGACCGGGGACCTGAACCGGTCCGAGCACCCGGAGAGAAACGAGCTCTTCCATCTCCTCCTGCTGCACCTTGCAGACAAAGACGGCACGCTATCCCTCCCGGAGCCGGAGCAGTCTCTTCCCGCCCTCTGGCACCTTGCCCAGATGGCAAGGGTCTCGGAGGATATCTTTGAGGGCAGAGGCAGCGTCGATACCAAAGACGGCGATGTGCCGGTCCTGAACGAGGCCGTGCTCTCCGTCCGCGGACTGATCCACGTCCTCGATCACTGGAACTTCGGCGAGGAGGAGGATCTTTCCATGGCACTATGGAACGGCTTCCTCTCCTCCGTCACCAGCGCAGACGACCGGAACCTTCTCCTCTCCCTCGCGGTCCGCTACGGCTTCTTTACGGACGCGGGCGGCTGGCACGTGGAGGCAAGAAAGCGCGGCTCTGCTCCCCTCTCCTTTGACGAGATCCGGACGATGCCGTACCGCCACCATCTCCTGCCGCTGGAAACCCTGTCCACGGAGGATCTCGTACACCTCCTCTTCGGCGAGGGGCCGAAACGGACAGAGATTCAAAAGGACCTCGGAGATACCATCCTCTTTGATGATGGAACGCAGAAGGACCTTGATCAGGCCCAGTCCCTGGACGAGGGAATCCGGGAGCTGGAACAGAGTGCGGATATCTTAAGCGATGCGGTGAGGGACGATGCAAGAGGATAACAAAGAGATCCTGAGCGAAAAGGTCAGGGACTACAGAGCCCGCACCGCCGCCCTGAGAGCGCGCTATGACAAGGCGCTGACAACCGGCATCTTCACCAAAGACCTCACGGAAGAGCTCTGTGCCCTGCAGAAGGAGAAGGAAGCGCTCCTCACCGAATGCCTTCCCCTGATCCGAAGACGCTTCCTGGATCGAATGGACCGTGCTGCCACCTGCACGGTACTGGTCGCCCCGAAGGGCTACCAGGGTCCCCTCTCCGGGGAGTTTTCGGGAGACGTCCTGCAGGAAGCAGGGCTCTCAAAGGAGGAACTTTCTCTGATTCGAAAGCTTGAAGACGGAGAAGCCAAAGAAGCGGAGCTTCCGGAGGATCTGACAGAGGCACTGGAGACCCGGCAGATCTCCTGTTACCTTGCAGCAGGAGATGGCACCTTTTTCTTTGTCTTTGACGAGGAGGGGAACGTGTACCTTGCAGAGGACAACGACGGCTGGCAGGTGCGGAAAGACCCGCTCTTTACGGGGATTCTGGCGGAGAATGCAATCCGGGAGACGGATCACAGCGTCCTGGTCCTTGATGCCGACCACCGGGTGCTTCGCCTTTCCTGTGCGCGCATCCTGACCCCGTTGGATGCAGAGAGGTTGCCGATCTATGGATGAAGACGACCGGAAGAGACTTTCGGAAATCGAACAGAATAACAGACAGGAGCGGAAGGCTCTGAAGAAGCAGTGCGAGGAAGCGATTGCAGACGTCTCGGATCTTCTGCTGCTCTTCTCGGGAGACGGAAGGCTCACCTATCACGTGGACGATGCGGCGGAGCAGTTTGCCCTGGACCCTGACCGGAGACGGGTATCCGTTCCCCTCTCCTTCTTTACCGGCATGCCCTTTGACGAGACGTGTTTCCTCTTCCATCTCTACACCGTCCTTGCCCTCTACCCGGACTATGAAAGGAATCCCGAGGGGTACCTGAGGCGGGATCAGACCTTCCGCCGGGAGGCGGAGGTCCTGACCGGGAAGTTCCTGCAGAAGGCAAAAGATGCCGGCGTTGCCACGGACAAAGCCTATCAGCCGGATATTGTCTTCTCCTACATGACCAACGAGATCCTATCCTTCCTGGAAGACTGTGACCGGTATGCCTCCATGCTCCTGGTCTTTGAGAAGGCACCTGCCTATCAGGACAGGTCTGTCCGGAAGAGCCTTGCAAAGATGCTCCTTCTTGAGGACTCCCTGCCCCACGAAACAGAGCCAACCGCAACGCACCGGGATCTTGCAGGGCTCCTGATCACCCGGGAGTTCTGGGGAGAGGACGAGATCGAAAATCCGGAAATCCGTCAGATGCTGGACGAGACCGTCCTTGGAGAGAAGCGCTTTTCCCTTGTCCGGGAAGAGCTCCTTACCCTGATGCTGCGCTCCGCTTCTGTCACAGAGCGGGATGCGATGATACGGACGCTCCTTCTTCCCTGCTTTACAAAGCTTTTCTTCGAAGACATCGACCGGATGGAGCTCTCCTCCACCGTAAGCCTTGAGGAGCAGGAACAGTCACAGGAAAAGCGACGCAGGAAGCGCGGCGCACAGACAAAGAAGAACTATGAAACCATGCTGAAGGAGCTGGACGAGGAGAAGAAGCAGCGGGCCGTTGCGGCAAGGGATCTCTTTTCGGGAAAACAGGACCTTACACGGTTCGGCGTCACAGAAGAGGACGAGAAGCTCTTTGCCCATTACGAGATGCTGGTGCGCCCCGAGAGGGAGCGCATGAAGGCCTACTGGAGGAAGCTCATCGGGGATACGTCCAAAGAGGTGTCCGTCCGCATCGAGGGGGTTCCCAAAGGGAAGCTCTCGATCTCATCTCTCATCGACCAGTACCCTGCCTTTACGGAGGCAGAGCGGCGGCAGAACTACAGGGGTCTTACGATCTTTGATACCTATGAACTTCAGAAGATCACCCACAGCCTGCCACGCTTCCTTGACATCTCCTTTGTGATGGACAGCTCCGGCTCCATGCGGGGCGAAAAGCTCTCACCCGCACGGGAAGCCCTCTCCATCGTCCTTCTCTCTCTGGAGGACTTTGCCGCCTACCTTCAGGAGAGCGCGTCAAGAACGCACGAGGTCTGTGAGGTCAGAACGGAGGTCTTTCTCTTTGGCACGAAGACAGAAAAGGTCCTCGCCTTTTCCGACCGGGGAGCAAAGCGCACCGCAAACCGGATCCTGTCGGTGGCGCGTCTTGACGGAAGTCTTGGCTCCACGGACGATGGGGCGTGTCTTAAGCAGGTGATCCGGGAGCTTACCCCGGAACAGATCCGGGAGCAGAAGGCGGGAAAGCGCGTCCGCATGGTCTTTGTGGTAACCGACGGCGCATCCTCCGTCCCCGGCACCGCAAAGAAGGCCGTGGAAGCGCTCGAAAAGGACAGTGTCCTGATCCAGGCAATCGGGATCGGAGACCCCAAAGATACCGCTGCAAAGGCCTCGTTTGACTACATTTACGGGGACAGGGGACTGTTCCTCGGAAACGACATCAAACGCCTTCCGGAGGCGCTTCTTACCGCCGTACGAACGAGCGTCAGCGCCCTGCTCCGGGGACTGTTTCGAAAGAGCGGCGGGGCAGATCCCATGCCGTAGCACCAGACAGGATCCGATGCTGGATTCCCCCGGTCCATTTGTATTGCAGAGGTTCAAAAATCCCGGCAGAGCCGCACAGCCCTGCCGGGATTTCTCTATGGAAGGGATCTTCTTTACGACCCCGAAGCTGCCGAAACCGCCGTCTCAAGCGGCATCGTGCAGGTCAGCTCCTGTGCGGTGCTGCTCCCGTCGGTCGCCTCAATCCCCTTGATGCAGGAGAGCACCTCGCTGTCGTCGGAGCCAGGGACGATGAGAAGATCAAACTCCATCCACCGGTAGACACGAACGCCCTTCTCGTCCGGCACAAGAACCCGAAAGAATGCCCGAAGGATCCCGTCCGGTGTGCGCTTCAGGCGCTCCATCATCGTATCCGCATTTGCAAACCTCGCATAGCTCTCCCGGTCATCCGGGTGGACAAAGTGCGAGCAGAAATACTCGAGACCCTGACGCAGGGCTCCCCGCCGGTCAGAGCCCTCGTCGAAGCCCAGGTTGTTGAAGAGGAACTGCGCCGTGTCCTTGTCGGGATTCAGCACGTGCACGTCGTCAAAGAGCAGCACGATATCCGTCAGGGACCGGCCCGGCATCCTGCCGACCTTCTGCTTCCTGTCGTTTGTGACATTTGCCATCGACACCTGCAGGATGCAGCGATTCTCCTGAGACGCCACCATCTTTAACCCGATCCGAAGCACAAAGGAGTTGTCGACGGCATACGTCGTCACCCTCTCTCCGGTCCGGATGGCATGCCGGCAGCACTTTTGGAGCCTTGCATGCAGCGGATTGTTCCGATCATTTAAGACCGCTGCCGATTCCTCGCGGCTCGAGCGCCCGAGGCCCCTGAGCTGCTCCCTCTCCTTCTTGTTGAGGAACAGGTACCGGATCCTGTCCGTATTCGAATCGTACTCCATGACGGCGAGGGGTACATCGCTGTCGACGACGCACCGGTCTGCCCTGTCGTAGAACCCTTTCCACTCGATCGTCTCGGACTGTGTCTTCCGTGTACTCTGATACACCTCCATATCCGGGACGCTCAAGGGCTTTGCAAAGTAGTATCCCTGCATGAAGTCGCAGCCGATCTCCTTCAGAAATTTGATGTGCTCTTTTGTCTCCACGCCCTCCGCAAGCGTCCGGATTCCCAGATGCTTTGCCATGTCCACGGTGCTCTTCATGATCTCCCTTGAGGTCTTTGAGAACGAGCGAAGGAAGGCCATGTCGAGCTTTATCAAATCCAGCGTGTAGTCGTTCAGGAAGATGAGGGACGAATAGCCGCTTCCGAAGTCGTCCATCCACACCTCGAACCCGGCCTCCCGAAGCTTTGAGACGACGGACATCATCTTGTCCTTGTCCTGTACCAGAACGCTCTCCGTGATCTCGAGGTTTATGAGTCTCCTGCTGACCCCGCAGCGCTTTGCCTCGTCCACGACGAAGGCGACCATGTCCTTCTTGTCAAAGTCCTGCCGGGAGAGATTCACAGAGATCGGCATCACCGGCAGATGCATTGCGATGCGACGGCTCTGAATCCCGCAGACCGCCCTGTACATGAAGCAGTCCACCCTGTAGATAAGTCCTGCCTTCTCGAGGGCAGGGACAAACACCGAGGGCATGATGGTCCCGTAGACCGGATCCCCCCAGCGTGCCAGGGCCTCCGCCCCTGAAAGAGAGCCCGTGATCGTCCGGGTGATTGGCTGCAGGTAAGGCACGATCCAGCCCTTCTCCATGGCCTCGTCCAGGTGGCTTACCACATACTTTTCCATCTCCTGACTTCCGAGGGCGCGTTGCGCGGCATTTTCGCTCTTGTTGATCTCCGCATACTTTTCCGGGATCCCCTTGTCAGAGGGGATCCGGCGCCACATGACGGCTCTGCCGATGCCGCCCTGGACGTCCTGTCTGTCTGCCTGATGGAGCTCCCGCTTGTGGATGTAGAGCTTCCGGTCCGCGGCCGCAATGAGATCCTCCGGGGTCAGATCCTCCCTCTCTGCCAGGGCATACCCGACGCTCATCGTAAAGCGAAACGGCAGGTTCGAGGTATCCAGCTTTTCGAGGAGCAGTCCCTCGAGCTCATGACAGATCTCCTGCGGGTCGACATCGTCCCTTGCAATCCCGAACAGGAACTCATCCCCTCCAAAGCGGGAGAGAAATCCCGAGTGATACGGGGCGATCAGCTGCCGCAGCACATCGGCTGTAAGAAGCAGCGCCTCGTCTCCCCGGATGTGCCCGTGGGTGTCGTTGATCTTCTTGAAGCCGTCGATATCTGCAAGAAACAGGTAGAAGGGCTCCTTCGAGGCATTGGCAAGTCTCATTCGGATCAGCGCAATGCCCCGGCCGTGGTTGTTCAGCTTTGTCAGCGCATCCGTATCGATCTGCCGGCTCTGGAGGTTTGCAAAGATGAGGAACATCCCGAGGGTAAAGAACAGCATCGAGAACGGCGCATAGCCGATCGTCACCTGCAGAATGCCGCCGACCACAAGAAGGGATGAAAAGAGCATGTACAGGCGGATCTCCTTCTTCTGCCTTTCATTGGTGCGGCGGTATCTCCAGAAGAGAAGAAGAACGGCTCCGTAGTAGTAAAAGATGAGAACACAGTGAAGAAGGTACAGGCTCCCCCGTACATACCTGCCGTCTGCGTCGAGATAAAACACCCAGTGGGTCCAGAGAGAGGTGAAATCAAGGACGGTCATGACAAGGACCGGTGAAAACCGAAGGAACTTGGTAAGACGGGTCCGCTTCTCGAGAAGAGGGCGCGGGGTCAGCCGCATATCGACAAAGAGGTACCAGAAAAAGACGATGAACCCGGTGCAGACAAGGTCCGAAAGACAGCACAGGTACAGCACGGCCCTTGGCATCCCGGGCATCAGGGACCAGGAAAACATCCAGAGCATCTCAAACACGATCTGGGCAATACTGCAGACAGAGAGCCTGTGAAACAGCCGGATCTCATCCACCGCCCCGACATCCCGGTTCATCCGGATCGCCATGATCAGGATCAGCCCCAGGCACAGGGCTTCCTGTGCAAGATAGGCGACTGCATAATCAAAACTGTACATCATCGTTCTCCCCGTATTCGAAAGCCGCTGTTCCAAAAAGACAGGACAGCAGGCGGTATAACGTCTGATTTCTTCCAAAGTACCTCAGGTCTGCATGGCAGAAGGATGAATTTTCCCTCAAACTGCCCTCTTACCCGGAACATCACTTTCAGAAATATCTTTTCCGAGGTTATCCCTAGAATAATCTCATAATTATCCTATACACCCGACGGAAGAGGACGTCAATTACAAAGCCGTCAATTACAAATTGAAGAAATATCTCCTTCAAAAGTGAATATTTTTCTATTTCCGCCAAATCCGTTCCGTTTGCAGAACAATAGTGAAGACAATCGAGTAGGAGGGGGTGGTTAACCCCCGTCCTCTCACACCGCGCGTACGTACCGTTCGGTATACGGCGGTTTCAATAGTTAACTGTGCATTGACTGGTATGCGGCGGGTAGATCGTACAGCCCCCACTT
>OMXP01000074.1 GCA_900315055.1 uncultured Lachnospiraceae bacterium
GTCTTCCGGCCAGGCAAAAACTAAAAACTCGGAGCACCAGGAATGATGCTCCGAGCGGTAGTGCCCGAATGGCGATGTCCAGAGATTTCGTAAGATCCCCAAGGGGTTTGCGGCTATTTTTAGCTAATAACGAAGGCTAACCGACTACCGGCAGCACCTCCATACCCTCATCCTACCGGATCTTCGGGTTTCGTCAAGATACTTTCCCTGGATCCTTCGAGCTCCACCTCCTTTTTTGCTTTTCATACTTTCGTCTTTCCCTGTTTCTACATTAGTTTATGCATCCCTTTTACACGTTCTTAACATGCCTTCCTGCACAGGGATCCATCCGGGTTTGCTTCCAGGGCCTGTCGTCTGCCTTCAAAAGCCGACTGTTTTTCTCCATTTTCTGCCGTTTTGAAGGGCCCGTTTTCCCCGTAAAATCGATTGTGGCCAACGATTTCCCCATTTGTGGATAACTTTGTGGATATCCTGCCATTTTCGGTTGATAGGTCGGTGTCTTTTTGGGGATGCTTTGGATGGTTGTTCGTGTAAAGAACGTGTAAACCGGATGTAAGCCGTCCTGTTTCTTCTTCCCGGGGTTTTCATCCGGATCCCGGGATGGGCCGTTTTATCCACGCATCCCGCATCCATCCCGGTCCTTTTTCCGCGATTTCTAAAGGCTTCTGACATCCCCGTCAGATTGCCGGTTTTCGTTGTAAAATCGGCCAAAAAAAGGTATAATCTTCTTCGGCCCGGAGCAGTTGTGCACGCTTCCACAGCCCCTAAGAAGACGATGACGATTCTTTTCTTTAAAGGGCACGGTGGCACATCCCAGAATGCCCTGCTCTTTCCCACCTTTTGGCACATCAGGAAAGGAACCCACAAGCGAATGAAACTTCGTATTGATCAGAAAAGTCTCTCTGACGGGATTACTGTTGTCTCCAAGGCAGTTCCGTCCAAAAATACAGTCTCTGCCATCCAGGAATGCATCCTCGTGGATGCATCCACGGAGAAGATCCGTCTCATCGGTAATGATACGGAACTGGGAATCGAGACCGTCATCGACGGCACCATCGAGGAACACGGCACCATCGCCATTGATGCCACCATGCTCGGCAACATCGTCCGCCGTCTTCCCGGCGGGGATGTCAATCTCTGGACCGAGAATGAGGATGTGTTCATCACCTGCGGACAGTCGAAGTTCAACATCCCCGGACGGGATGGCACGGACTTTGCCGTTCTGCCGGATGTAAAGGATGACTATTCCATTGAACTTTCGGAGCTGACACTTCGGGACAACATCCTGAAGACAATCTTCTCCCTTGCCGTAAACGACAACAACCAGCTGATGACCGGCGAGCTCTTTGAAATTAAGGGAACGACGCTTCGCATTGTCGCCCTCGACGGACACCGCATCGCCATCCGCATGGTGGAGCTGCCGCAGTCCTATGAGGACCGGAGCGTTGTCATCCCCGGAAAGACATTAAGCGAGATCTCGAAGATTCTCTCCGCAGATCCCGACAGCAGGGTCACGATCTCCTTCTCCGCAAAGCACGGTGTCTTCTCGTTTGACAACACGAGAGTCGTGACGCGCCTGATTGAAGGCAGATACTTCCAGGTGGATCAGATGATCTCATCCGATTACTCGACGAAGATTGTCGTGGACAGACAGGAGCTTCTCTCCTGCCTCGAGCGTGCATCCCTTCTGGTCTCCGAGACGGACAAGAAGCCGATCATCTTTAGGATCGGGGATGGACAGATGGAGCTTCGCATCCGCTCCGTCATCGGAAAGTTCGACGAGATGGTCGAGATCGAGAAGGAAGGAAATGATCTCGATATCGGATTCAATCCGAAGTTCCTCATCGACGCCCTGCATGCGATTGACGACGACAAGGTACCGATCTACCTCTCGAGCTCCCATGCACCGGCATTCCTTCGGGATGACAGGACCTACTGCTACCTGATTCTTCCGGTGAACTTTGTGAGCATTGACTAGGAGGCGCCATGCAGGACATCACCATATCAGATGAATACATACGCCTGGGGCAGGCGCTGAAGCTCTCCGGCTTTGCAGAGAGCGGCGTCGATGCCAAGGTCCGGATCGAAAACGGGGATGTGACCGTAAACGGTGAGGTGGAAACACGCCGCGGAAAGAAGCTTCGCGACGGGGATGTCGTCGCCATGGACGGAAACTCCTTTACCGTGCACTCCAAACTGGCGGACAAGGCATGATCATCTCCTCCTTAAGTCTTCAGGACTTTCGAAATTATGAGGGGATGACGCTCTCCTTTTCCCCTGGGACCAACATCCTCTACGGCGACAACGCACAGGGAAAGACGAACATCCTCGAGGCGATGTATCTGGTCGCAACGACCAAATCCCATCGTGGTGTGAGAGACCGGGACATGATCCGGTTTGGCTGCCATGAGGCCCACATCCGCACCGTCATCCTGAAAAAGGGACTGGACTATCGTGTGGACCTGCACCTTCGGGAGGGAAAGAGCAAGGGCATCGCGATCAACGGGCAGAGAGTGAAGAAGGCATCCGATCTCATGGGTCTTCTGCACATCGTCTTCTTCTCCCCGGAGGACCTGACGATCGTCAAGAACGGCCCCGCCTACAGACGGCACTTTCTCGACATGGAGCTCTGCCAGCTCGACGGCGTCTACCTTCAGAGCCTCAACAGCTACAACAAGGTCCTGGAAAACAGAAATAAACTCCTCAAGGCGATCTTTGAGACGCCATCCTTAAAGCCCACCCTCGATGTCTGGGATGCGCAGCTCGTGGACTACGGGGTGAGGATCATCGAGGAGAGAACGAAGTTCCTGACACGCCTGAACGAGGTCATCGGGCCCATCCATGAGAAGCTCTCCGGCGGGAAGGAACACCTGACACTCGTCTATGAGCCGAATGTCACGGCAGATCAGATGGCCTCCCAGGTGAAGGCATCGAGGGATCGGGATCTCTACTCCCACCAGACCCAGGTCGGCCCCCACAAGGATGACTTTTCCTTTGTGAACGATACGATTGATCTTCGCCGCTACGGCTCTCAGGGACAGCAGAGAACCTGCGCCCTCTCCTTAAAGCTCTCGGAGCTTCGGCTTGTCGAGGAGATGACGGGGGATGCGCCGGTGCTCATGCTCGACGACGTGCTCTCGGAGCTCGACTCCAGCAGACAGAACTATCTCATCGAGTCCCTCGGCGGGATTCAGACCTTCATCACCTGCACGGGTCTCGATGAATTCGTGGAACACCGTTTCCGGATCGATTCCCTCTATGAGGTGACGAACGGACACGTGACGCAGCGAACGGACAACGAAAAGGACGGATAACACATGGAAGAAGAAAAGAACGAAGCCGTATCTGCAAACAGTACGGACAAGGGATATACCGAGGAGTTTGCGGAGAACGAGCGCGAATACAAGGACGACAACGTCCGCGACACCAGGGATGTCGGAAGCTATAACGCAGATGATATCCAGGTGCTCGAGGGACTTCAGGCTGTCCGGAAACGCCCCGGCATGTACATCGGAACGACCTCGTCGAGAGGTCTGCATCATCTCGTCTATGAGATCGTCGACAACTCCGTCGACGAGGCACTTGCGGGCTACTGCACGCACATCGAGGTGACGATCAATCCCGACAACTCGATCACCGTCACCGACAACGGCCGCGGCATTCCCGTCGGCATCAACCACAAGACCGGAAAGAACGCGGTCGAGGTGGTCTATACCATCCTGCACGCCGGCGGAAAATTCGGCGGCGGGGGCTACAAGGTCTCCGGAGGCCTTCACGGCGTCGGCGCATCGGTTGTGAATGCGCTCTCGAAAAAGCTCATCGTCACCGTAAAGCAGGGCGGAAAGGTCTACCGCATCGGCTTTGCAGACGGCGGAAAGACCGTGGAGAAGCTCCACGAGGTCGGTACCTGTGAGAAAGAAGATACAGGCACCAGCGTCACCTTCTGGCCGGATCCTTCGATCTTCCAGGAGACGACGATCTACGACTATGAGATCATTCGTCAGCGCCTTCGCGAGATGGCGTTCCTGACAAAGGGCCTTAAAATCACGCTGACGGACAACCGGGTAAATGACCCGACAGTCCCCGGAGGAGAGCTCAAAGAGCCCAGGACCGAGGTGTTCCACTACGAGGGCGGCATCCGCGAGTACGTCGCATACTTAAACCGCGGCAAGACCCCTCTCTACGAGGACATCATGTACTTTGACGGGACGAAGAACAACGTCTACGTCGAGGTCGCGATGCAGCACAACGATGCCTACAACGTCTCGGAGTATTCCTTCGTCAACAACATCAACACCCCCGAGGGCGGCATGCACGTGGTGGGCTTCCACAACGCCGTGACGAAGACCTTCAACGACTATGCAAGAAAGGCCGGGATCCTGAAGGACTCCGACCCGAACCTGACCGGCGATGATTTGAGAGAGGGCCTTACCGCCATCATCTCCGTCAAGGTCGAGGATCCCCAGTTCGAGGGACAGACAAAGCAGAAGCTCGGAAACCTTGAGGCAAGAGGCGCCGTCGATGCGGTGGTATCAGAGAAACTGACGTATTACCTCGAGCAGAACCCGGTGGTTGCAAAGACGATCTGCGAGAAGGCACAGCTGGCGCAGCGCGCCCGGGAGGCTGCACGCAAGGCCAGAGATCTTACCAGAAGAAAGACCGCGCTCGAGACCATGTCCCTTCCCGGAAAGCTTGCGGACTGCTCGGACAAGGATCCGAAGAACTGTGAGATCTTCCTCGTCGAGGGAGACTCCGCAGGCGGGTCGGCAAAGAGCGCAAGATCGAGAGCAACACAGGCCATCCTGCCCCTTCGCGGCAAGATCCTGAACGTCGAGAAGGCGCGTGAGGACAGGATCTATGCAAACGCCGAGATTCAGGCGATGATCACGGCCTTCGGCTGCGGCATTCATGATGACTTCGACATCACGAAACTTCGCTATGACAAGATCATCATCATGACCGATGCCGATGTCGACGGCGCACACATCGATACGCTGATGCTGACGTTCCTGTACCGGTTCATGCCGGAGCTGATAAGACAGGGCCATGTCTATCTTGCGATGCCGCCTCTCTACAAGGTCGAGCGAAACAAGAAGGCGTACTATGCCTACAGCGATGAGGAGCTGAACAAAATCCTCAACGAGATCGGACGCGATCAGAACAACCGCATCCAGCGGTACAAGGGACTGGGTGAGATGGATCCGGAGCAGCTCTGGGAGACCACCATGGATCCCGCGCGCCGTGTCTTAAAGCGCGTGAACATCGACTCGGAGTCCGAGTCGGAGGTGGACCTTACCTTCACGATTCTCATGGGAGATCAGGTGGAGCCGCGCCGCGATTTCATCGTCAGCAATGCAAAGTTTGTCCAGAACCTGGACGTCTGAGGGAGATAACTCATGGATGACACAGCATTTGATCGGGATCAGATCCAGGATGTCGATCTGAACAAAACCATGCGCAGTTCGTACATCGACTACGCCATGAGCGTCATCGTGCAGCGGGCGCTGCCGGATGTCAGGGACGGGTTAAAGCCCGTGCAGCGCCGTATCCTCTGGGCGATGAGCGAACTGGGCAATACGCCGGACAAGCCGCACCGCAAGTGCGCGCGTATCGTCGGCGATACGATGGGCAAGTACCATCCCCACGGGGATTCGTCGATCTACGGCGCCCTCGTGTACATGGCACAGCCCTGGAGCATGCGGTACTGCCTCGTGGACGGCCACGGAAACTTCGGTTCGGTGGACGGCGACGGCGCGGCGGCCATGCGATACACCGAGGCAAGACTCACGAAGATCTCGATGGAGATGATGGCGGATATCGGAAAGGACACCATCGACTTCGTCCCGAACTTCGATGACACCGAGAAGGAGCCGAGCGTCCTGCCGGCACGCTTCCCGAACCTTCTCGTTAACGGAACGACCGGCATCGCCGTCGGCATGGCGACGAATATCCCGCCGCACAACCTCCGCGAGGTGGTTTCTGCCTGCTCTCTCATGATCAACAACAGGATCAATGAGGACCGGGACACGGACATCGAGGAGATCCTCGACATCATCAAGGCCCCCGACTTTCCGACAGGCGGCATCATCATGGGCCTTTCCGGGGCGCGGGAGGCATATCTTACCGGCCGCGGCAAGATCATCACGAGAGCCGTGACGAACATCGAGCCCATGAACAACGGCAAGAGCCGGATCGTCGTCACGGAACTTCCCTACCTTGTCAACAAGGCAAACCTCATCAAGACCATCGCGGATCTTGTCAAGAGCAAGAAGATCGAGGGCATCACGGACCTTCGCGATGAATCCGACCGCGAGGGCATGCGGGTCGTCATTGAGCTTCGGCACGACGCGAATCCGAACATCGTCCTGAACCAGCTCTTCAAGCACACGCAGATGCAGGACACCTTCGGCGTCACGATGCTGGCACTCGTCAACAACGAGCCCAAGATCCTGAACCTGAAGGAGATGCTCACGTACTACCTGCAGCATCAGGAGGACGTGGTAACAAGACGCACGAAGTACGACCTCAACAAGGCCAGGGAGCGGGATCACATCCTGCAGGGCCTGCTCATCGCCCTCGACAACATCGACGAGGTCGTGAGCATCATCCGATCGTCCAAGAACGTCCAGGAGGCAAAGAGCCGCCTCATCGAGCGCTTCGGCCTTGATGACGTGCAGGCACAGGCCATTGTGGACATGCGTCTTCGCACTCTGACAGGTTTGGAACGCGACAAGATCCAGGCAGAGCACGAGGAACTTGTCAAGACGATTGCAAGACTGGAGGCCATTCTGGCAGACAGAAAGCTCCTTCTCGGAGTGATCCGGGACGAGATGAACGCCATCGCCGAGAAGTACGGCGATGACAGAAGAACGAAGATCGATGCGGCCCACGAGCTCACGGAGTTCGAGACCGAGGATCTCATCAAGAACGAGAACGTCGTCATCACGAGGACCAGCATGGGCTACATCAAGCGCATGACGGCCGACGAGTTCAAGGCCCAGAACAGGGGCGGACGCGGCATCATCGGCGCGACGACGATCGAGAACGACTATGTCGAGGATCTTCTCATGTGCGCGAAGAAGGACATGATCCTGTTCTTCACGAACAAGGGACGGGTGTTCAAGCTGAAGGCCTACAAGATCCCCGAGGGCTCGAGGCAGAGCCGCGGCACTGCGGTGATCAATCTCCTGCAGCTTGATCCCGATGAGAAGATCACGGCGATCATTCCGACAAAGGGCATCGATGCCTCGAAGAGCCTGTTCATGGTGACACGGAAGGGCATCATCAAGAAGACTCCGGTCACGGAGTTCGCCAATATCCGCAAGACCGGCCTTATCGCGATCACCCTCCGGGACGATGACGAGCTCATCGAGGTCAAGGAGACCGAGAAGGACGACATCATCTACATCGTGACAAAGAACGGCATGGCCTGCGCCTTCCATGAGAGCGAGGTAAGACCCACCGGCAGAAGCGCCCAGGGCGTGAAGGGCATCACCCTCTCCGATGGCGACGAGGTCGTCGGCATGCAGCTCTCGAGCCAGGGCTCGGATCTTCTGATCGTATCTGCTCTCGGAAGAGGCAAGAGAACGCCTCTGTCCCAGTTCCGTCTCACGCACAGAGGGACCAAGGGTCTCAAGTGCTACAAGATCACGGACAAGACAGGGCCTGTTGTGGGCGTCAAAGCGGTGAACGAGGATCATGAGATCATGATGATCACCTCCGCCGGCATCATCATTCAGATCCGCATGAGCGATGTCAGAACCCTCGGCCGCATGACGAGCGGCGTAAAGCTCGTGAGCCTCAAGCCCGGCGTCGAGGTCGTGAAGATCGCCAAGGTCCGCGAGGAGCCCGAGGAGGAAAAGAACGATCCGAAGGACAAATCGAAGGACGAGGCAGCAGAAGGGACGACTGAGAATCCCGAAGAGCCGGTGACGGAGGAAGACGATACGCCGGACGAGACGGAATAGAACGTAAGAAAGAAAAAGATAAGAATGCAGAGACTGTGAGAAGCAAAAGCTCCTCACAGTCTTTTTGTCCGGTAAGAAGTTCCTTACCAAAAATGAGCGGGAAAAAGCTGAAAAAAACGGATGAAATGCCCCGGAGGAGGCGATTCCGTGTTACAATTTTCATATTCCACACTGGAGTATCAGCGTCGGTAAAAAATAACTATTAATTATTTAATCAATTCAACGACTTCATAAACCAAAGGGGAGAAAGACAGCTGTCGAACGGCAGCTGTACAGGTACAAGAATGTCGACGAACGAACTCAACGAGAATACGGAGCAGCCGGACTTTTTCAGGGATATCCCGGTACCCTACGCGGTTTTTCAGCTGATCTATGATGAAGGCCGCAAAAAGGTCGTGAATACGCGCTACACCTATGTCAATGAGGCCTACTGCGAGATGGAGGGCCATGGCTGGGAGGAACTGATCGGCAGGCACTTTCTGGATATTTATCCGGGAGGCAGCATATGTTTTCCCTACTGCCAGCAGGCCCTGGAGGAGAACAGGACGGTCCAGACCTGCCTGTATTCGAAGGAAGTAAACCACTGGCTGGATTTCACGGTGGGACCGGCAGCAGGGAAGGACTGCGTCGCCTTTGTCTTCATGAATTTCGATGAATCCATCAAAAAGATCAGGCGGGAGACCAACACCGACAACATCATCCTGAACATCTCCAAGCTCCTCAACAACGACGAGGACTTTGAGAAGAGCATGAACCATGCCCTGGAGGAGCTCAGCCGCTACATTTACCCGGACCGCCTGTATGTCCTGGAGACCGACGGCATCACCTGCTCCAATACGTTCGAGTGGTGCGCACCGGGCGTTCAGCCGGAGATCGATACCCTCCAGAACCTTCGCTATGACGAGTATCTCGGCGGCTGGGAGAAGTACCTCAAGAAGAGCTCCGACGTTGTCATCTCCGATATCGAGGAGCTGAAGGCCGATGATCTTGTGGACTATGAAAACCTGAAGCGCCAGGGAATCCGCTGCCTTGCCGCGGCACCCTTCTACAACAGGGGAAAGCTCATCGGGTATCTCGGGGCGGACAACTACAAGAAGGACGACCTCGTCAACACGCAGCTGGTGCTGAACTCGATCTCCTACTTCATCGGGACAAAGATCGTGAACCACCGTCTGATGGAGGACCTGAACCGTTTAAGCTCCATGGACACCCTCACCAACGTGCACAACCGCAACGCGATGATGGCAAAGATGAAGGAGCTCTCCGAAAAGCATGTGCCGACCGGCCTTGTCTATGCGGACGTCAACAGCCTGAAGATCGTCAACGACACGCAGGGACATGAATCCGGGGACGAGGCACTGAAGTACTCGGCGGATATGCTGGCCTCCCATTTCGGGCGGGAAAACGTCTACCGCGCAGGCGGTGATGAGTTTGTGGTCCTGTTTCCGATGGTCGACGAGAAGACGTTTCTTGCAAAGAAGGACGCGCTCACGAAGGACCTGGAGGACGGGAATCCGTATCACTTTTCCTTCGGTGTGTTCTGGTGCCCCGACAGCAGCACTGTCGAGGGATCTCTTCGCATCGCGGATCAGCAGATGTATCAGGAAAAGGAAAAGTACTACCGCAGAAAGGGTGTCGACAGAAGAAGGAGAAACACCTGGGTCTGAGAGAAAAGATCAGATCGGATCAGGGAGAGGGGGCGAAAGCCCCCTCTTCTGTTATCAAAAGGCAGCAAAAAGGACGGACGAAGAAAATATCGGAACGCAGAAAGCTAAGGTCCCGATTTCCCTTGTCCGCCCGGGGAGGAGCAGAAAACACAGAAAGTATTCAAAGTTGAAAGGGCTGTCCGTATGAAGATCAGACCATCTCCCGTTGCACCGGTGTCGGAAGGTCTGCGGAATCCTCATTGTTATTCCGTTTCCCCTTCTTCTGCCAGGAGGAAAGGCTGGTCATGAGGAATCCGTCCTTGCTGTTTTTCTTGACCCTGTAGAGCATCTCGTCGGCCTCGTGATAGAGCGTCTCAAAGTCCGTGGAGAAATCGTCACAGATGCATCAGCCGATGCAGCAGCTCACCGTCCGGGAGGCATCGCCGCCCGGCACGATCGTGTGAACGCCTTCGAGGATCTGCGCAAGCTTCTCCCTTGTGATCTCGGGATCGGTGAGGCTTACGGCATACACCGCAAACTCATCGCCGCCAAAACGCATCACGATGTCCGTGGAGCGAAATACTCTGGACAGAACCTTTGCAGTCTCCTGCAGCACCTGATCTCCGGCATCGTGGCCGTAGGTGTCATTGATCTTCTTGAAGTTGTCGACATCCAGGAGAAGGAAGGCGCCGTTCTCGTGCTCCTTCAGGCAGGTCAGAACCCTCTCCTGTCCGCCGCCGCGGTTCAGGATCCCGGTCAGGGCGTCGTGGCAGGCGGATTCCCTGGCCTGATTCCCGACCGCAAGAAGGTACATCTGGATGGACGCAAGGTGCCGGTGCAGAATGACAAGGATCACGTTTGCGACCACAAGGTGAAGCAGCGCCGTCAGAAACAGAAAGCGGCTGCACAGAACGAAGGTGAGGATCAGGTAAAAGACGGAGAGCAGCGCGGAGAAATGACAGACGTGCTGCGGAAGATCAAAGATGCCGATGCAGAGCGCAAAAAGGAGCATCGGAAAGAGGATCGAATTGTCCCCCGCCCCGGACATGGACAGGCAGAATGCCTCCAGGACAGCCGTGGGGACTAAGATGGAAAGATCAAAAAGATAGACGAGAACCGTCGCGTGATTCGGAAACAGAGCGTCGAGAGCGCGGAACAGGATCCCTGAACAGATCGAGAGCAGCAGAACAAAGAGAGACTCCCAGAACAGACCGGAGTACAGCTCTTCGATTTTCATTCCGACATCGATGATCCACTGCACGAGCAGCAGAATCCCCATCGATACAATGAGGGAAAGGGCGCACCGGTTCAGGACGGTGCGGTTTGCCGTATCCATCTGCCGGTGGAGCTTTCGATAGGTCTCTTTCCCCGGTATGAACAGATCCGGATAATCATCCTGAGGTAACTTACTGAATATTGATTTCATTTTCCGGTACCCGGAAATAAATTTTCCAGTCATGTGCCAGAATGGCACTCAATCTTCGCTGTGTGAACCATCATACGACAGAAACGAAAAAATGAACAAATATTCAGTTCCATTTCAGTTTATTCACTGAGAGCATGCAAGGAAAGCCGCAGAAAACGTTTATGAGAGAAAATCAGAACGGCAGGATAGACTGTGACGGCACTTCTGAAAAGGAGACGTCAGTCTTCCTTCGTGCTGCCGTGCTTTTCGACACTGCGCTTCAGGGCGCCGGAGATCGTTCTGTCCGCGGCGATAAGAAAGAGCTCCTGCATTTCCTCAGGGCTCGTTGTCATGCCGGATCGCATCCAGGTGACAAGGCAGCCGGCAAGGGCCTTGGTGTAGAAGTCGATGATGAAGGCCACATCGGCCTCCTTTGCCCCGATCTGTTCATTGAGATGGTGCGTGTACTGTGAGATCATATCTTCAATACAGCCGTCAAAGAGAAGGGACAGCTCCGAATAGCCGACGCCCTCGGAGATGGTTGTACAGAAGGCAGTGTTCTTCTTCAGGAACCGGAGAATGATCAGAACGGCATCGCTCAGGGAGTCCCCCTCACAGTGGCCCTTTAACAGATCCGTCAGTTCCCGGTTGAACATGAACTCGGTGAGGGCATGAAGATCCTTGAAGTGATAGTAAAAGGTGGGCCTTGAGACATTGGCCAGGGTCGTGATGTCCTTGACGGTGATCTTCTCCGGGCTCTTGGTGGAGAGGAGCTGTTTCAGGGCATCGGCCATGCGGTTCTTTGTTTCATTGGAGATTTCTTCGTTTCTCATTCGTGCTCCGTTCACGAAAACATAGATTCGGGTATTATTGTATACGAAGTCACACAGAAATTATATTAGCAATCGGTGGAATATTGATAGATCTTTAACATAGTTTCTGTGCGTGTAAGCTGTGGACAATTCCAAGCAGATGGAAGAAAGGTGTCGATTATGCCGGGAAGAAGCCTGACGGGACATGGAAAACCTTCGGGGGAGCGACATGAAAAGATCCTGCTCGCCCTGGATATCGCGATCATTGCCCTGGGGATCGGCTGTATCGCGGATCCGGACCTGTACTATCAGGGATTTCCGATGATCCTCGGTATCCTGATGCTCCTCTGGGGAGCGCTCCTTGTCGATCACTCCCTGCAGACCAGGGAGTACATGAACCATGAGACGCAGCTGATGTCCACCGGGATCATCATTCTCGTGGTCGCCGCGGTCATCATGGCACGGGGCGAGAATTCCTACGGCCTCATCGGGGCGTCCTGGGGAATCTACGGCCTCCTCCATGCGATCGAAAACCTGAACCAGGCAATCTACCTTGCAACGACGAGGCAGAAGACGCTGCGCCTTCCGGTGAGCATCTTCATGACCGTCTTTGGCGGGACGCTGGCGATCCTTCTTCTCATGGATCCCGTGAAAAACGTCTACGGCCACATGATCTTCATCGGTCTCGAGTTCCTGTACATGGGTCTTGAGAACGGAGCAAGACGGATCGTGAGGATCTTCAGAAAACACCGGAAACAGCAGAAAAAGCAGGAGGAAGAAAAATGACGGGAGACGAATACAGGGATCTCGCGATGCGCACCTACGACGGAAAGGCCGGGGAACGGCTGAAAGAGGCGATGCAGGATATCAGGGATCCGGGAGGTCTTCTCAACGGGTGCCTCGGACTGTCGGGTGAGACGGGAGAGGTCGTCGATGCGATCAAGAAGGTCCTCTTCCACGGGAAGGAGAGGGACGATCAGGAGATCAAAAAGGAACTCGGCGATGTCCTCTGGTATGTTGCCCTGATCGCGGACTCTCTTGGCTACTCCATGGACGAGATCATGGAACAGAACATCGACAAGCTTAAGAAACGCTATCCCGAGGGGTTCAGGACCGTGAAGGAGCGGGAACAGGAAGGTCAGAAGGACAACGCCTGATCGATTCGTGACAGAAGTCCAGGGGGAGAATGGACGTATGGAAAGCGAATATCCAAGAAGGAACAGGTTCCTCATCTTTCAGAGAGAGAAAGACGGGGTCCTGCTCCGGCATTCGATGTCAGAGGAAGAATGGATCATTCCGGAGGAGATTGCTGCGTTTATCAGGGCACTCGACGGAAAGACCTCGCCGTATGATCTTGGCCTTGATCCGGGCGATGTGGACGATCTTCTGGATTTCATGGAGGAGAAGGATCTTCTCGATGACGGACACCGGGGTGCCTGTCTCGGGTTCGGGTCGGGAACCTTCACCCTGTTCATTCCAAAGATCCGATCCTCCCACAAAAGGGCCGGGAAAGCCTGGAACCGGTTTCTCATGGCTTCCTGGCTCCCGGTCTTTTTCCTCGGGATCCTGCTGCAGGCGGTGCTCGGGACAGAGGCTGTGGAATATACCGACTACGATATCGTCATCGGCTTTGTCCTGGGGCTTCTTTTCGGGATTGTTCTGCATGAGCTCTCCCATGCGGCGGCAGCCCTGCACTATGGCGGCTCCCTCCTGGAGATGGGACTTTTTGTCATTTATTTCATGCCGGGAGCCTACTGCGCGATCGACTATGAGAACGTGAAGAACCACTTTCACCGGGCACAGATCACCGCGGCGGGGATCGAGAGCAATCTCCTGCAGTGCGGCCTGTGTCTCATTCTCTTTCAGGTGGTTCCCACCGATGCGTTCCTCGAGGCTGCCCTGATGAACTGGTATCTTGCCATCCTGAACCTCTCCCTGGCACTTCGCATGGACGGGGCAAGGACCTTCGAGGAGTTCCTTTGCTGTGATAACTTTACCGGCCGGGCAAAGGTACTGCTTCGGGACAGAAGGCAGAAACAAAAGCTCAGGAAACAGGGGATCAACGGGAGGGCCACCATTGCCGCCTGCTGCCTGATCCGCCTCCTTCAGGTGCAGGTGCCGCTGCTTATTCTCCTGGAGGTGACGGATCTGATCCTCACCTTTCTGTCGTGAAGGGAGAAGAAATGAAGAAGGAAGACAGAAAAAACAGAACGAAGACCGAAGCCCTGCAGCTCCTCCTGTTCCTCATTCCGATCCTGCTCGCTATTCTGTCGATCTTCCGCCTGCATGTGCTGCTGGCCATTGTTTCCATTGCGCTGATCTTTGTCCTTGTCGGGATTCTGCCGGTGACACACGGGCATGAGAACCTCTGGCTGTTTCTTGTCAGTACGCCGGCCTTTGTTCCCATCAACCTCCATATCCTTTTCTGGTATCCGGATCTTCTGGAGTATTTCTGCACGAACACGGACAATCCCTTCATTCTGATCACGGCGATCATCGTGGAGATCCTTCTCTTTCTCGGGGCCGAGGAGGTCCTGGTGGCCTTTGCGGGAAGGCTCCTCTGGAGAAGACAGTATAAGCTGAAGATCCCGGAGTATTCCGAGTACGATATCTGAGAGAAAAGCAGGAAAAGCACGAAGGAAGAACAGAAAAAGGCTGTCACAATAGGTTTTCGGAGTACCGGTAGGTTAAGATAAAAGATTCGATTTTTGGGCATAATAGCGTGCCCCCGGCGGGGCAGTTCAGGAGGTGGTCGACAGC
>OMXP01000017.1 GCA_900315055.1 uncultured Lachnospiraceae bacterium
GAGGCTGTGGATGCCGCATTTTTAGCATGGGCCAAGCCGAATGACCAGCTTCATGCGCTTTGTAGCTTTAAGTAAATTTATTTTTGACGCTTACTATAAGTTCACAGAGAAGATTCAAGAGAGTGCACCGGCAGGATACCGGTGCACTTTTTACATCCCATCAGCTTTGTTTGACATTTCCGGGGCAGTATTCAATAATAATAGTTCGTCTGGTGATACGAAGAATCGGAGGTATATCTATGGAAAGACAGAATGCATGGCTCACCTATGACCTGAAGATGCAGAAGGAATGCCATGACTTTGCGGAGAACTACCGCACCTTTATCAGCAACAACAAGACCGAGCGCGAATGCGTGGACAGCTTCGTCAATGAGGCCGAGAAGGAAGGTTTCATCGAACTGAACCGCGCGGTGGCGGAAAAGAAGGCCTTAAAGAGCGGCGACAAGGTTTACCTTGTGTGGATGAACAAGTCGATGGTGCTCTTTACGATCGGAAAGCGTCCGATGGAGGAGGGACTCAACATCCTCGGCGCCCACATCGACAGCCCGCGTCTTGATGTGAAGCAGAACCCGCTCTATGAGAAGAACGGCATCGGGTATCTCGATACCCACTATTACGGCGGCATCAAGAAGTACCAGTACGTGACCATGCCGCTGGCCATCCACGGTGTCGTTGCAAAGAAGGACGGGGAGAGCATCGTTCTGAACGTCGGTGAGGACGAGGACGATCCGGTGTTCTTCGTCTCGGATATCCTGATTCATCTTGCGCAGAAGCAGATGGACAAGAAGATGTCCCAGGCCATCGACGGCGAGGTACTTGACGTGGTGATCGGCGAGAAGCCGGTTGTCATCAACGCCGATACCAAGCGCGCATTCAAAACAAAGGAGACCCTCTCCGGTAAGGATGCGGTTGCAAAGGCTCTCATCGAGATCTTAATGGAGAACTACGGCATTGACGAGGAGGACTTCGAGTCCGCAGAGCTCGAGGTGGTGCCCGCAGGAAAAGCCCGCGATGCGGGCTTTGACCGCAGCATGATCCTCGGCTACGGGCAGGACGACCGTGTCTGCGCCTATCCGTCCTTTGAGGCGATGCTGAGGACGAAGGATCCGGAGCGCACGGCAGTTACCCTTCTTGTCGACAAGGAAGAGATCGGCTCCGTCGGTGCTACGGGCATGCAGAGCCACTTCTTTGAGAATGCGCTGGCTGAGGTCATGAACCTTGCGGGCCAGTACAGTGAGCTTGCCCTTCGTCGCTGCCTTGCCAACTCCGACATGCTTTCCTCCGATGTATCCGCGGCCTTTGATCCGAACTATGCGGACTGCTTCGAGGAGAAGAACTCCGCCTACCTCGGGAAGGGCATGGTGTTCAACAAGTACACGGGTGCCCGCGGAAAGAGCGGATCAAATGATGCGAATGCCGAGTACATCGCGCATCTTCGGAAGATCTTCGATGAGGAGAAGATCGTGACCCAGACCGCAGAGCTTGGCCGCGTCGATGTGGGCGGCGGCGGTACGATCGCGTATATCCTTGCTCTCTATGGCATGAACGTCATCGACTGCGGTGTTGCGGTGCTCTCGATGCATTCCCCGTGGGAGGCAACCGACAAGGCGGATCTGTTTGAGGCATACCGCGGATACCAGGCATTCCTAAAGGATGCGTCCTTCCGCAATTTCTGATCATCGAAAGACATTATGAGCGAGATTACAACAGATAACAGCAGGCTGGATTCCCTGGCCCTTGATACCATGGCGGCCGGGGAAGCGGCAGCAGGAGACGGTGAGATCTATTCTCCGAAGCCGGAAGAGGACAGGATTCATGTCAATGCCGACGGCATTGCCGTTCATGAGGACGGTGTGCCGGTGGGGAACAAGACCTCGGACTACTGGTTCTATCTGCCGAAGAAGCAGATCGCACAGGATCCTCTGGAGCAGCGGGACCTCTCCCGCATGATGGTAATTGACCGGCACACCGGAGAGGTGGAGCATAAAATCTTCCGGGATATCATCGATTACCTGGAGCCCGGAGAGACGCTGGTGCTCAACAACACGAAGGTCATCCCGGCAAGGCTCATCGGACGCAAGATCGACACCGGAGCGACGGTCGAGGTCCTTCTGCTAAAGAGAAAAGAAAACGATGTCTGGGAGACACTGGTTAAGCCCGGCAAGAAGATGCGTCCGGGGGCTAAGGTTTCCTTCGGCGACGGTTCGCTCACCGCAGAGGTGGTGGACGTTGTCGATGACGGGGACCGACTTGTAAAGTTCCACTATGACGGCGTCTTTGAGGAGGTGCTTGACCGCCTCGGCGAAATGCCGCTGCCGCCCTATATCACCCACAAGCTTCAGGACCCGAACATGTATCAGACGGTCTATGCAAAGTACGACGGCTCCGCCGCCGCGCCGACCGCAGGCCTCCACTTTACACAGGAGCTTCTGGAGAAAATCAAAGACAAGGGCGTCAATCTTGCCTATGTGACGCTGCACGTGGGACTTGGCACGTTCCGGCCGGTGAAGGTCGACAACGTGACCGAGCACCACATGCATACCGAGTGGTACAACGTGCCGCAGTCCGTGGCGGATCTTGTCAATGAAACGCACAGAAACGGAAAGCGCGTCATCTGCGTGGGCACGACGAGCTGCCGCACCGTGGAGAGCGCGGCAGATGAGAACGGCATTCTCCATGCGGGAGCGGACAACACCTCGATCTTCATCTATCCCGGCTACCGGTTCAGGATCATGGACGGGCTCATTACAAACTTCCATCTGCCGGAATCGACGCTGATCATGCTGGTCTCCGCCTTTGCGGGACGCGAACATGTGCTGCATGCCTATGACACGGCAGTGAAGGAGGGATACCGCTTCTTTTCCTTCGGCGACTGCTGTTATTTCCACTGACCTCGGAGGTGCAAGTTGAAGAGCTTCCATGAACTCTACGAAAAGTACAAGGATCTGATTCCCTATGCGATCTTCGGAGTCTTCACCACGGTCGTCAACATGGTGGTCTACTGGCTCTGCAGCCATGTGTTTGGCATGCCGACACTTGTTGCCACCCTCATCGCATGGTTTCTTGCGGTGTTCTTTGCCTATGTGACAAACCGCAGGTGGGTGTTCCACTCCGAGGCGGAGGGCGCCCGGGAGATCCTGAGGGAGGCGGTATCGTTCTATGCGGCGAGGATCGCCACCGAGGGCATTGATCTTCTCTGTATGTACGTGTTTGTCGACTGCCTGCATTTCAACGATGTGGTGATCAAGTTCCTGGCAAACGTTCTGGTGATCATCGTGAATTACGTGCTGAGCAAGCTCGTGATCTTTAAGAAAAAGAAGCCGAAAGAGGCAGAGTAACAGCTTCCGGAAGCAAAGAGAAAGAAAAAATGAGGTGCGGCAGGATTTCCGGATTTCCTGCTGTACCTCTTTCTTTTCTGTCTTATCCGTTTCCCCTCGAGTGCCATGCGTTCCGGAACTGGGAGGGAGACTCCCCCTCGACTTTTTCAAAGACCCGGGAGAAGTAGGCGGCATCCCCGATCCCGCACTTCTGGCCGATTTCCTCCATGGTAAGATCCGTAAAGCGAAGGCACTGCTTGGCATACCCGATCCGAAGCGAGGTAAGGTACGTGCCAATCGTCGTGTCATACTGCGCACGGAAGGACCTCGAGAGCGTGTATTTGTTTACAAAGAAGCGCTGCGCAAGATCATCGAGGCTGATCCTTCTGGTAAAGTTTTCATCGAGATAGGCCTTGACCTTTGCGGTTACGTGGCCGGAGGCGGAGGCCTGTCCGCTCCCTCCCGATGCTTCCTCCGGCTGCCAGCTCTCCTCCATCATGACGGAGAGAAGTCCCGCAAGGATCTCGTTGATCTTCATGTCCCGGATATGGTCGTCGGAGCAGGCCATCTGATGGAGATCCAGAAGACAGGAGAGAACCTTCTCCGGGTGACGCAGGTGCAGCAGCGGCCTTCCGCCCCTCTCGGAATATTTATTGTAGATTCCCGGCATCGTCACACCGGAAAAATGCGCCCAGGAAAGCTCCCAGAGGTCATCGGACGTCGTGTGGGAGTAGGGAAGGCGGCAGTCGATGAACACGCAGTCCCCGGCTGCAAGATCGTACCGGTTCCCGCCGTAGGAGAGAAATCCCGCTCCGGAGCGGACGAGAAAGAGCAGGTATGAGTTCAGTCCCTCGCGGCTCGAGGTATGCGGACTTGTCGCCTTGAGGGATCCGGTCTCCTGCAGAAAGAGAAGATTTTCCCTGGCAAACGGGGAAGGCGTATAGAGAATGCGGCTGCTGGTCACCAGGTTTCCGTGAAAAAGGGATTCCGGCATGAAAGACTCCTTTCAGATTCTGTCAAGATTGTACAAGTCAAATTCAATATAGTCTATTCCGGGGCAGGAAACAATGCGATACGATTGCATCGTCGCGAAAAATAATGCCGTCAAGATTCAGCAAGTCTTGCGGAGAAACATCATATAAATCCATTCAAGGAGAGGAATACGCATATGAAGAAAGCGCTCATCACCGGCATTACCGGTCAGGACGGCTCCTACCTGTCCGAGTTCCTTCTGGAGAAGGGCTATGAGGTGCACGGCATTGCACGCCGTGCGTCCATTTCGAACACGGCAAGAATTGATCACCTGCTGCGCGAGGGAAAGATTACCCTGCACGACGGGGATCTGACAGACGGCTCCGGGCTGATCCACATCATCAAGGAAGTGGAACCCGATGAGATCTACAACCTGGCTGCCCAGTCCGATGTCCATGTCTCCTTCGAGTCCTCGGAGTACACCGGAAATGTCGATGCCCTCGGTGTCCTTCGCATCCTCGAGGCGGTGAGAACCTGCGGACTGACAAAGAAGACAAAGATTTACCAGGCTTCGACGTCGGAGCTTTTCGGCAAGGTCGAGGAGGTCCCGCAGAAGGAGACCACTCCGTTCCATCCCTACAGCCCGTACGCGGTGGCAAAGCAGTACGGCTTCTGGATCATCAAGGAGTACCGCGAAGCATACGGCATGTTTGCGGTAAACGGCATCCTGTTCAACCATGAGTCCGAGCGGCGCGGCGAGAACTTCGTCACCCGCAAGATCACCCTGGCTGCCGGCCGCATTGCGGAGGGTCTGCAGGATCACCTGGAGCTTGGGAACCTCGACTCGAAGCGTGACTGGGGCTATGCGAAGGACTACGTGGAGTGCATGTGGCTGATCATGCAGCAGGAAAAGCCCGAGGACTTCGTCATCGCAACCGGCGTTCAGCACACGGTCCGGGAGTTTGCCACCAATGCCTTTGCTGCAAACGGCATCACCATCAACTGGAAGGGAAAGGGCATTGACGAGAAGGGATATGACGCAAAGACCGGGAAGATGTTGGTCTGCGTCAACAAAGAGTGGTTTCGTCCTACCGATGTCGACAACCTCTGGGGCGATCCCACAAAGGCAAGAACGGTCCTTGGCTGGAATCCGCAGAAGACATCCTATGAGGATCTTGTGCGGATCATGGCGGAACACGACAGAAAACTGGCAAAGCAGGAGCGGATCCTGCGCGATGCCGGCATGTAAATAAAGGAGCAGATACATCATGATGGAAAAAGATGCAAAAATCTATGTGGCAGGTCACCGCGGAATGGTGGGTTCCGCCATCAAGAGAGAGCTTGAGAGACAGGGGTACACCAACATCATTACGAGAACCCACAAGGAACTGGATCTCACCCGTCAGGACGAGGTTGAGGACTTCTTCGCACAGGAAAAGCCCGAGTATGTCTTCCTTGCAGCGGCCAAGGTCGGCGGCATCGTCGCCAACGAGGAGGCCCTTGCGGATTTCATGTATGACAACATGATTCTCGAGATGAACACGGTGCACAGCGCCTGGAAGAACGGCTGCAAAAAGCTCGAGTTCCTCGGTTCCTCCTGCATTTATCCCCGCATGGCGCCGCAGCCGATGAAGGAGAGCTGCCTTTTGACCGGACCCCTCGAGAAGACGAACGAGGCCTATGCCCTCGCAAAGATCTCGGGCCTCAAGTACTGCGAGTTCCTGAACCGTCAGTACGGGACGGATTACATCTCCGTCATGCCCACGAACCTCTACGGGCCCAATGACAACTATCACCCGACCCACAGCCACGTGCTGCCGGCCCTGATCCGCCGCTTCCACGAGGCAAAGGAGCAGAACCTGCCCTATGTCACCTGCTGGGGCGATGGCAGCCCGCTTCGTGAGTTTCTGTATGTCGACGATCTTGCAAACCTGTGCGTGTTCCTGATGAACAACTACAGCGGCAATGAGACCGTCAACGCCGGCACCGGCAAGGAACTTACCATTAAGGAACTGACCGAGAAAGTCGCAAAGATTATCGGTTATACCGGAGAGATCCGCTGGGATTCTTCAAAGCCGAACGGAACACCCAGAAAGCTTCTTGACATCTCGAAGACGAAGGCCATGGGCTGGGAAGCGAAGACGAGCCTCGATGAGGGCATCCGCCTGACCTATGAGGACTTCCTCCACAATCCGATGCGCGCAGAAAGATAGGAGAATATATGCACATCATTCTGTTATCCGGCGGCTCCGGAAAGCGGCTCTGGCCGCTCTCCAATGATGTCCGCTCCAAGCAGTTCATCAAGATCTTCAAAAAAGAGGATGGCACCTATGAGTCCATGGTCCAGCGCATGTACCGCCAGATCCGCACGGTGGATCCGGACGCGACCGTGACCGTTGCGACCTCGAAGAGCCAGATCTCAGCACTGCGCAATCAGATCGGAGAGGACGTCTCGATCTCCCTGGAACCCTGCAGACGGGATACTTTCCCGGCCATCGCCCTTGCAACAAGCTACCTGCACGATGTGGAGAAAATCGGAGAGGACGAGGCGGTTGTCGTCTGCCCGGTGGACCCCTATGTCGAGAAGGATTACTTTGTGGCCCTGCGAGACCTCTCGGACCTTGCAGACAAAGGCACAGCGAACCTGTGCCTTATGGGCATGCAGCCGACCTATCCTTCCGAGAAGTACGGATACATCATCCCGGAGAACAGGGATCCTGTCTCAAAGGTCCTGGAATTCAGGGAGAAGCCGGACGCCAAAACGGCTGCGGATTACATCGCAAGAGGCGCTCTCTGGAACGGCGGCATCTTTGCCTACAGGATCGGCTACGTTCTGAATAAGGCTCATGAACTCATGGACTTCGAGGATTATGATGACCTGTTCTCCAAATATGAGAGCGTACAGAAGATCAGCTTCGACTACGCCGTCGCCGAGAAGGAACCCTCGATTGCCGTCATGCGGTTTTCCGGCTCCTGGAAGGATATGGGAACCTGGAACACGCTGACCGAGGCCATGGAGGAGCCGGTGATCGGAAACGGCACACTCAATGAGACCTGTGAGAACACGAACATCATCAATGAGCTCGATGTGCCGGTTCTTGGCATGGGACTGAAGAACATCGTGGTTGCGGCAAGCCCGGAAGGAATCCTTGTCTCCGACAAGGAGCAGTCCAGCTACATCAAGCCTTACGTCGACAGGATGCATCAGCAGGTCATGTTTGCAGAGAAGAGCTGGGGCTCCTACACGGTGCTTGATGTCGAGAGCACGTCCATGACGATTCTCGTGACACTCCTTCCCGGACACCACATGAACTATCACAGCCACGAGCGGCGTGATGAGATCTGGAACATCATCTCCGGCACGGGACGTACGATCGTCGACGGCATGGAGCAGAAGGCTTGCGCCGGCGATGTCATCACCATGCAGGCGGGCTGCCGCCACACGATCATCGCCGATGAAAACAGCCCGATCCGTCTGATCGAGGTGCAGATCGGAAAGGACATCTCGGTGAAGGACAAGACCAAGTACAGTCTGGAGCTGTCCTGAGTGTATGAAAGATAAGAAAGAGAAGATCAACACCCCGTTTCTTCTGCAGCCGGCCGGCAAGGACTACCTCTGGGGCGGAAGACGCCTGAAGGACGACTACGGCAAGAACTTTGATCTGACGCCGCTTGCAGAGACATGGGAGTGCTCCACCCATCCGGACGGAATCTCCAGGGCAAAGGGCGGTTTCTTTGACGGACAGAACCTGACGGATATTCTGATACGGCACCCGGAACTCGAGGGAACTCACCCGCTCTCTCTGGGGCTTGAAAGAGGGCAGATCCCGATTCTTGTGAAGTTCATTGATGCCGCAAGGGATCTTTCGGTCCAGGTGCACCCGGACGATGATTATGCAAGAGAGCACGAAGGCGGACAGCTCGGAAAGACCGAGATGTGGTATGTCGTCGATGCACAAAAGGACGCAAAGCTGATCTACGGTCTGAACCGCACGATGACATCAGCAGAGCTTCGAAGAATCCTGGAGAGCGGAAACCGGATTGAACACTGCCTGCAGAAAGTGCCGGTAAAGACCGGTGATGTCTTTTACATCAGGGCAGGCACGATTCACGCCATCTGCAAGGGCGCGCTCATCGTCGAAGTCCAGGAGAGCTCAAACCTCACCTACCGCCTGTACGATTACCACAGGAAGGACAAGAACGGAAGAGAGCGGCAGCTGCACATCGACAAGGCGCTGGAGGTCGCGGACCTTCATGCGGCGATGACGCCCCGGCAGCCGATGCATGTGACGCAGTACCGGCCCGGTGCTGCGGAGAAACTCCTGTGCCGGTGCCGCTATTTTGAGGTGCGAAGTCTTTCCATTAACACCGAGCGGACCCGCCAGCTGTATGAAATTCAGACCGGGCCGACCTCGTTTCAGATATTTATTTGCACAAAGGGCTGTGGCGTGCTATTCTGGCATAATGGAGCTGCAGAGTGCAGTCTTCCGTTTTTCCAGGGGGATACCGTTTTTATTCCGGCATCTTCCGTCCCGATCCGGATTCAGGGAAAGGCGTCGGCGCTGCGGATTCACTGCTGATCCCACAGAGCAAATCACATCGAAACGTGGACGGTTGCATTCCGGCAGCGAATAGAAGAACACCAAAGACAGGACCTGTCTTTGCGGTGTTTCCTGTTCGCTGCTTTTTTATGTGCAGAGCTTGAAAAATGCCCGGACTTCATCTATAACAGTAAAGATTGTGCGGTTTTTGTTTCGTACATGTGATTGAAATGTTAAGAGAATGTAAGATGTGTGCCGGAAGGCACCCACAGACATCCCCGTACTGTTTGATGCACAGGATTGAATATGGCAAAAAAATACGACACGGATCCAAAGGACACGAGTAACGAGACGACAGACGATACCATCGAATTTGAAGCTCTGCCGGAAGACAGGAAGGCACCGGAGGAAGATCAGGCCGGCGATTCCTCAGATGAGGACGAGAAGGGCGATTCCGTAACGGATTACGTTCCGGTAGAGGAAGAGAAGAAGCAGGAAGAGACAGAATCCTCCAAAAAGACTTCTTCGGATGCGACGCCTGCAGAGGACCTCAAGAATCTGCCGGATGCGGCAAAGGGAGAGGACCTCGCAGAGGGTACCGGGGAAGCAAAAGAAGAGCCAGAGGAGAAGGAAGTCTTCGAGATCGATACGATCGAGGATCCGCTGCCGAAGAAGGAAGAGCCTGAAGCGGCAGAAGCAAAAGAGGATTCCGAAGAAGCCTCCGAACCTGCAGAGCCGGAAAAGTCTGCGGATAAATCCGAATCTTCCCTGGAGGATATCGAGCAGATCCTGCCCGATATCGCGAAGGAAGAGGTACCGAAGAAGAAGGAACTGAAACTTCACGGACCGAAGTGGTTTAGGTATGCAACAAAGGGTGTCAAGATCGCGGTCACGGTGATCGTGTGCCTTGCTCTGTTTGTTGTCGGTTTCTTTACTTATGAATACAACCGCCTGCAGAAGGCGGACCCCAACGCCTACACGGACAAGAACGTACAGGAATCCGTGGCAAAGGATGCCACCGATGAGACATTGAAGCTCTCGGAACAGGCGATGGAGGATCAGCTCTCCGGCGTCGGAGAGAGTGAGGCCGTCGCATCGGACGATGAGATCTTCCAGGATGACAATGTCTATAACATCCTGCTCATCGGCACCGATGACCGCACCGAGAAATTCTCCTCGGATGCGCGCGGTGATACCTGCATCCTGCTCTCCCTGAACAAGAGCACCGGCAAGGTTTCCCTCATTTCCTTTGAGCGAGGCACCGGCGTTCCGATCCTGTGGGGCCCCTATGAGGGACAGTGGGACTGGCTGACGCATTCCTTCCGCTATGGCGGAGCGGACATGATGGTTGCGGAGATCCGGGAGAACTTCCGTGTTGATGTCAACCGCTATATCCGCATCAACATCCGCACCCTGGTCAAGCTGATTGATGCCATCGGCGGCATCGAGGTTGACGGCGTGACCGAGGCGGAAGCCAACCACATCAATCACCCGGAGGGAACCATCACCGAGGGCCTCTCCAAGGGCATCGGCGTGCAGGATGATGTGCTGGAGCTCAAAGAGGGTACCAATCACATGAACGGCGCCACCGCCATGGTCTACGCCCGCATGCGCTATATCGATGATGACTGGCACCGCGTGGTCCGTCAGAGAAAGGTCATTGAGTCTGCGGCGAACAAGCTCTCGGAGCTTTCCGCAACGGAAATGATTTCTACACTGGATCAGATCGTTCCGCTCGTGCAGACAGATCTGTCCGAGACCGAGGTCGCAGAGCTCATTACTCTTGCCCCGAAGTTCATGAGTGCAGAAGTGCAGGATATGACCATCCCGGCGGATGGCACCTACGGCAGCATGCGCGGCATGGGTAACAGGCCGATGTTTGCAGTCGACTTTGACAAGAATGCACAGATTATCCGCAACATGATCTACGGCACCACCGATGAGGAGACTGCGTCGGAGGATACTACGGCATCAACGGTTGATTCCACTTCCGGTACGGTTTCCGCTTCCGGAACAGAATCCTCGGAGCAGGTGACGGAAAACAGCACTTCGGATACGAGTGAGGATCTTGCCGATACACCGTATGGGAATCCGTTCAACGCCGATACCAGAACCTATAACGCCATTAAAAACAGCTCTGCCTCGTCCTCAGGCAGCAGTTCTTCCTCCTCGAAGAGCAGCTATTACTACACGGGGAATACGGGCGGAGACGATGATTCCATCGGACAGCTCGTGGAGAGCTCAACTACCGGCGCTTCTCAGGCTGCCTCGAGTGCAAGTACGGACACGACGACAGGAACCTCACAGGTATCCTCCGTTCTCAATGCAGACGGCTCCGTGACAACCAACAACGCGGACGGCTCCACAACCGTGACATCGACCGACGGAACGATCACGACCGTGACCCAGGACGGCCGCACGGTGAAGACCGATGCGACCGGAACGACGGTCATTGCCTATCCGGACGGGACCATGGAGACAACCACCGCGGATGGCACGAAGACGGTGACACCGGGAACTGGCAGTACGGCTTCCTCGGGTGATACCACAGCCACGACACCGGATACGACAACGACAACAGATACCACAACCACGACGGATTCGTCCTCTGCGGCGTCCAGTCTTGACACCAGCGGCATGAGTGCGGAGCAGGCAGCGCAGTATCAGGCCCAGTATGAGCAGCAACTTGCGGCGCAGCAGGCAGCAGCGGCACAGTACGCAGCCGAGGTTGCAGCGCAGCAGGCAGCAGCCGCAGCTTCCGGCAACTGACCGGGGTAAGGCAAGTGTGCGATGACAGAACATTCTACAGGAAAAGACAAAACTGAATATTCCTGTCAGATCATGGTCATCACGCACAAGCCCTATGAGATGCCAAAGGACGCCATTTACGTCCCGCTGCAGGTGGGAGCAGCCCTGCGGAAGAAATCGTCGCTTGTTCCGACCTATGCCAGAGATGATACGGGCGAGAATATCTCCCGGAAAAATCCCTATTACTGTGAGCTCACGGGCCTGTACTGGGCCTGGAAGAACTGCAGTGCAGACTACATCGGCCTTGTGCACTACCGGAGGCACTTTCGGACGAAGCACTTCGTCCTGTCCAGAAATCCGCTGGACAAGGTGCTCACGGGACGGGAACTGCAGCCGATGCTCGGCCGTTACAAGGTGTTCGTCCCAAGGCGCAGGTATTATCTCATTGAGACGCTGTACACTCACTACGAGCACACCCACTATGTGGAGCACCTCGAGAAGACAAGACAGATCATTGAGGAGAAATGTCCGGAGTATCTGGAGACCTATGATGAGGTCATGAAGCACCGGTCGGCGCACATGTTCAACATGATGATCATGGAGCGCTCCCTTCTTGACGAATACTGCGCCTGGCTGTTTGATATCCTCTTTGAGCTCGAAAAGCAGGTGGATACGAAGAGCTATTCCTACTTTCAGGGACGGTACTGCGGGAGAGTGGGAGAGCTGATCTTCAATGTCTGGCTGGAGTATCAGCAGAAGAGCGGACGTCTCAGCGGAAAGGACATCAAGGTTCTTCCCTATCTGTACATCGAGAAGGTCAACTGGTGGCAGAAGGGGAAGAAGTTCCTTCGGGCGAAGTTCTTCCGTGTCAAGTATGAGTGAGCATTGAGGGAGATTGAGGAAACGTAAGGAATGAAGCTTTCCACCATCGAGGCATTCAAACACATCCGATCAAGGGATGCGATCGAGCTGACCGGTGACCAGCTGGAACAGCTGCAGAAAACCCTGAACGGCATGCTGTTCGACATCGTGGACTGCTGTGAAAGGCATGGGATCCGCTACAGCCTCGGAGGAGGCTCGTGCCTTGGAGCAGTGCGTCATCACGGCTTCATCCCCTGGGACGATGATATTGACCTGAACATGCCGCGGCGCGACCATGACCGGTTTGTAAAAATCTTTGCAAGGGAGTATGGAGAACGCTACTGGGTCCATACGGCAAGGACGACAAAAAACTACGGGCTGCTGCTTTCGAGAGTGCTTCTCAAGGGAACAAGCGTTCGGACGAGAGAGGACTTCTGGAACAAGGAGTGCGGTGCCTTTGTCGATATCTTCATCATCGAAAACACTTATGACGATCCTCTGCTGCGCAAAATTCACGGCTTTGGCTGCATGGCACTTGGATTTCTGCAGTCCTGCAGAAAATTCTACCGGGACAGGAAGCCGCTGAGAAAGCTTCTTCGGGACGCTGGGGATTCCAGGCAGATCCGGGAATACCGGAAGGCCTTTGAGGTGAAGATTGCGATCGGTTTTCTCGTCTCGTTTCTGTCCATGGATGCCTGGACGCATCTGGTGGATTCCTGGTATGGCAGATGTAAAAATGAACATTCCCGCTATGTCAGTGTTCCCTCGGGGAGGGGGCACTTTTTCGGTGAGCTCTATCTTCGAAAGGATTTTGTCAGGACCGTGCCGATGACGTATGAGGGAAGACCCCTGCAGGTGGCAAAAAACTACGACGGGTATCTTCGTCGTCTGTACGGGGACTATCGGAAGATCCCGAAGAAGAGCAGACAGGAAAAGCACGTCTTTTTTGCGCCGTTTTATCTGAAAAAGGAAGAAGATTCATGAACTGTGCGCTGATCTTTGCCGGGGGCACCGGTAAACGCATGAACACCAACGGCATCCCGAAGCAGTTTCTGGAACTGTACGGAAAACCCATCATCATTTATACCCTGGAAAAATTTGAAAATCATGACAGTATCGATGCGATTGTGATTTCCTGCCTTGCGGACTACATCCCGAAGATGTGGAAGCTGTGCCGGAAATTTCACATCACAAAGGTAGCGGCCATTGTTGCCGGCGGCTCGACCGGACAGGAGTCCATCTACAACGGGCTGGTCAAGGTCGATGAGCTCTTCGGCGACGATGCGATCGTGCTGGTGCACGACGGCGTGAGACCGCTGGTCGATCCGGATACCATCACGAAGTGCATCCGCAGTGTTGAGGAATGCGGCTCTGCGATTACGGTGACGCCCGCCAATGAAACTATCTTTCTCGGCAATCAGGGCGGCCAGGTGGGTGAGATTCTCGACCGCAGCCAGTGCGAGGTCGCGAAGGCTCCGCAGTGCTTTCATGCGGGGGATCTCCTGAGCGCTCATGAAAAGGCAAGGAAAGAGAACCGCATTGATTTCATCGATTCCGCAAATCTCATGCGCTGGTACGGACATACGCTCTACACCGTGCAGGGAAGAACCGAGAATATCAAGATCACAACGCCGGTGGATTTCTATATCTTCAAGGCGATCATCACCGCAAAGGAAAGTTCGAATGCGTTCGGACTGTAGCATTGTTTCTGGGAGGAGTTATGTCACTGATACCAAAGGTCATTGAAAAGAAGGCAAAGAGCGTCGGCCCTGTCATCGTGGAAGGAAAGATGATCCGCCGCACGGAATATGATATCAACCTCGCAAAGGTCTGGCTGGACCGCAAGATCGGCGACGGGGCAAGAGCCCTTGTCATGCCGCATTTCAGTGTCGTGAAAAACCAGATCATGTTTTTCCCCTATTCTCATCAGGTCTCCTGCAACCCGAAATACATCAGCGATGAGCTGATCCGGGAGGCGGCTCTGAACGGATACGACTTTGACATGTACTGGTCTCAGAACAAGGCCCAGTTTGCCACGATGGATGCGGATGATATCTACGCGAAGCTGACCCCGGACGGAATCATCAACCGGCATGACCCGCGTTATCACAAGATCGAGAAATTCATCGAAAAGCACGTCCATTTCGTGCGTCCGAATTCCTACGACTACTTTCAGGCGGCGGGATCATCGAGGGTACTTCTCACGAACTCGATACTGGGAGATAAGTTCTACTCCTTCCCGGTCAAGGCCAATCAGATTGTTGCGGAGACCTGGCACGGGTCCCTCGGGATCAAGAGATTCGATCTTGCCCATTACAACACGAACATGTCCTGGCCGGTGGCGGCACAGTGGACAGGGTCTGTGACGACCCACTGCATCTCGAATTCGACCTTTGAGGACGGGGTCTTCCGCGAGACCTTCTGGGAGAAGACACCGATTCTGCGCCTCGGCCATGCAAGAAACGACATCTTCTTTGACAACTACAGGGGAATGCAGACCTACCTTCGGAATGCGTTCATCAAGGCCAATGATCTGAAGGGCGATGAGCACTTCGTCATCTATGCGCCGACCTTCCGCGATGATCACGATTTCCGCGTCTATGATCTTGACCCAGAACCGGTCCTCAAGGCCCTGGAAAAGCGCTTTGGCGGCAGGTGGAAGCTGCTCCTTCGCTTCCACGACAATGACCGGAAAACCGGCTCCTGGAAGCGCAACAGCATCAAGGGACCGGATGTCATCAACGTGACGATGTATCCGGACATCCAGGAGCTGCTCGCCTTCTGCGATGCGGCGATCACGGACTACTCGTCCTGGATCTACGATTTCATGCTGACGAAAAAGCCGGGCTTCCTCTTTGCGATGGACAAAAAGAAGTACAATGATGAGCGCGGGTTCTATTTCCGCCTCGAGGACACGCCGTTCCCAGTTTCAACCAACACCGAGGAGCTTGCGGCGTCGATTTTAAGCTTTGATGCGGACGGCACCTACAAAGACAAGGTCGAGAGTTTCCTTGAAGGCAAGGGCTGCATGGACGATGGCCACGCAAGTGAGCGCATCGCGGCACAGTGCCTTGACTGGATGGGCATTACGCACTGACAGGAGAGTTTGATTTATGGCAGGAAAACAATCTGCCAACAGCACAGGTATGAGCATAAGACGAAACGGCAGAATTGATTTCCTGCGCTGCCTCTTTGCCGTGATTATCATGCTGCACCACTCGAGGTATGTCCTCGGGTATGACAACAGCATTTTCATCGGAGGCTCCATGGCCGTGGAGTTCTTCTTCATGGTCTCCGGATACCTGATGATGAACACGGTGCCCAAGCGCTGCGCAGCAGACAGAAAAAACGGGACAAAACCGGAGATCGGATCCGAGACCTGGCAGTTCCTGCGCCACAAGATCCGCGCCTTTCTCCCGGAATTTCTCATCGCCTGGTGCATCGGCTTTGTTCTCGTTGCAACCATCGAGAACTATCACGGTGTGCATCTGTGGCATGTGTTCCGCGATGACTTCTTTGAGCTGTCCCTTCTCAAGATGTCCGGCATCTTTACCGGCGGCATCGACGGCGTCATCTGGTACCTGTCCGCAATGCTTCTGTGCATGGCGATTTTGTACCCTCTGCTTCGATCCTTCAAGGATCTGATGACGCACATCGTCTGTCCTCTGACAGCCCTGATGCTCATGGGGTATCTTTGCCAGACAGAAGGCTCTCCACGGGATCCGACCAAGTTCCTGCACCTTGTCTTCAAGGGCGATGTGCGCGCGATGGCGGAGCTTTGCATGGGCGTTGTCATCTGGATGGCCGTGCAGCACCTGAAAAAGGTGAACTGGAGCCGCCTCGCAAAAAACCTGATGGGCCTTGCCGAGATCGGACTCTACCTGATGGTTGTCCAGTACATGTGGGATCAGAAGCCGACGAAGACCGACTACTTCTATATTTTCTGCCTGATGATCGCGGTGCTCCTGACCTTTGCGGACACGGGCGCCTTAAAGACGGTGTTCGGAAGATCTGCACGGACGGAAAAAATCACGTCGTTTCTTGCAAAGTACTCAACCGCCCTATATTTCTCCCATCTCTACATTGCCCAGCACCTGAATACGCTGCTGCCGGAGGATGCGTACAGTGCGCGCTTGCGGGCTGCGGTCTATATCATCTGGTCTCTTGCGAACGGTTTTGTGGTCATGGGCCTTGCCTTTTTTGCACGGAAGGCGGCACCTGCTGCAAGAAGGCATCTTGCACGCCTGTTTGTAAATCCGGAAAAGAAAACAAAGACATCGCCTGCCGCGGCAGCGGCAACAGCATCTCCTGCAGCAAAAACTGCCATGGCAGCGTCCTTTGCACAGCCGGTGGTTCTACAGGACGAGGACAGGGCGATTCTGTCCAGGACCGGGTCTGCATCAGAGACCGTTCATGTGACAACAAGCGAGACAGAAGATCGGAAAAAGACCCTCGGCGGACGGATTCGTCATTACAGGACGAAATTTGTCTACAGCATCCGCCACTATCAGTTCATGTTCGAGGAGCTCGTCAAGCGCGACTTCAAGCAGCGCTACAAGCGAAGTGTCCTCGGCATGGCCTGGAGCGTGCTCTCGCCGCTTCTTACCCTCCTGGTCATGAGGGTCATCTTTACGAATTTCTTCGCAAAGAACATATCGCACTACACGATCTACCTGTTCTCCGGCAATATCATCATGTCGTACTTCCGTGAGTCCACGAAGAACGGCATGCGGTCCCTGACCTCGAACTCGAAGATCTTCACGAAGATCAACGTGCCGAAATATCTCTTCCTTCTCTCGAAGAACGTCTCGGCACTGGTCAACTTCGGCCTGACGCTGATCGTCTATTTCGGATTCTGTGTCATCGATCACATCACGTTCACGCCGAAGATGATTCTTCTCGTGTATCCGAGCCTGTGCCTGCTGGTCATGAACATCGGCATCGGAGCCCTGCTCTCGGCAATGTACGTGTTCTTTGAGGACACCTCGTATCTCTACGATGTCCTGCTGACCCTGATCAACTACATGTCCGTCATCTTCTATTCGATCGACAGCTGGCCGACCAGCCAGCAGCGCATGTTCCTGATCAACCCGATCTACGTGTATATCAAGTACTTCCGTACGATCGTCATCGACGGGGTGGTTCCCTCGCCGATGTATCACCTGCTGTGCCTGTTCTATGCGCTCTTTTACCTGATCGCCGGCATGCTGGTGTACCGGAAGTACAATCATGAGTTCCTGTATTATCTGTAGGACATTTCTGCCATGGCAACTGTGAAATGTGATCATGTGAGCATCCGTTACATCACGGGTGACTTCAAATCGATCGGTCTGAAGGAATACATCATCCGGCGTCTTACGCGCAACTACCATGTGAAGGAGTTCTGGGCGGACAAGGACGTCACCTTCGAGATCGACAGGGGAGACATGCTCGGCATCATTGGCTCCAACGGTGCGGGCAAGTCGACACTCCTGAAAGCCGTAACCGGCATCATGGTGCCGACGGGCGGCAGCATTACGACAAAGGGCAACATCGCAGCCCTTCTCGAACTGGCCTCCGGCTTTGACGGAGACATGACAGTGCGGGAGAACACGTATCTTCGCGGGGCACTTCTCGGGTATACGAGGAAATTCCTGGACGAGAAGTACGATGAGATCATCGAGTTTGCAGAGCTTCAGGACTTCCAGGATTACATGTTCAAACAGCTCTCGTCCGGCATGAAGAGCCGGCTGGCTTTCGCCATCGCCTGCCTCGTGCATCCGGATATCCTGATCCTGGATGAGGTGCTCTCGGTCGGCGACGGCGCCTTCCGAAAGAAATCCGGCGACAAGATGAAGGAGATCATCGACAGCGGCGTTACCGCCATTCTCGTCTCCCATGTCATGCCGCAGGTCAGGGAGCTGTGCACGAAGATCCTCTGGCTCGACCACGGCAAGCAGGTGTGCTTCTCCGATGACGTGCAGCATGTCTGTGATTCCTATGAACAGTTCCTGATGACGAAGGCAAAGCCTCCGCGCAATCAGGAGGAGCTGGACGACCTTGCGGAAGGCTACCAGGTATGGCTGGCCGCCGAGAAGGAAAAGGAAGAGAAGAAGACGCAGGAGAAGCTGGACAAGATCAAGGCACAGAAAGAGGCAGCGCAGGAAGCCATCCGCGCAGCCCGGGCTGCCCATGAGGCAGAAGAGGGGAGCACGATCTGAAGATGATCATGGAAGCTATGCACAACAGGGTTCTGCAGGAGGATCTGGAGAACATTTGCGATGATCCGTATGTTCAGAGCCCGGCAACGCTGGAGAAGCTCACCGGGCGGACGATTCTCATCACCGGGGCGACAGGACTTCTGGGCTCGCTCCTGGTCCGTACCTTCGCGGCGATCAACCGGAACTTCGGGACAAACTGCCGGATCCTTGCCCTGGTCCGCAATGAGGAGAAGGCAAGAGGAATCTACGGGGACCTCCTGCTGCGGGGAGATGTGCGGCTGATCTACGGCGATATCACCCAGCAGGGATTTGTCTCGAACCTGACGCGCACCATAAGGGGAGCCTTCCTCGAGGACGTGCACGTGGATTATGTATTTCACTGTGCGGCCGTGACGACGAGCAAAACCATGGTGCAGCAGCCGGTGGAGACGATCCATGCGGCCCTCTCCGGGACGAGACATCTGCTCGCCTTTGCGGCAAGTCAGCATGTGGAGAGCTTTGTCTATCTCTCCTCGATGGAAGTGTACGGAGATATGAGCGTCTATCCGGACACCCGGGCTACCGAGGACAGACTGGGATACTGCAATCCGCAGGTTGTGAGGAGCAACTATCCGGAGAGCAAGCGCATGTGTGAAAACATGTGCACCGCCTATTTTGCGGAGTACGGGGTGCCGGTGAAGGTTGCAAGGCTTGCGCAGACCTTCGGCGCAGGGATTCTTCCCTGGGAGAACCGGGTATTCGCCCAGTTCGCACGAAGTGTCATCGAGAAAAAGGACATCGTTCTCCACACGAAGGGGCTCTCCGAGGGCAACTACTGCTACAGTGCCGATGTGATGACAGGGCTGATTCACCTTCTGCTTGGCGGTACAAACGGAGAGGCCTACAACGTCGCCAACGAGCGCTGCCACACGACGATTGCCGACATGGCAAAGCTGTGCGCGGACGACATCGCCGGCGGCAAGATCAGGGTGGTCTTCGACATCCCGAAGGAGAATACCTACGGCTACGCACAGGATACGAAGATTACACTCGACTCTTCCAAACTTCGCGCCTTGGGGTGGGAGCCGAAGACAGATCTCAGAGAAATGTATACGCGCATGATCGAGGGCATGAGGGAAGAGAAGGATGGACAGTAAGCTTTGCCTTCGTAAGGCCAGAATGAGCGACTGCCGCATTCTCTACAATTTCCGCATGGACAGGGAGGTCCGGAAGAATTCGTTCCACCACGAGACCTTCCCCTATGATGCCCACCGGGTCTGGTATCAGCGCCTTCTTGAGGATCCGGATAAGGTCCAGTACGTTCTGGAAGAAGACGGTGCACCGGTCGGTCAGATCCGGATTGCAAAAGAAGGTGATGACGGGGTCATCGGCTACAGCGTCGATGCGCCGTTTCGGGGAAAGGGATACGGGACAAGGCTTCTTATTCTTGCAGAAGAGCAGGTAAAAAAGGACCTTCCGGGCATACGGGCCCTTGTGGGGGAGGTCCTCCCGGAGAATCTTCCCTCGCAGCACGCCTTTGAGAAGGACGGCTATCAGAAGGCACAGGTCCTGGAAGACCGCATTGTTTATCGAAAGGAACTCTGAAAAGATGGGGAGATATTTCGGGACCGACGGCTTCCGCGGGAAGGCGGGGGCAACCCTGACAGCGGATCACGCCTACCGGATCGGACGGTTTCTCGGCTGGTACTACACGGAAACAAAAAGACAGGCAGGGGAAGAGAACGAAAAGGCGAGAATTGTCATCGGCAAGGATACCCGCCGCTCCTCCTACATGCTCGAGTACTCCCTGGTTGGCGGAATCACCGCTTCCGGTGCTGATGCCTATCTTCTGCATGTGACAACGACGCCGTCCGTCTCGTACATCACCAGACAGGACCGCTTTGACTGCGGCGTCATGATCACGGCAAGCCACAACGCATACCCGGACAACGGCATCAAGCTCGTGAACGGGCGGGGCGAGAAGATGGACGATGGGGTCATCTGCCTCATCGAGGACTGGCTTGACGGGAAGCTTCGGGCATTCGGCAGGCAGTGGGAAGATCTTCCCTTTGCAGAAGGGGAAGCCATCGGGACGACGGTGGATTACATCGCTGGCAGAAACCGCTACATCGGCTATCTCATCTCCCTCGGGCTCTACGATTTCCGCGGCGTGAAGGTGGGACTTGACTGCGCAAACGGCGGCTCCTGGACGATTGCACCGGCCGTGTTCCATGCACTCGGTGCGGATACCTATGTGATCGGCAACCGGCCGAACGGCCTGAATATCAACCGGGAGGTGGGCTCCACCCACATTGAAGCACTTCAACGGTTTGTTCTCGAAAACCGCCTGGACGTCGGCTTTGCCTTCGACGGCGATGCGGACCGCTGCCTTGCAGTCGATGAGAAAGGTGATGTCGTCACCGGTGACCACATCCTGTACCTGTGCGGAAAGTACCTGAAGGAAAGGGGACAGCTTGTTTCGAACACCGTGGTTGCCACGGCCCAGAGCAACTTCGGGCTTTTTGAGGCGCTGAAGAAGGAAGACATCTGCCTTGTCACCACGGATGTCGGGGACAAGTTCGTGTATGATGCGATGAAGCAGAACGACTATCGCCTTGGCGGCGAACAGACCGGACACATCATTTTTTCCCGTTATGCGACGACGGGTGACGGCGTCCTGACCTCTCTCAAGGTCATGGAAGTCATGATGGCGGAAAAGAAAAGCCTTTCAGAGCTGACGCAGGAGCTGCACCTGTATCCGCAGGAACAGCAGGCGGTCCCGGTACAGGACAAAGAGAAGGTCATGCAGAGTGAAACCCTGCAGGCGCTTCTTGAGAGAACAAAACAGACGCTCAGCGGCAGGGGATCTCTCCTTGTCAGGCCTTCCGGCACCGAGCCGGTCATCCGGGTTGGCATCGAGGCACCGACGATGGAAGAGGCAAAGAACCTTGCGGATGCGATCGCACAGGAGATTCAGAGAGCGGATGGAGAGTAAGAGGAGAATCGACAGAATTGACCTCGCCAGGGGTCTGTCCATATCAATGATTGTCCTGGCACACGTGCTCCGCTCCGGAAAGGTGGCAGACTACCTGTCTTCGACGGGGGTCGCCGCCTTTTTTTTCCTCGGCGGTATTGTCTTTACGAGACGGGAGCACCGGGGCAGATGGCTTCTTCTGCGTGTCCGGAAGCTGTATCTTCCGTACCTCGCCGTTGCCCTGATCAGCATCGTCTTTTATACCCTGATCGGTAGCCAGGCGAAGTCGGGGATCGAGAGCGCTGCGGGGGTGGCGGTTGCCGGGGATCCGAACGGCATCCTGAACAATCTTGCCGGCATGCTGTATGCAAACTCGAAAAACGGCAGCATGAAATGGAATGAGACCCTGTGGTTTATTCCCTGCTACCTTCTGACAACGCTTCTTGCTGTCCTGGTGGAAGAGATGGTGGCAAGGACGAAAGAAGGCACAAGGATTGCCGTGATGATCGCCTGCTTTCCCCTGATGTATGTCATTACGAACATATCGCACCTGCATCTTCCCTTTCAGGCGGAGACTGCCCTGCACATGCTGCCCTTTTTCGAGGCGGGAATTCTGTTCAGGAGCACCTATCTGAAAGATCAGAAACGTGCAAAGGCAGGAACAGGCTTCAGGTTTGCCCTGTTCTTTGTCCTTTCTGTCCTTGCGGCGTATCTTGACGGACCGATTTCCATCCGCACTGACAAGTACCCGCACTTCCCGCTTTCCTTTCTTTCCCTTGCTCTCGGTGTCCTGCAGGTCCTTCTCCTGTCGGTTCTTCTGGAGACAAAAGACCGGAAGAGGTGGGAAAGGGCGCTTTGCACTCTGGGGCAGGAGTCGATGGGGGTCATGCTCTGGAACAAGTTTCCGGTGGTATTCTTCCAGCTTGTCCTGCCGAAGGTCCTTCCGGTGTTCAAAGATGTCTTTTCCGGGGACAATACGCTGTCCGATCTTGTGCTTGCCGCACCGGTCGCGCTGGTCTGTGTCCTCCTTTGCCTTGTTCTCACCTTCCTGCTCCATTGCCTGAAAGGACGCGCGGGAAAGATCTTGTTTCGGGAAAAATGTTAAGATATAATGAACACGCAACAGCCGAAGGGAGAATTTTCCCGAAAAATCAGGGAATCCTGAGGCAAATTTTTGTGCAGCTTTGAGGGAGTTTATCATGAAGAAGAATGGAACGTATCGCATACTGTCCGTGCTTCTTGCTGCCGTTCTGGTGCTGGGACTGGTCCTGATTCCCGGTGCCGGACTGACTGCGGAGGCAAAGAAGAAGTCCAAGAAGAAGACATCTTCGAAGACGACGACAACCGCGACCACAACCGCGAAGACACCGACTTATCAGGTGTCCATTCCGGCTGCCCTGATCAGCGGTGATCAGGTGACACTTACGGTCACGGCATCGACCGCACCGGCAACGGACGACGGCATCTATCACATCTTTGCACAGGACTGCTATGAGTCCGGGGCTGCAGGCACTGAGGTGGCACAGCTTCCCGCAGCAGCAGGCACACAGACGACGAACGTGGCTCTTGGCCTGAACAGCGCTTCCAGTATGCTCTACAAGAAGTTCGTGGTTCTGGGCAGCGTCGGCGGCAAGATGACACAGCTCTCCAACTGCGAGTACATCTCGAATCCCGAGGCAGCAGCAAGTGCCTCCCCGGCAAGACTTGATACGAACGGCAAGAAGGGCCTGCTCTTGGATTCCGGTCTCATCAACCGCATGGATATTCTTTCGGACGTTGGCGTCGATCAGGTTACCTACAACCTGAACCTCGGCGATCTGCTCTCGGATTCCTCTCAGGGCTGGTACACCTATAACTACAACGGCAAGACTTATCAGTTCGCAAAGGCTGTTGTCGATCAGTTCGGGATCTGGATCGTTCCGCCGCTCAACAAGAAAGGAATCTCCGTCACGATCATTCTCCTCAACAACCTGAAGAGCAATACGACGCTGATCCATCCGCAGGCAATGGACGGAACAGTGGCCAACTACTATGCATTCAACACCGCCAATGCGGCAGGTGCTGAGACAATCGAAGCAATCGGCGCGTTCCTGGGGGAGAAGTTTAACGGAAAGAACGGCTGGGGCCAGGTTGACAACTGGATCATCGGCAATGAGGTCAATGCAAGGCAGGAGTGGGGCTACATCAATGCGGCTGTCGGCGAGGATTACGCCGTCAAGGCCTATGCGGATGCGGTCCGTCTGTTCTACAACGGCATCAAGTCCAAGGATGCAACCGCCAATGTCTATGTCGGTGTCGACCATGAGTGGTCCAGATCCGACGGCTATCCGGATCCTTCGATCCACTACGGCGCACAGTCCTTCCTGACAAAGCTCAACAGCTATGTGGCTTCCGAGGGCAACTTCAACTGGGGCGTTGCAACGCACCCTTACAATGCACCGCTGTACAGCTCCTGGACGATCAATCCGGGCATTGTGAAGCCGAATCTTGCAAAGTATGTTACGGATGATCAGAGCTCGGTCTACATCACGATGTACAACATCGATGTCCTGACGGATTTCCTGTGCCAGAAGGCTTACCTGCAGAGCGACGGGCAGGTTCGCTCGGTTCTGTGCTCGGAACTTGGCTACACGTCTCTTCCGTCTCACGGCTATGCAAGCGATGAGTCGATTCAGGCAGCAGCTCTTGCCTACGGCTACTGGCAGGCAATGAACAACCAGTATATCGACGGCTTCTTCAACCGCGAGGTCGACCACGCAACCGAGATCAATGAGATCTCCGAGGGCCAGCCGGACAATCTGGCGACCGGTATCCTGAATATGGACGCCACCCCGAAGCAGGCTTACACGGTCTACAAGAACATCGATGATCCGAATCAGCAGGCAGCGATTCTGCAGCAGGCTGCAGCTTCCTTCGGTGTCGCAGATCTGACTCCGTATATTCATGTAAGATGAGGCAGTAAGCCTGAGCAGGTTTTAGTACTGCGGAAATTGCCGCCGTGCAGCGCGCTTTTAAGCCGTTTGCACGGCGGTTTTGTTTTGCCTATAATAGAGCGGTCAGTCAATATGGGAAGGAACGAAAGACAGCGATATGGCAAAGATTCTGGTTGTGGACGATGAGGCAAGAATGCGCAAGCTGATCCGGGACTTTCTGGTCCGGGCCGGCTACGATGTCATAGAGGCAGGCGACGGACAGGAGGCGCTCGATGAATTCCGGGCAAATCCGGATACGGCCCTTCTGATTCTCGATGTCATGATGCCGAAGAAGGACGGCTACGAGGTGACGAAGGAACTGCGTCAGACCTCGAAGGTGCCGATCATCATGCTGACGGCAAAGAGCGAGGAAAAGGACGAGCTGCAGGGATTTGACCTTGGCATCGATGAATATGTGACCAAGCCCTTTTCTCCGAAGACGCTGGTGGCACGTGTCGATGCGATCCTTCGAAGAGCACAGGACCAGACCGGGGAAGCAGGAGAGGACAACAAGCTCGAGGTGGCCGGGATTGTCATCGACAAGGCGGCACATACCATTACGATTGACGGACAGGCCGTGGATCTGTCCTTCAAGGAATTTGAGCTTCTGACCTACTTTGTCGAGAACGACGGCATTGCGCTCTCTAGGGAGAAGATACTGAACAACGTATGGAATTATGATTATTACGGTGATGCACGCACCATCGATACGCACGTCAAAAAGCTGCGCAGCAAGATGGGGGCAAAGGGCGAGCTGATCCGCACGATCTGGGGCATGGGGTACAAGTTCGACTCCAAGTCCCAGGGCTAAGGAGAACCATGGAAAACGGTTTCTATGCGATAGTCTATCGCATGCGCTACATCAACCGCTGGGCCCTGATGCGCGGCACCAACGAGGAGAACCTCGCGGAACATTCCCTCGATGTGGCGATGATCGCCCATGCACTGTGCCTGATCGGCAACAAACGGTATGGACGGCATCTGGATGCGGATCTTGCGGCAGTGATCGGACTTTATCATGATGCCGCGGAGATCATCACCGGCGACATGCCGACACCTGTCAAGTACGGGAGCCGGCGCATGCATGATGCCTATGAGGAGATCGAGGGCGAGGCGGTGGAGCAGCTCTTATCGCTCCTGCCCGGGGATCTCAAAGACGACTACCGGCAGATCTTTGAGGGAGATAACGCCGAGGACGGGCGCTACCTTCGAAGACTCGTAAAGGCGGCGGATAAGATCTCCGCGTATATCAAGTGCGAAGAGGAGGAGAACTCCGGAAATTCGGAGTTTCGGACCGCCAAGGAATCAACCAGAAAGAGCCTTGATGCGATGGTGAAGGAGCTGCCGGAGGTCCGGGATTTTGTCCGGGACTGCCTGCCGGCATACGGCAGAACGCTCGATGAACTGCGTCAGCCGGGCACGGAAGAGACATCTTTGTCTTAAGTCTTAATAGGAAATGAAAATACTGTGAAATGGCACTTTGCCTGCTGGAAAGGTGCTAAGATGAAACTGACTCCGGAACCCCCGGAGCCAGTTTTTCTATAGGGCAAAGGAAGAACGACGTATGTCAGAAAGTGAGAGTATTTACGGCCCTTACCGGCCGGTGCTGGAAAAGGTGCAGTCGTATCTGATGGACGAGATCTCGATGGTGCGGCAGAACGTCTCCAGAGAGAACGGATACGACCCGGTGGAGCACTGTCCCACCCGTATCAAGGGGGAGGATTCCATGCGGGAGAAATGCCGCAGGCAGAATATCCCGGAGACAACCTATTCCGCGCTGGAGACCATCCACGATGCCATCGGGATCCGCATCGTCTGCGCCTTTCTGAATGATGTCTATCTGTTCCGCGATCACCTGGTATCCCTGCCAGATACGGAAATCGTACAGGAGAAGGACTATATCCGGCATGCCAAGCCCAACGGCTACCGCTCCTACCATCTGATTCTGAAGATCCACACGCCGGGGGGACTTGTAAATGACGTGGATCAAAAGCCCCACGTCTATGCGGAGATCCAGCTTCGGACCATTTCGATGGATACCTGGGCGGCTCTGGAACATCACCTGAAATACAAGAAGAACATTTCCGGCTCCAATCAGGAGCTGATTGTGGAAGAGCTCAAGCGCTGTGCGGATGAACTGGCGTCGACCGATGTGTCGATGCAGACGATCCGCGACATGATTCACGAGCTCTGAGGAGGATTATGATCATTCTGCTGGCTGAGGACACCAGGGACCTGAACCGCGTTGAGACGGCCGTCCTGGAACATGCGGGGTATACGGTGGATTCCGTCTTTGACGGGCAGGAGGCCATCGATGCGATTGAAAAGAACGGATACGATCTCGTGATTCTCGACGTCATGATGCCGAAGAAGACGGGAATTGAGGTCGTCGAACAGATGCGCCGGGAGAACATCACAACGCCGGTGCTCATGCTGACGGCAAAGACCGAGGTCGATGACCGCTGTGCGGGACTTGATGCAGGGGCTGATGACTACCTGGCCAAGCCCTTTGCCTTAAAGGAGCTGCTGGCCAGGGTTCGGGCACTGACGAGGCGCAAAAAGGAATACGGAGATGAGAAGCTCTCCTTTGCGGATCTGACGCTCGACGGTTCGACGTTTGAACTGGTTTCGGAAAACACGGTCCGGCTTTCCGTCAAGGAGTATGAGCTCCTGGAGACCCTGATGCAGAACAGAGACCGGGAACTCGATACGGACTATCTTCTGGAAAAGGTCTGGGGGTCGGATCCGGAGGCAACACCGGATACGGTGTGGCTGTATGTTTCGTATCTTCAGGGAAAGCTGCGGTCGGTGGCATCGAAAGTGACGATTTCTGGTGAACGGGGCGGTTCCTACCGCCTTCTCATGGCAGTGAGGGAACAGGCGTGAGCGAAGAGGCAATCCGAAAACTGAGGCGGCATTTCATTCTGGTGACGACCCTTACCATCGCTGTTGTGATAACGGTCATTGCACTCCTGATCTACGTCACGAACCGCGAGATTGCGCTCAAGACCATTCGGGAAGAGCTGAATTTCATCATCGAGAACAACGGGGATCTGCCGGAGAGCAAAGATACGGACGGAACAAATGAGAACCAGGATAACAGCGGTGTCGTCCGCTTCCTCGATGAGATCTTCGGAAACAGTCCGGCTTACAACCAGACGGAGATGCCCTATTCGGCCCGTTACTTCGCTGTTCTCTATGATGAAAACGGTGACATCTCAAAGGTGAAAACCGGCCATATCGCATCGGTCAGCGAAGAGGAGGCCAGAAGCTACGGCAACTATGCCCTGGAGCACAAAAGCTTCGGCCACGTCAACAACTACTATTACAAATGGGAGACAGAAGACAACGGGACAACGATTGTGGTCTATCTCGAGGCGACCTCGACGATCCTTGCCAACAACCGTATCTTCTATCTTTCCCTGTTTGTCATTCTCCTGGGCGTATTAATCACCAACCTGGTCTCCCGCGCCTTTGCAAAGCGTGCCATCGCACCGGAAATCCGCAATGCCGAGCTGCAGAAACAGTTCATCACGAACGCGAGCCACGAGCTCAAGACACCGCTTGCGGTGATCCGCGCCAATACCGAGATGGAGGAGATGATCAGCGGGCAGACGGAGTGGACCGAGTCGACGATGCGCCAGGTGGAGCGCATGGACGGCCTGATCAAGAACCTCGTTCTGGTCTCCCGTGCCAGCGAGCAGAGTACGCATCTTGCCGTTGACAACGTGAATGTTTCAAATGCGGTGTCGGAGACGGTAGAAAATTTTACTTCCCTGGTAAAGCATGAGAATAAGACACTGACGAAAAACGTTCCGGATGGCATCACGATGCGCGCCGATGAGAGTCAGATCCGGCAGCTGACTTCCCTTCTCATGGACAATGCGATCAAGTACTGCGATGAGAACGGAGAGATCCGGGTGGACCTTCTGCAGAAGGGAAAGGGCATTCAGCTTGTGATTTCGAATTCCTATGCCGAGGGCGCCAACGTGGACTACAGTCGTTTCTTTGAGCGGTTCTACCGGAAGGATGCGTCCCACAACACGGATCGGGGCGGGTACGGCGTCGGGCTCTCCATCGCGGAAGCCATCTGCTCTGCCTACCGGGGCAGCATCAGTGCGGACTGGAAAAAGGGAATCATATCCTTTACCTGCATCCTAAAGCAGGTGCCAATCCCCACGGGGACAGGAAAGGACAGAAAGCAGGAATGATCTGATCTCATGAGAGATAAGTTCCGGAGGATGATCCGGTCTGCAGATGCTGCAGGCTGCGGTCATTTTTTTGTCTGCGCCATGTTCCAGAAGGCATACTTTCAGGAAGGCAAAATTTTACGGTAGAATATTCCTTTTTTGAATAAAAGAGCATATAATCGAGATTAATAGAAAAAATATTCAAAGGAAACTGACGAAACGTCGGAAATCGTTTTCGAGACAGGAGATGCACATGGACAGTCCGATTATGGTCCTGGATCTGCACGGACTGCGTACAGAGGAGGCAAAGAAAAAGATTGATGCGGCACTTTCGGCTGCGGGTGCCGGGGTATACCGCATCAGACTCATCCACGGTTATCACAGAGGTGATGCGATCCGCCGGATGATCTATGAAGAGTACCGATTCGGACGGGAACCGAAGGTACTGCGTGTTTGTCCCGGTGAAAACGAAGGGATTACGGAGCTGGTTCTTCGGGAATACTGACAGCTCCGGAAAGGAGGGGTAAGGATGCCTTTACAGACAGAAAGGGACATCAAGATATTTACGGATCACGCGGATCCGGTGGTTCTGAATCAGTTTCAGGAACTCACGGCGCAGCCGGCCTTTCAGGGCGCAAAGGTGCGCGTCATGCCGGACGTCCATGCCGATGCGGGACAGGTGACAGGCTATTCCATGGATCTCGGAGACAAGGTGATTCCGGGATTTGTCGGCTGTGACATCGGCTGCGGCATCCTCTGCATAGACCTCGGAGAGGTGGATGTGGACTGCCTTGCTCTCGATGCGCTGATTAGGGAGCGGATTCCGACCGGGAATCAGGTGCACGATACCAGGCGCACGGAATTTCCGCTGAACATTCTTCTGTGTGAGAGTGAGCTGAAGGATAAGGATCACATCCTCAGATCTCTCGGGACGCTTGACGGCGGGAACCACTTCATTGAGGTTGACGCGGACAGCGAGGGCAGAAAGTACCTCATTATCCATTCCGGCAGCCGGGGACTTGGCATCCAGGTCGGAAGATTTTATCAGTCCCTCGCCGTGCAGAGTCTTTCCGGTGAGAAACAGCGCGCTGCAGCAAGGAGAGTCGTGATCGAGGAGTACACAAGGCTCGGCAGGAAGAAGGAACTTTCCGGCGCTCTGAAGAAGCTCGACGAAAAGGACTTTGGCGCAGGCCTTCCGGACAGGCTCTGCTATCTCACGGGAAACCTCGAGAATGACTTCATCCACGACATGGTCTACTGCGAGCTTTTTGCTGCGCGTAACCGCATGCTCATGGCAAACGAGATCCTTTCCGGTATGGGCTGGGAAGTACAGGACAGTTTTCAGTCCATCCACAATCAGGTCGACCCGAACAGCCATGTCATCCGAAGCGGCGCGATCTCTGCGGAGAGAGGCGAGAAGGTCATCATCCCGCTGAACATGCGGGATGGCTGTATCCTCGGTCGCGGGAAAGGGAATGAAGACTGGAACAGCTCTGCACCGCACGGCGCCGGACGCTGCATGACGCGAAGAAGAGCACGGCAGACACTGCACCTTCACGACTATGAGAAAAACGTACAGGGCGTGTATTCTACCTGTATTTCCAGGGATACGATCACCGGAGCTCCGATGGCCTACAAGCCCTCGGAGGAGATCATCCGCCGCGTGGGACCCACAGTCCGCATCGAAAAGATCATTCGCCCGGTTTACAACTTCCGGGCCGGTGCGTAGAAGATTAAGGAAAGATTGAGGTTTGGTTTGAGTTTCGTTGCAGCGCTTCTGGTAGAGTACAGATATCCGGAAACGGATACTACATCATCAGGAGGTTGACGATGGGAATTCTTTTATCAATTATTCTGTTCGTGCTGCTTTGCAGAGGAACTTTTGCACTGCTGGGGCTTCTTGGCCGCGTATTCGGCGGGATTCTGGGATTCCTCGGCTTTGTCATTCTGGCGATCCTTGCGGTGACCGTCTTCGGGCTGGCACTTATTGCCCTGCCGGTACTGATTGTTGCAGGTCTTATTGCGGTCGGCACAGCTCTTGCAAAGGTTTAGCAGGGCAGAAGGCAGGACGGGTGCGGACAGGAGAGCGTGCACACGGGATCGGAGAGCGCCCCGTCAATGCTGCGCAGAAGGATCGTGATGGTGCTGCTGTCCTGATTGGCTGCGACAAGGTACCGGTCGGTGACGAGGATATCCCGCGGGGCCTTTTCGCCACAGGGAACGATCTCCCGAAGCGAGAGGAGTCCGTCCGGCCCGATCGAGAAGTGGGCAATGGTGTCATCGCCCCGGTTCGATACATACAGATGATTCTCTCTGGAATCGGCTTTCACAGCCGCGGTGGTATTGCCATCGCGGCTGTTGTCGCGAACGGAACATTCCTGGAGTATCTTTCCGCTCCGAATGACAAATACCTCTCCGGAGAGTTCGGAAACCGCATAGATAAGGTCCGTAAACCGGTGCGGGACATACAGGTGTCTGGGGCCGGAGCCGGCCGGAAGAGTGACGTCGAGTCCAGAATCCCGCAGGATGGTGCGATCTTCCCTCGTCTGATAGGCAAAAATCCGGTCGAGGCCAAGGTCGCAGGAGAGAATATTTCCCTGCTGGTCGAAAAAGGCGCAGTGAACGTGCGGACCTTCCTGGCGATTTGGATTTACGCCGTGCCCTGTATGCTGGTCAAGAAAGTTCAGCGGCAGCAGGGCTTCGTCCTCCCGCATCGGAAATGCGGCAAGGGAGCCGGAGGTGTAATTCGAGACAAAGACAAGACGTTTTTGGGGGTCCACGAGGATATGGCAGGGATCTGCGCCGCAGGTCTCCTGAGAGGTGAGAATCACGGGATCTTTTTTCAAAAGGATCGAGTGAATTTTTCCCGATGTACCTTCCTCTACCGCATAGAGAACCCTGTGATCCGGGGAGAAGGCAAGATAGGAAGGATTCCGGGTGCCACGCCAGAACGGTGTGATCGTCGCATTTTCCGGATCTTCCGGAATCCTCAGTTCAAAGATCGTATCCTGATCTTTAGGACCGTATGTGCCAATGAGCATGCGGACAGCTTCTTCCATAATACCCTCCCATGTCAGAGTATAAAAAAACCTCGAAACACTCACGGCGTTTCGAGGTTCAGCTGGCAACCGGAATCGGACCGGTGACCTCCGCACTACCAATGCGACGCACTACCGACTGTGCTATGCCAGCAACTTGTTCGCGCTTCCCGCGAACAGATGTGATATTACCATAGCGTGGGGACCAATGCAAGAGCAACTATTAAGGAATTTGTCTTATTTTATCAGACAGTAGTGTTCAATTCCCGGACAAGCTCCTGAAAGACAAAGCAGACCGCCGCTTCCCGGACCGCACTGCGCCCAAGATTCCCGAAGTGCTTTGTAAATGTCGTGACGTTTCCCTTGATCGAGAATCCAAAGCAGACGGTTCCGACGGGCGTCTGTTCTGTACCGCCGGAAGGTCCTGCAACACCGGAGATTCCGACACCGACCTCACACTCGGCAGCCCTTGCGGCTCCTTCTGCCATTTCTCCTGCGACCTCTTCACTGACTACGCCGTGATCCTGCAGCGTTTCTTCCTTCACACCAACGAGCTTCATCTTTGCACTCTCTGCATAGGTCACGAAGGATGCACAAAGAACATAGGAAGCGCTGGGCACGTCCACAAGGCGGGCACAGCAAAGTCCTCCCGTGCAGGATTCTGCAAAGCTGATGTGCCAGTTTTTCTTTTTCAACAGTTCAACGGTCTGCTCATTATCGTACATGATGGTATCCTTTCTGCGTTCCCCTATGTTTTAGCACATCATGGTATACTTGGGGCAGGCTTTTTCGGGGGTAAAGACCATGGCAATGAATCATTTCCGAATCCACTTTGAGAATAAACCGGACTCCTGCGAAGAGTGTGTGCTCTGGAACAGGGAAGTTAAGGCCTGCAACCTGAACTTCTCTTCGACAAGCAAAAAGGGCTGCCCCATCCAATATGCCCAGGATCGCAAGGCCTATTACATGCCGGACAACTGCTTTACCTGCATGTTCCTGGAGCCGGACAGCGCCTGCCGCCTGACCGGTGAAAAGTTAAAGGACCTGTCCGGGAGCGGGGAAAAGTGCCCGATTCTCTGGATTCGAAAGTACAGAAAGATCGAAGGAAAGGATCAAGTATGATGGAATCTCTGAAAGATTTCAGTGTAGAGGAATTCACCGCGGAGCTTGCCGCAAAGACCTCGGTACCGGGAGGAGGCGGCGCAGCGGCTCTGTGCGGTGCCCTGGGCACAGCGCTGTGCTCGATGAGTGCGAACTTTACCACGGGAAAGAAGAAATATGCAGCCTTTGAGGCGGACTATGAGAGGATCCTTCAGGAGACGGACCGGGTCCGCTTTGAACTTCTTGCCTGCATGGATGAGGACGCAGAGGCATTCCTTCCGCTCTCCAGGGCTTATGGGATTCCAAAGGACGATCCGACACGGGAAGAGGTGCTCGAGAAGGCAACCCTTGACGCCTGCAGGGTACCGGAAAAGATGGTCCACCTGTGCTGTGAGAGCGTGGAGCTTCTTGAGGAGATGGAACAGAAGGGCTCTGTCCTGCTGCAGTCCGATGTTGCCTGTGCGGCGCTGATGACAGCAGCAGCCCTGCAGAGCGCAGCCCTGAATGTATTCGTAAACACGAAGACGCTGAAAGATCAAACGACAGCAGAGGACATCGAAACAAGAGTTGATGGTGCGCTGTCTGTGTATGTTCCGCGCGCAAAAGCCGTGGCGGACCGGATTGAAAAGAAGATGAGGACGAAATAGAAATGGCAGAACTTCTGAAGGGAAAACCGGTGGCGGACGCGCTGACGGAAACGGTAAAAAACAAAGTCACGGAGCTGAAGGAAAAGGGTATGACCCCGACATTTGCGATTCTCAGGGTCGGGGAAAAGGAAAATGACCTTGCGTATGAGAGGGGTGCCAGAAAACGTGCTGCAGCATGCGGGATCGAGATCCGGGAGGCGCTTCTTCCGGAAGACACCACGGATACGGCTTTGCAGGATACGATCCGGGAGCTCAATCAGGACCCTTCCGTACACGGGATCCTTATGTTCCGTCCGCTCCCAAAGAATCTCGACGAGCGTGCCGCCTGTGCGCTCATTGATCCCGCAAAAGACGTCGACGGTATTACGGCAGGCTCCATGGCGGGAGTCTATGCGGGGAACGGGCTGGGGTTCTGCCCCTGCACGGCGCAGTCGGTCATGGAGATCTTAAAGTTCTACGGAGTCGATCCGAAGGGAAAGCGTGCGGTGGTCGTCGGTCGAAGCCTTGTCATCGGAAGACCGGTGGCGATGCTGCTCCTGCAGGCCAATGCAACCGTCACGATCTGCCACACAAAGACCGTGGATCTTCCGGAGGTGGCAAGAAATGCGCAGATTCTGGTCTGCGCGGCAGGACACGAGGGAGCGGTCGGAAAGGACTGCTTCTCGGAAGATCAGGTCGTGATCGATGTCGGGATCAACTATTCGAAAACCCTGAACAAGCTGGTCGGTGATGCGGACTTTGCAGCGGCTGAGGGCATCGTCTCTGCGATCACCCCAGTCCCCGGCGGTGTCGGATCGGTGACGACGGCGGTTCTGATGGACCATGTGGTCCGGGCGGCTGCCCGATGATGACATACACAGAGGCCGTTTCCTATGTAAACTCAACCAACTGGAAGAACGAGAGCAGAGGGCTTCAGCGCATGCGGTCTCTGATGGCAGCCCTTCACAATCCGGAGAAAAAAGTCCGGTACGTGCACATCGCGGGGACAAACGGGAAGGGAAGCTGCGCCGCGATGCTCTCCTCGATCTTCCAGGCGGCGGGATACAAAACAGGACTCTATACCTCTCCGCATCTTGTGAGGGAAAACGAGAGGATGCAGATTGGCGGCATACCGGTGCCGGACGATCGCTTTGCCTCTCTTGCAGAAGAGGTGAAACATGCCGCAGATGGCATCGGAGTCAGGCCGACGGAGTTTGAGACGCTGACCGCGATGGCGTTCCTGTACTTTGCGGAGGAAAAGGTTGAGCTTGCAGCCCTCGAGGTCGGCCTCGGCGGACGGCTCGATGCGACGAATGTCCTCACGGATCCGGCGCTTTGCGTCATCATGAACATCGGTCTTGAGCACACGGAGATTCTCGGCGATACGCTGGAGAAGATCGCGGGGGAGAAGGCGGGAATCATCAAGGATCATGTTCCCGTTATCTGTCACCCTGGAACGCCGGGGGTCATGGAGGTCTTCCGTCAGGTGGCAGCAGAACATGACGCGCCTCTTGCTGTCGCAGATTTCCCGTCGCTTCGCACACAAAGCCTAGGTCTTTCCGGCCAGGTGCTGACGTATCAGGACCTGACCGATGTCAGGCTTCCCCTGATCGGAGAGCATCAGGCGGGCAATGCCGCCGTGGCAATCGAAGCCTCAAGGAAACTCGGGATTCCCGATTCGTCGATTCGTCAGGGACTTGAAAGAGTCCGCTGGCCCGGGCGCTTCGAGGTTCTCTCGAAGAATCCCGTGTTCATTGCCGACGGTGCCCATAATCCCCAGTGCGCCCGCACGCTTGCCGCGGCGCTCGATACGGTCTTTCCGGGACAGAAGGTGGAGTTTCTTCTCGGCGTTCTGCAGGACAAGGACTACCGGGAGATGATGGATCTCCTTCTGCCGTATGCGAGGGGCTTTATTCTTCTGAAGCCCGATTCCCCCCGCGCTCTCGATTCTGATGTTCTCGCAGGATATCTTCGGGCACATGGCGCAAAGGTAAGGACAGCACAGAGTGTGAACGAAGCTCTGGACCTCGGTTTTGAACTTGCGGATGGTACACCGCTTGTTCTTACAGGGTCTTTGTATCTTCTCGGAGAGGTGCGAAACGGATACCTGACATCGTACAAAGGGAGGGAGCATGGAAACGGCTGAAAATACACCGCATAAAAGACGACCCCACTACCGTGGCACGCACCCGCACACCTATGCGGAAAAGTACAAGGAACAAAATCCGGAGAAGTATCCGGAGGAGATTGAGAAGGTCATCTCAAAGGGCTCGACGCCGGCCGGAATGCACATCCCGATCATGGTGAACGAGATCCTGGAGGTCCTCTCGATCAGGCCCGGCGAGTCCGGTCTTGACTGTACGCTCGGCTACGGCGGCCACACGAGAAAAATGCTGGAGTGCCTTGCGGGCACGGGACACCTGACTGCCCTCGATGTGGATTCCGAGAATATCGTCCGGACGGAAAAGATGCTCCGCGAGGAAGGACATACAAAAGAGGAGCTTTCCATTCTCCACCTGAATTTCAGAGATGTGCAAAAGGCAGCAGAGCGGTTCGGCCCCTTCGACTTTGTGCTTGCAGATCTTGGCGTCTCCTCCATGCAGATCGATGAACCGGAGCGCGGCTTTTCCTGGAAAAGAGAAGGACCTCTTGACTTAAGGCTTGATCCCGCAAGGGGAGAGACGGCGGCGGAGCGGCTGAAAACCCTTGACCGGGATGAACTGACAGGACTTCTCATCGACAATGCGGACGAGCCCTATGCAGAGGAGATCGCGGCAAAGGTGATGAGCGCCCTCAGAAAGAAAAAGCCGGTCGAGACGACAACACAGCTTGCCGATCTTGTGCGGGAGGCGGTCACCGGGGCAATGACAGGCTGCAAAAAGGAAGAGATCGAGGAGACGGTTCGAAAATCCTGCTCCAGGACGTTTCAGGCCCTTCGCATTGACATCAATCAGGAATATGAATCCCTGTCTTCCCTTCTTGATGCACTGCCGGACGTCCTGAATCCCGGCGGCCGCGTTGCAATTCTGACCTTCCACTCGGGGGAGGATCGAATCGTCAAGAAACAGTTCAAGGAGGCCTTCCGGGAAGGCCGCTATCAGAGAATCGCATCGGATGTGACAAGGCCTACGGGGGAAGAGTGCCATCGCAACCCTCGGGCGAAGTCCGCAAAGCTTCGCTGGGCCATCCGGTAACAAAAAAGCTCTCCGGCTGCCGGAGAGCTTTTCTGAAAGCAAGAGGCGTTTGAAGATTTTACAGTATTACGCGGTACGGACGTCCTTCTTCTTTGCGCTGCCAAGAGATCCGAAGACCTGGGCCCGCACCGGGCGAAGTGCCGAGATGAGGATGCCGCCAAAGCCGATGCAGGCGATGGCCTCACCGAGGCCGACCGTGGCGAACAGGAACCAGAAGGAGTCCGTCAGGTGGTAGGCAAAGATGAGAATCAGCGGGACGATGACCGCATTTGCGATCACCGGCGGCAGAGTGCAGAGAAACCGGTGATTCCTAAGAGCTCTCGAGCCCAGGGCACCGATGAGGGTTGCCAGGGTGCCGAAAATGACATCCGGCATCGCGGAGCCGGTGACAAAGTTTGCGATGAGGCACCCGATCGCAAGGCCGGGAACTGCGGCCGGCGTGAAGTAGGGCAGGACGCAGAGCATCTCGGAGATGCGGACCTGAATGGCACCGCTTGCAAGGTCAAAGCCTGCCGCAATCCAGGTGAGAGCCACGTACAGGGCGGCGATAATGCCTGCCTGCGCGATGAAAAGGGTGGTCATTTTTGTTGTGTGGGTGTTCTTTTGATCTGACATGTGTTTTCCTTTCTTCCGGAAGTTCGGGCCGGCATCGACAACGTTCACAAAGCTGCATTCAACCGGTTCGAACACACATGTTCAGAAGATGTGCATCGAAATAGAAGAAATCCGCTTAGTTTTGACGAGTGGCAAACGGATTTACTAACACTCGGCGTCTGAACCTTGACGCAGCAGAAAGGCTAACATAAACCGGAGGATTTGGCAAGCTGTTCATTTTTTTCATTGCCAGAAGGCAACCCACGGGCTAAGATGAAGTCGTTTTCGATGTGAGAGGAGAGATGGATATGGGAGCTGAACAGGCAAAGACAGCCGTGGAAAAGAAACCCTATGACCTTGACAATGCGATGCTCACCGGGACGATCTGGAAGGAACTTCTGCGGTTTTTCTTCCCCCTGCTTCTGGGCACATTTTTTCAGCTGCTCTACAACACCGTAGATTCGATGGTCGTCGGGCAGTTTGTCGGCACGGTCGGACTGTCGGCTGTCGGCGGTGCGGCGGCGCAGATCATCAACCTGATGGTCGGCTTCTTTGTCGGCATCTCGTCCGGAGCCACCGTGGTCATCGCCCAGTACTACGGTGCGGCAAGGCGGAACGAGGTGGAAGCCTCGGTCCACTCGGCGATTGCGATTGCCCTGACAGGTGGAGCCATCTTTACCGTACTTGGCGTTGCCGTGGCGCCGGAAACCCTGGTCATCATGAATACTCCGGCGGACTCTCTTTACTCGTCCGCAGTCTATCTTCGCCTGTACTGCCTTGGCATGATCCCGAACATGGTCTACAACATGGGTTCCGGGATTCTGCGCGCCGTGGGCGATTCGAAGAAACCTACCTACTACCTCATTGCCGGTGCAGTGACGAATATCGTACTGGACTTTCTCTTTGTCGGCGGCTTCCATCAGGGGGTTGCCGGCGCGGCGATCGCCACGGTGATCTCCCAGGTGGTTTCGGCCGTGCTGACTCTCCGGGCAATGTGCACGACTGATGACATGTACCGCCTGAGCCTTCGCAGGATCCGGTTCGTCGGGAAATATGCCGGCCGCATCATCGCGATCGGTGTCCCGGCGGGCCTTCGCTCCATGATGTACACATTTTCGAATATCATCATTCAGACGGCGGTCAATGGCTTCGGCACCAACACTGTTGCAGCCTGGGGCGCTTCGAGCCGCGTCGATGCCCTGTACTGGACCATCATCGAATCGCTAGGGACGGCGATGACGACGATGATCGGACAGAACTACGGAGCAGGGCTCTACAAACGGGTTCGCAGTATCGTCCGGCAGACATTCCTGATCGCCACCATCATGACGCTGAGTATCTCCGGAATTCTCTTTGTGATCGCCCCCGTCATGTACCGGATCTTCTCCAAGGAGCAGATCGTCATTGATATCGGTGTCACCATCACACGCTATCTTGCCGCCTTCTACTGGTCCTACATCGGCATCGAGGTCTTTTCCGGCGCCCTCATCGGCATGGGAGATGCACTGATCCCGACGATCATCACCATCATCGGCGTCTGTGTGATCCGGATTCTCTGGAATGTCATCATGGTGCCGCGCTATCCGGTGCTGCACACGGTGCTCCTGAACTATCCGATCACCTGGATCATCACATCCGCTGCATTTGTCATCTACTATTTCTGGTACGTTCACAGGAAAGGAATCCGCTGACATGGCAGGCTACCACACGATTGAAAAGCGCGGGGCAGGAGAGTACGACGAGAAAAAGTCGAGGTTTCTGGGCGAGGCGATTCCGGTTTCCTCAAAGGAAGAGATCGATGCGGAACTTGCCCGCATCCGGAAGCAGTACTTCGATGCAAGACATCACTGTTTTGCGTATGTCCTCGGGGAGAAGCGCGACAACAGGCGTTTTTCGGACGACGGAGAGCCCTCCGGAACCGGCGGCATGCCGATCCTGAACGTCATCGACGGGGAGGCATGCACCGGCATTCTCATCGTGGTGACGAGGTATTTCGGGGGAACGCTTCTTGGCGCAGGACCGCTGGCAAGAGCTTACGGGAAAGCTGCGAAGGCGGCACTTGACGACGCCGGAATCGTTGAGAGAAAGGAAGGGGCCGTCCTTCAGATCACGCTCTCCTACGCCCAGCTTGATTCTGCCCTGTATCTGTTAAAGCAGGAGAAGATCAGGGTAGACGACACAGCCTACACCGATGCAGTCGCCCTGACCTGTCATGTGCCGGAAGAAGAAAAGGCAGCACTTCTTGAAAAACTCTCCGCGCTGGGCCGTGGGAGCATCCGGGTGAATGAAATTTCACACGGATTCTACGGATTTGATACCTGATGCTGACAATCCGGTTTGACAGACCTCAAAAGGCTCATTAAACTGAACTTGCCTGTTTTAATGCTCAATCCTGAAAGGAGGTGGTTATTCGTGACGAAACAATCTGTATCAGCAGACAATGCCGATCCCGGCCGAAGTAGTCATCAGACCACAATTTCAGGAGGTGTTCCATGGACAGCACTATGGAAAACGAAGAGCGTGAGAACGAGAAGGTTCTGACCACGCTGCTTGAGGAAAAGCAGTATACAAAGCTTCGGCAGACGGCATCGGAGATGCAGGCCGCGGATATTGCGGCGGTCATGGACGACATGGAGGACGAGGATTCCCTGAAGATGTTCCGGATCCTCCCGAAGAGCATGGCGGCTGATGTCTTTGCCCAGCTCGAGATCGACGATCAGCAGTACATCATTTCTTCCCTCTCCGATAAGGAAGCATCGAACATCATCGACAACCTGCAGGCAGACGATGCCACGGACCTGCTCGAGGAGATGCCGGCAAACGTCGTCAAGAAGATCCTCGCCAATGCCAGTCCGGAGACGAGAGACGACATCAACCATCTGCTGCGCTATCCGGAGGACTCCGCAGGCTCGATCATGACGGTCGAGTACGTAGACCTCAAGGAGGATATGACCGTACAGGATGCGATCGAGCGCATCCGGAAGATCGGCCTCGACTCCGAGACCACCAACATCTGCTACGTGCTCGACAAACAGCGCGTTCTCGTGGGTACAGTGGCCCTCAGGTTCCTTCTGATCAAGGAGCCGGACGAGGTCATCGGCGACATCATGAACGAAAACGTCATCTCCATCCGCACGACGACGGACCAGGAGGAAGCGGCGAAGATGTTCCAGAAGTACGATTTCACCGCAATGCCGGTTGTCGACACGGAAAACCGCATGGTCGGCATTATCACGATCGACGATGTGGTCGATATCATGGAGGAAGAGGCCACCGAGGATATCGAGAAGATGGCCGCCATCGTCCCCTCCGAGAAGACCTATTTCAGAACCTCGGTTTTTGAGACCTACAAAAACCGCATGCCATGGCTCCTGATCCTCATGGTGTCCGCAACCTTCACCGGTGCGATCATCACGCACTTTGAGGATGCCCTTGCAGCGTATGTGGCGCTGACCGCCTATATCCCGATGCTCATGGACACCGGCGGCAACTCCGGCTCCCAGGCATCGGTCTCCATTATCCGCGGTATCTCGCTGAATGAGATCGAGTTTCGTGATCTGCCGCGGGCACTCTGGAAGGAGATCCGGGTCGCGGTGCTCTGCGGTGTGACATTGTCTGCCGTGAACTTCCTGAAGATGATCTTTCTCGACAGAAGAGAGCCGGTCATTGCTCTCATTGTGTGCCTGACACTTGTTGTGGTCGTGATCTTTGCCAAGATGATCGGCTGCATTCTGCCTCTGGTTGCCGCGAAGATTCATCTCGATCCTGCCGTCATGGCATCGCCTCTCATCACGACGATCGTCGATGCGGTATCCCTTCTTGTGTACTTCAATATCGCATCCAGGATCCTGCATCTTTGATAAAATAAAAGACAACATCACAGAACGAAAAAAGCGGTTCCTGTCATCTTTTCGATGACGGGAACCGCTCTTTATATGCCGGTTACTGATTGTTCTTTGCGGCCTCGGCTGCTGCCTGGGCCTTCTGATTTGCCGCGATATTCGCGCGCTTTCTCATGCGGGGATCGAGGATCTTCTTGCGAAGGCGAAGATGCTTCGGGGTGACCTCGAGGAGCTCGTCAGTGTCGACGTACTCAATCGCCTGCTCCAGCGACATGATCTTGGGCGGAACGAGGCGGAGTGCCTCGTCGGAAGCCGACGTACGGGTATTGGTCAGGTGCTTGGTCTTGCAGACATTGACCTCGACATCCTCGGACTTTCCGGCCTCGCCGATGATCATGCCAGAATACACTTCCTCACCGGGTCCGATGAACAGCGTGCCGCGCTCCTGGGCGATGAACAGGCCGTAGGTCACGGCTACACCGGACTCGAAGGCGATGATGGAACCCTGCTTGCGGTAGGCGATATCGCCCTTGTAAGGCTCATACCCGGAGAAGATCGTGTTCATGATGCCGTTGCCCTTGGTATCGGTCATGAACTGCCCGCGGTAGCCGATCAGGCCTCTGGACGGGATCTTGAACTCAAGGCGTGTGTATCCGCCGTTGGCGGTGCCCATGCCCACGAGTTCACCCTTTCTCTGGCCGAGCACCTGAATGACGTTGCCGGAGAATTCCTCTGGGACATCGATGATGCACTGCTCGATGGGCTCGTACTTCTTGCCGTTCTCGTCGTAGTGGTAGATGACTTCTGCCTTGGATACGGCGAACTCATATCCCTCACGGCGCATGGTCTCGATGAGGACCGACAGATGCAGCTCACCGCGTCCGGAAACCTTGAAGGTATCCGTGGAATCCGTATCCTCGACGCGAAGTGACACATCGGTGTTCAGCTCCCGCATCAGACGATCGCGGATATGGCGGCTCGTGATGTACTTGCCGTCCTTGCCGGCAAGAGGAGAGTCGTTGACACTGAAGGTCATGGAGATCGTCGGCTCCTCGATCTTCGGGAACGGGATGGCCTCGATCTTTTCCGGTCCGCAGATCGTATCGCCGATGTGCAGATCCTCGATGCCGGAGATGGCGACAATGGAACCCATCTTTGCCTCGGTCACCGGAATCTTCTGCAGACCTTCGAATTCATAGAGGGTGTTGACCTTGCAACGGTAGTGCTTGGACTCATCGTGGTGGTTGACAAGGACAACGTCCTGGCCGACCTTGATGCTGCCGTTGCTGACCTTGCCGATGCCGATGCGGCCGACATAGTCGTTGTAGTCGATCGTGGAGATCAGGACCTGGGTCGGAGCGTCGGGATCACCGACAGGCGCCGGAATGTGCTCGAGGATCGTATCAAACAGGGGCTTCATGGAGACTCCCGGGCTTCCGAGATCCAGGGTGGCAATGCCGCTCTTCGCGGAAGCGAAGACGAACGGGCAGTCTAGCTGCTCGTCGTTGGCGCCAAGGTCCATGAGAAGCTCCAGCGTCTCATCGACAACCTGGCTCGGACGCGCGCCGGGGCGGTCGATCTTGTTGATGCACACGATGACGGCAAGCCCCAGATCCATGGCCTTGGACAGGACGAACCTCGTCTGGGGCATCGGTCCCTCAAAGGCATCGACGACCAGGATGACGCCGTCGACCATCTTCAGGACACGCTCCACCTCGCCGCCGAAATCGGCATGGCCGGGGGTGTCAAGGATGTTGATCTTCACGCCCTTGTACATGACGGCTGTATTTTTACTCGTAATGGTGATGCCACGCTCACGCTCAATGGCACCGGAGTCCATGACGCGGTCCTGCACCACCTGGTTTGCACGGAACACACCGCTTTGACGCAGCAGACCATCGACAAGGGTGGTCTTTCCGTGATCGACGTGGGCGATGATTGCCACGTTACGGACGTCTTCTCTCTTCTGAATCATAGACAAACCTCATAAATGAAAGCATTCTGCGACTAACCGACCTATTCTATCAAACTGGAAAATGCCATGCAAGGAGCCACATTCGCCAAAGATTCGTGTGGTTCCACGGCTGTGTTTGGAGGATATGGCGGGAAGATCTTCGTCTTATGGTGCAAAAATTCCAAGCCGTACGGCTAACCGATAATTAAATATATTTATTGACCTGATTTCAACAAATCGGCTATAATCTCATATGAAACCGGAAGGTTGCAAGGAGGATTATAGCTATGTCACGTGTTTCTGCCAGTGTTG
>OMXP01000013.1 GCA_900315055.1 uncultured Lachnospiraceae bacterium
CGCGAAGGCAATGCACTGGCTGTCAAACCACAATCATTGTCAGGATGCACATGGATACCACTTCCATTGCGTTTTGTGCAATGGGAGTGGAGCTTCATGCCTTTAACGTGCGGGACGATGAGCTCCCGTTTTTTGACGAAATGATAAAAGACGAGCACCTGGACCTTACGCTCTCTGCAAATGACCTCACAATGGAGATGATTCCGACACTGGATCCGGGGAGCGGGGTGTGCATCCAGGGGATGCGGACGTACGAATATGCGATGTTCCATGCCCTTGCAGAGCGCGGGGTACACTTCCTTACGACCCGCACGATCGGGTACAACAACCTCGATCTCAATGCGGCCAGGTCCTGCGGGGTGCATGTGGCAAACGTCAACTACCCGCCGAACGGCGTTGCGGACTACACGGTGATGATGATCCTTCTGTGCCTTCGAAACTACAAGCAGGCGCTCTGGCGGACGAACTGCAACGATTACTCGCTGGAGGGACTCATGGGCAGGGACATGAAGGACCTCACGATCGGCATCATCGGCACCGGAAAGATCGGGGCACAGGTGGCACGGAACCTCTCGGGTTTTGGCTGCCGCCTCATCGCCTATGACCGGCACCCGAAGGAAGAGCTGAAGAACATCGTGACCTACGTGGATCTCGACACCCTGTATGCAAAGAGCGATGTCATCACGGTGCACACGGCCCTCACAAAGGACACGTACCATCTGATCAGCCTGCGGACGCTCGAGAAGATGAAGGACGGGGTGGTGCTCATCAACTGCGCGCGGGGGGCTCTTATGGACGTGGAAGCCCTGATCCGCGGGATCGAGACCCAGAAGATCGGCGCCCTCGGCATCGACTGCATCGAGAACGAGGAGAACATCGTGCACCGGAACCGCAAGACCGACATCTTCCCGAACCGGCAGATGGCCTATCTTCGCCAGTTCAAAAACGTGGTCCACACCCAGCACATGGCCTTCTACACCGAGGATGCGATCCGCTCCATGGTGTACGAGGGCATCCACGGACTTCTTGCCATGGAAGAGGGGAAGGAGCTGAAGACGCAGCTGTGCTGAGGAACGAGGCTTTGCTTCGTCTATCTTCTGGAATCCCGGTAGGCCTTCGGGCTAAGTCCCATCTCTCTGGCAAAGAGGCGGTGGAAGAAGCTCGTGTTCTCGTATCCCACGGCCTCGGAGACCTCGGCAATCGAGAGATCCGAGTGGGCAAGAAGAACGGCCGCCTCATTCAGACGCTGTTTCTGCAGAAGCTCCTTGAAGGTGGAGCCGGTGCTCTTTTTGATGATCCGCCCGAGGGTGTAAATATCCACATGGTTATCGGAGGCAAAGCGCTGCAGCTTTGCCTCTTTGTAGTTGGTCTCCAGATAGGAAAGAAGGCGGATCATCACCTCCTGCTCCCAGGAGGTATCCGGCGTGTGGATGGTGTCGGTGCAGTTCAAAAGGTTCATGAACAGCAGTCCCATCGTCTGCTGCAGAAGAAGCTGCTCATTTCCCGTCTCGTGGAGCATGAGATCGATCAGGTTTTCGACAAGGTTCTGGACGGGGAGGACATCGTGCACCGCAAAAAGGAGGTAGTTGCCTCCCATGTCCCTGCCGGTAAGGCAGCTGACCACAAAGTCCCGCAAAGGACTTGTCCTGTCATCGATCATCGGAAGAACTTTGTCAAAGAAGGCGGGAAGAATCAGGAAGTTCACCGCAATGTCGTTCTGACCCGCCGGCAGCACCTCCTGCGTTGCATGCTGGTTCATGAACAGGAGATCCCCCTCCTTTAAGGTCATCTCCTGGTGGTCGATCACGTGCCGGGTGCTTCCCTTGCACATGTAGACGAACTCCACGTAGTTGTGGGTGTGCTCCGGGAAGTGCACGAAGCGCACATTCGGACGGATATCGATGAGACGCCCGCTCTTTAAGAGCCTTGCCGCGTCCACCTCGTTGCTCGTTGCCCTGTCGTAGTACAGGGAGCGGTCGATGGACGAATTCCCGTCCAGGATTGCGTGTTCCTCAGGCGTAATCCGGCCAAGCTCCTCCAGAAGGTGTGCATGCATCGCCTCTTCCCCCTTTCTCTTTCTCCCATCGTATCAGGTCCCTCTCTCATTTGCAAAAACGGACGCTGCTGATGTCAATTGCAGATCTGGAAGGAGAGACATGCTCTTCCTACAATGCAGGTACAGACAGAAAAGATCCGCATTTCACAGGAGGGTTACAGATGACGGTACAGGAACGCTATGAGGATGCAAAGAAGCGCTATGCAGCACTTGGTGTTGACACCGACAAAGCGCTTGAGAACACGAAGAACATCAAGCTCTCGGTCCACTGCTGGCAGGGAGATGACGTGGTCGGATTTGATCAGAAGGGACCGCTGACCGGCGGCATCCAGACGACCGGCAACTATCCGTACCGCGCACGGAATCCGAAGGAGCTGATGCAGGACATCGACAAGGTCCTCTCCTATATCCCCGGAAAGCACAAGATCAACCTGCACGCATCCTATGCGATCTTCGAGGACGGCGAGTGGGCAGACCGCGATGCCCTGGAGCCGAAGCACTTCAAAGCCTGGGCAGACTTTGCAAAGGAAAGAGGCCTTGGTCTTGACTTCAATCCGACCTTCTTCTCCCACCCGAAGGCAGACGCGATGCGCGGGACGCTCTCCTGTGCCGATGAGGGAATCCGCCAGTTCTGGATTCGCCACGGCATTCAGAGCATCAAGATCTCCGAGTACCTTGCGGGTGAGACAGGGCAGCCGTGCCTTATGAACATCTGGATTCCGGACGGAGTCAAGGACGTCCCGGGCGATCGCACGAGAGCAAGAGCTCGCCTCAAGGATTCCCTGGATCAGATCCTCGCAACCCCCTATGACCACAGCAAGGTGTATGTTGCGGTGGAGTCCAAGGTCTTCGGCATCGGCGTCGAGTCGATGACGGTCGGCTCCCACGAGTTCTACATGAACTACGCCAACGAGAAGGGGATCCTGTGCCTCATCGATACCGGGCACTTCCACCCGACCGAGGTCGTCGCGGACAAGCTCTCCTCGATGCTGCTCTTCCATGACAAGCTGGCGCTCCATGTCTCCCGCCCGGTCCGCTGGGATTCCGATCATGTGACGATCTTCAACGATGACCTGAGAGACCTCGCCACCGAGATCGTCCGCACTGGCCCGGAGCACTACTTCATCGGCATGGATTACTTCGATGCCTCCATCAACCGCATCAGCGCCTGGACGAACGGCCTCCGCAACATGCAGAAGGCCCTGCTCTATGCGGAGCTCCTGCCGAACAAGACGCTTGCAGATCTGCAGGATGCCGGAAACTTCACGGCTCTCATGAGCCTCAATGAAGAGATGAAGGTGATGCCGTTCGGGGACATCTGGGACATGTTCTGCGAAAAGAACGGCGTGCTGAAGGAAGAGGACTGGTTCCAGGACTGCATGCAGTACGAGAAGGACGTCCTTTCCAAGAGGGTCTGAAATGGAACCGGTCTATTACCTTGCCGTTGATATCGGCGCATCGAGCGGGCGGCACATGCTCGCCCATATGGAAAACGGAAAGCTCGTCCTCGAGGAGATCTATCGCTTTCAGAACGGCGCAAAGCGCGTAAACGGTCATCTTGTCTGGGACATTGACCATCTGTTTTCAGAGGTCGTAAACGGCATGAAGGCCTGCCGGGAACAGGGAAAGATCCCGAAGACCATGGGGATCGATACCTGGGGCGTTGACTACGTGCTCCTTGACGGGGACGGGAAGCGCATTTCGGACTGCATGTGCTACCGCGATGAGAGAACGAAGGGGATCGAAGAGCAGATCGAGAGCATCCTCTCCCCGAAGGATCTCTATGAAAGAACCGGCATCCAGAAGCAGTCCTTCAACACCATCTGCCAGCTGATGGCAGACCGCATGGACCGTAAGGACGCACTGGAGAGGGCTTCCCACCTTCTCATGGTGCCGGACTACCTGACCTTCCTCCTGACCGGGACGTATCACCAGGAGTACACGAACGCGACGACAACGCAGCTTGTCGATGCAAAGACCTGCACCTGGGATCTGGACCTTATCAGAAAGCTCCACCTTCCGGAGAAGCTCTTCGGAGAGCTTTCGATGCCGGGAACCGTCGCAGGTACCCTGAAGATGGAGATTCAGAAGGAGACCGGCTTTGACTGCACGGTGATCCTTCCCGCAACCCACGACACGGGATCCGCTGTCATGGCAGTCCCTGCAGAGGGAGACGATAACCTCTACATCTCCTCCGGCACCTGGTCGCTGTTTGGCTGCGAGCTCAAAACCCCCTGCACGAAGGAACAGGCACGGCTCCTGAACTTCACGAACGAGGGCGGGTACGACAGACGCTACCGGTTTCTGAAGAACATCATGGGGCTCTGGATGATCCAGAACCTCAAAAAAGAGTGCGAGGCAGGCTACGACTTCCCGGGCCGCACGGGAAAGGAAGACTATTCCTTTGCAAACCTGTGCAGCAGGGCAGAGGAGGAGACGATCTCCTCGATCGTTCCCTGCAATGATGACCGGTTCCTCGCCCCGGCATCCATGATTCAGGAAGTGCAGAGTGCCTGCAGAGAATCGGCACAGGAGGTGCCGGTAACGCCCTGGGCGCTGGCCCGCGTCATCTACTGCTCCCTTGCCGTGTGCTACAGACAGGCGGCGGATCAGATCGAGGATCTTACGGGGAAGCACTTTGATGAGATCCACGTCGTCGGCGGCGGATCGAATGCGGTGTACCTCAATGAGCTCACCGCAAGAGAGACCGGACGGAAAGTCAGTGCGGGGCCCGGAGAGGCCACCGCTATCGGAAATATCGGCGCACAGATGATCGCAGATCATGCCGTTGCAGATCTTGCCTCATTTCGCCGCTGTGTGAGAGCATCGTTTGAGATCCGGACGTATCTGCCCGGGGGAAAGGAAGAGTAAAGATGAGAGTACTGGATGCAGAGTGCACGAAGAAGTTCATGCAGATGGCAGAAGACGGCTGGGAGCAGGGCTGGCATGAGAGAAACGGCGGAAACCTCTCCTACCGCATGACGATGGACGATGTGGCATCGGTTGCCGAGAACTTCGACCTGACCGCCAAGTGGCGTCCCATCGGCACCAGCGTTCCGGGCCTTGCCAGGGAGCACTTCTTCATCACCGGCACCGGCCGGTATTTCCAGAACGTCGTCCGGGATCCGGAGCATTCGTTTGGCATCATTGAGGTCGACGAGACCGGTGAGAACTACCGCATCGTCTGGGGGCTTCTCGATGGCGGCCGTCCGACCTCGGAACTTCCGACCCACCTCATGAACCATGAGGTCAAGAAGGCACAGACAAACGGCGCACACCGCGTCATCTATCACTGCCACCCGGCAAATGTCATTGCGCTCACCTTCGTTCTGCCGCTGACCGACGAGGCGTTCACGAGGGAACTCTGGGAGATGATGACCGAGTGCCCGGTCATCTTCCCGGACGGCATCGGGGTCGTTCCGTGGATGGTTCCGGGCGGCCGCGCGATCGCCGTGGAGAGCGCAAAGAAGATGCAGTCCTACAACGCCGTCATCTGGGCCATGCACGGCATCTTCTGCTCGGGCGCAACCTTTGATGAGACCTTCGGCCTTGTCCACACGATCGACAAGTCCGCGGGAATCCTCCTGAAGGTCCTTGCAGCGGGCGGAAAGAGACAGACGATCACGACACAGGACTTCCGGGATCTGGCTAAGGATTTCCATCTGACCCTTCCGGAGAAGTTCCTCGACGTGAAGGAAGAGAAGTCGGAGACGGCAAAGACCGCTAAGACCGCAAAGGCAGCGAAGGTTACAAAGTAAAGCAGCACCATATACAGGGTACCGGGACGGACAGGAGGTAAAATCCTGTCCGTTTTTTCGTCTTGCAGTCTGGCCCCGACGCGCGTAACGTAAAAGTCAGGCGCGAAGAACTGCGGGAAGGGGGGCTTTTATGGCTGAAAAACTGGAAGTGGCGAAAAAGGAAGAAGTGGGGAAGATCTTTTCCCTCTATGAGGACAGAGTCCGCTGGATGGACCGAAACGGCATTCAGCAGTGGAATACGGATGACTACCTTCTCATCTACCCGCTCGAGTACTTCGGGCAGATGCAGGAGGAGGGAAAGCTCTATGCGCTGAAGGACCCTTATGGCACGATCGTCGGGGCCGTGGTGCTGACAAGGGAGGATTCCCGCTGGGACGATGACGCACCGGCAGTCTACCTTCACAACCACGTGACGGATCCGGGGGTCCGCGGCATGGGACAGGTGATCATCGAGCAGGCGGGCGAGATCGCGGCGGCCGAGAATATCCCCTGTCTTCGCCTCGACTGCGCAAGGGACAATGCGTTCCTGAACGTCTACTACGATTCCCTGGGCTTTGAGGACTGCGGGATCTGCGAGGACGGTCCGTACGTGGGGATCCGGAGACAGAAGAAGATCCGCAAGGAAGGAGAGCTCACCTTCCGCAGAGCCGGTGAACAGGACATGCAGGCGGTCTATGAGCTCATCTGCCGCATGGAGGGCAGGGATCTTCCGCTCTCGTCCTTTTCGGAAATCTATCAGAAGCAGGTGGAGAGCGGAACCTTTGCGATGGTCCTGTGCGAGAGTCAGGATCAGGGACTCGTGGGCCTTCTGAACCTTCGCATGGAGTACTTCCTTCACCACGTGCGCAAGGTTGCAAGGGTTGAGGAGCTTCTCGTTCACTCCTTGGTCCGCTCCCAGGGCATCGGAACACAGCTCCTTCAGAAGGCGGAGGAGATCGCGCGGGAGAATCAGTGTACGGAGCTGGTGGCCGCGGCAAACATCAGGCGCCAGGACGCCTTCCTGTTCTACACGCACTTTGGCATGGAGAAGGATCACGTCCGGTTCTCCAAGATGCTGGAGTGAAAGCCGGAAGAAGAGGTTTGTGAAAGAATCAGGCTGCTGATAGAAGGAAAGCAAGATGTCAAAGGCACTAACTCCGGATCAGAATCTTGAGTATCAACTTGCCATATTTGAGACGCAGGACCGGGAAATCAGCCTGAAGGTCCGCGTGGAAGATGAGAACGTGTGGCTGAACAGGCAGCAGATGTCGGAACTGTTTGGCAGGGATATCAAAACAATTGGCAAGCATATCAACAATGCCTTGAAGGAAGAATTGAAAGGAGAAGTGGTAGTCGCAAAATTTGCGACTACCACTCCTCACGGGGCAATGCAAGGAAAAACACAGCTGCATCTGACAGAGTATTACAGCCTGGACATGGTGTTGTCTGTCGGGTACCGTGTCAAATCCAAGCGTGGTATTGAGTTCCGCCGATGGGCCAACGATGTCCTTAAGCGGTATATCCTTGACGGTTATTCAGTCAACGAAAAGCGACTGCAGGCGCTGCAGAAGACCGTGGAGATTCAGAGCAGGATGCTTGCGGACACCTTGCAAGTTGATGCAGATGAGGTGCTGCGTGCGGTCAACAGATATACGGAAGCGCTGGCACTTTTGGATCAGTATGATCATCAGGCTTTGCAGAAACCGGTTGGAAACAGCCCGGTTTATCGGATTACAGCAGAAGAATGCAGAGATATGGTTGATCATATGCGGGATATCTTCCATACAGATGTATTCGGTGTGGAACGGAAGCCAGGAATAGTGGATGGCATTATTGCGGCTGTGTATCAGAATGTATTCGGGGAGGAAGTTTATCCCACGCTGGAGGAGAAAGCAGCGAATCTTCTGTATTTCATGATCAAGGACCACCCCTATGTTGATGGCTGCAAGAGAATTGCAGCGTCCCTGTTTTTGGAGTTTCTTGATCGCAATCATGCCTTGTACAGGGCTGGTGGTTCAAAGGTCATCAGTGACGGAGAGCTGACAGCCATGACGTTAATGATTGCAGAATCGAATCCGCTGGAAAAGGAAATCATGACCACGATGGTAATGAATTTTCTTACAATTTAATGACGCATGTGAAAAAATACACCAGTGCGTTTGCCCCAGATAGCCACTGCACGGGTGCAGTCTGAAATTGGAACGTCCATCAAAAAGGAACAAAAAGCCGGCACTCTGGCGGTTTTAGCGGCATCGTCTTTCCAAAAGGAGAGAGGTGCCGCTGCTTTTTTTCCAAACCGCCAGGTGCCAGCTGTAAAAGGCTGTGTTCTGCTCCGGTGCCTGTTGTTTTTGTTTTTACTTAGTCCGGCAGGATCAGCACGTCGGGCGTCATGGCGGCAAGGTTCTTAATGCCGGTGTAGCCCATGAGCTGCTTCAGCTCCCCGTTCATCTGCGTGATCTTTTCCTCAACGGCAGGTGTGCCGCCGGAAAGCAGTGGCCGCAGGATTCCGCGGCCGACACTCACCGCATCGGCGCCGAGGGCAAGGGCCTTGAAGGCATCCCGTCCGTCATCGATGCTGCAGTCGACGAGGACCTTCATGGTGCGCGCCTTTCCGAGGGCGCGCAGGATTTCCGGAAGGACCACAAGGGGCGGGGCTGCAAAGGGCATTCTCCCGTGGTGGTGGGAGACGACAATCCCGGCGCAGCCGGCCTGCCTGCAAAGGAGCGCGTCCTCATACCCGAGGACTCCCTTTGCAAGGAAGGGGAGAGGGGCTGCGGCCTGCACGTAGGCTTTCAGGTCCTCCTCTGTCACAGGTCCCATCTGGAACCCGTCCACGACGTCATAGGAGCCGTCGGTTCCGAAGACGTGGTCGATGTCGATGCCGACGCCGAAGGCGCCGTGCTCCTTCGAATACCGGATCTGTTCGAGGATCCTGTCGTGGTCCGCAAAGGGCTTGATGATGCGGATGGTCGAGGCACCCGTTGCAAAGATGCCTTCCATCGTCTCATCGCTCTCCATCCCGACGAAGTTTACAAGGTTCAGGTCGGCGGCAGCCCTTGCATACTCTCTCATCGGGCGCCGGTCCGGGTCGGTCTTCTTCAGCGCCTCATTGAGGTGCGAGAAGGCAGGCGTCATGATGGGCGAGGAAAAGGTCTTTCCGAAGAGGCGAAGCGTAAGGTCCGCTTCGGTTGCGCCGATGAGGCGCTCCCGGATCAGGATCGCGTCGAGGTAGCGTCTTGTTGCAAGGTTTGCGTCCGCCGCGTTCTGCACCGGCTCCGGAATCATGCCCTTGGGTCCCGGCCAGGGGCCGCGAAGTCCGTTATCAGCCATTTTCTTTTCCTTCCACCTTCAGAATGATCGGGGAGCCGTCCGTGGACAGATGTCCCTGGGCGACTTCGATCTTCGTGTGATCGATGAGGTTCTCGTAGATGCCGTCCGGGACGATCTTCCGGACAGACAGGACCGCAGGCACACCCTTTGTCTCAAACACACCGACCATGCGGCCGCCTGCCGGGTCAACGGGACTCTTTGGATTCTCCGTATGCGTTGCGATCAGCGTATCGCCCTCTGCCCTGACGTGGTAGGTGCTGTCGGCAAAGATCGGATCCTTCCTGATGACGGACAGGCGTGCCATGAGATCCGAGAGATCGATGGTTCCGTGGTTCCAGTCGATGGTGTCCTTATCAAAGAGGCCCGGCGTATGGGTCACGCCCTTTTCCTGTCCGTTGTAGATCAGCGTGCAGCCCTTCTGGAAGGCGTTGAATGCGGTCCAGCTGACAAGGGCTTTCGGATCGCGGATCAGATACGAGGCCCGGAGCCTGTCGTGGTTTTCAAGGAACCGAAGCTTTACGTAGTTGGCAGGATAGATGATCTCCTGGCGGTTCAGCTCTCTTGCATAGTCTGAAAGAGTATTCTTCCCGGTGAGGACGCCGTCGAAGGTCGGATAGGCATCGTAGTCATAGCAAAGATCAAAGGCAGAATAGAGCTCACCGTCGGATGCCATGGGGATGCCGCTCGAGCGCCCGAATGTCATGAATGCCGGCTCTGCGGACTCGGCAAGCCAGATGCAGCCGGGGCGGACGGAGGCGACCTCCTCCCGCGCCCGGTTCCAGAACCCGACGGGGACGAGGGGTGCGACATCGCAGCGGAAGCCGTCGACGTACTGCGCCCAGATCTTCAGGGTCTCGATCTGATAGGTCCAGAGCCCCGCATTGCTGTAGTCAAGGTCGATGACATCCCACCAGTCGCCGATCCGGTTGCCGAACGATCCGTCCGGCAGGTGGTAGAAGTACTCCGGGTGATCCGCGGAGAGCACGGAGTCGGGGCTTGTGTGGTTGTAGACGACATCGATGATGCACTTCATGCCCTGCGCGTGAATGGCATCGACAAGGTGCGCAAAGTCCTCAATCGTTCCGTACTCCGGATTGATCGCGCGGTAGTCGCGGATCGCATAGGGAGAGCCGAGAGCCCCTTTACGGTTCTTTTCTCCTGTCGGGTGGATCGGCATGAGCCAGATGATGTCCGTACCGAGGGCTCTTATGCGGGGAAGATCCTCCTCCAGTGCCCGGAACGTACCCGCATCGGAGTAGTTCCGGACAAATACCGAATACATGGTGCTGTTTCGAAGGGACAGCAGTGTGTCCTTTGCCATTTTTGCCTCCTTTACTGCTGCGTCGTCGGGATGAACATCAGATCGACGTCGACATTTCCCGTGATCCCCGGCACCTGACCGGTCTCGGAGATCTGCAGGTACTGGAAGTCATAGGGCGTCTGCGGGATGGAAGCATAGTCCGCATACCAGACGCTGTAGTTCTGGATGGTCGGCATGTCGAGGTGAAATCCCTCGAAGACCAGGTTGGAATAGATGCCGGGCTGATAGCCGGCAGCTGCCACGGTGCTGCAGAACGCGACGGTGTTTGCCGTGAACTGCTCTTTGGTGAGGTTATCGACGCGGCAGGCTCTTCCGCGAATGAACTCCGGATCATAGAAGAGCGGAAGATCGAGAGGAAAGCCCTGGATCAGGGAGAGCGCGGCGTTTGCCTCGGTGATCGCCTCCGCCTCGTTGGTTGCCTGCGAGAAGTAATAGGCACCGACGAGGAGCCCTGCCATGCGGGCGTTCACGAGATTGATCTGGGCGTTCTTGTCAAGGCCGATGCTGCCGGTGCGGCTCCCGCTGTGGCCAAGGCGCACGATGACGAAGTCATAGCCGGCCGCCTTGACCTTAGCCCAGTCGATGTCTCCCTGGAACACGGAGACGTCGATGCCTTTGACGATCCTGTAGTTCGGGTCGTTCTCGTAGGTCGCAAGATAGTCCTCGTGCTGCCAGCAATTTGCCCAGTCATAGGGGCAGGGGCGGGCCGTGGTGTCAAGAAGGGCGCAGTGATAGAGCCCCCAGGCGTCGTAGAAGTTGAAGACCTGCCCCTGATCAGGCGTTGCCTCCACCTCGGAACCATCCCAGGCGAAAGTGGACAGAACCGGGGATGCGGCAAGGCAAAGGGAAAGGACAATAGAGGTCAGAGCAGTTTTCAGGTGTTTGAATTTCATGTTGGTTCTCCTTTGATTTCGACGGACAACGTGCAGTATAGCATATCCGCGAGGGGGACACATGCAAAGAACAGGGCCTTTCACGTTGATTTTTCGGACTTTCCTGTATACCATGGAACACAAATCTTACAGCAGGGGGAGAACTGTATGGAAGAGAACAAGGGGAAAAGGAAGAAGGGGAAAAAGACTGCCCTTCTGATCGTCCTTTTCGCGGTGCTGGCCCTTCTTGTGATCGGCTATGCGGCCATCGCAGAGCACTTCGTCACAAGGTACCTTCCGGGAACCGTGATCAACGGCATCGATGTCTCGGAGAAAACGCCTGAGGAGGCGGAAAGGGAGCTGTCCTACTCGTTTCCGGAGGTTTCGATCACGGAAGAGGGGAAGGAACTGACGGGCTTTACGCTCGAAGACGTCGGCGGAAGCTTTTCCTATGCGGACGGCCTTCAGAAGGTGCTCGTGGACGAGAAGGCAAGGTACTGGCTCTCCTGGATCCTCTCGAAAAAGACGGTACGGGATTTTACCCTGGATCCTGTTATTTCCTATAACGAGAGTGAGATCCCATCCTTTGTGTCCGGCCTTTCCTTCCTGCAGAAGGATGCGATGGTTCCTCCCACCGATGCGTACATTGAGGAGACGGAAACCGGGTTTGACATCGTCCCGGAGACCGTGGGGAGCACCTGCGACGCGGAGAAGGTCACAGACCTCGTAAGAGAAGGCCTGAAGAATAAGGAAGAGACGATCGCGATCGATGAGGCGAGGGTAAAGCCCGCTGTCTCTTCTTCCGATCTTTCGCTCACCGATCAGATGCAGAAGATCAACGCCTTCGATACGATTTCCATCGACATCGGCGGCGGGAAGACCCACACGATGCAGAAAAAGACGGTCCTGAAGATGCTCACCTGGAATAAGGACGACAACTCCATCACCGTCAACAAGAAGAACCTGACAAAGTACGTCCAGGACCTTGCAAAGAAATACGACACGATGAAGACCAAACGGGTCTTCACCACCCATGCGGGAGAGAAGATCCTCGTCGGCGGCTCCTACAAGGATACCCTCGGGTATACCATGAACCACAGGAAGACCTACGAGAACCTGAAGGCATCCCTTATTACCGGGGATCCGGTGAGTGCGGTCTATGACAAAAGCGGGGGCTCGAGGGGTGAGGAGAATGATTTCGGCACGACCTACGTCGAGGTGAGCATCAGGGAGCAGCATCTCTGGTACTACGTGGACGGGAAGGTCGCTCTTGAGACGGACGTTGTGACGGGAAAGAGCGGCTCGTCTGCGACCTACACGCTGCCCGGTGTGTTCCAGGTGCTGTCCAAGCAGAGCCCTGCAACGCTTGTCGGGGCGGGCTACGTGTCCCATGTGAACTACTGGATGCCCGTCACCTGGACCGGCACGGGGCTGCACGATGCAACCTGGCGCTCGTCGTTCGGAAAGGACATCTATGTCAGCGGCGGATCTCACGGCTGTGTGAACATGCCGCTGGCGAAGGCAAAAGAGCTGTACGCAATGATAAAGACTCACACGCCGGTCATTATCTATGACGGCAGTGAGGAAAAGGCAGGGGAGAGCAGCGAGACATGAAGAAATACGGCCACTACGCAGTGGTAGATCTTGAGATGTGCATGGTGCCGGACCACAACAGTCCGGGCCATCAGGGACTGGAGACGATCCAGATCGGCGCGGCCATGCTGGACCGGGACTACAAGATGGTGTCGACGTTCGATACGTTTGTCTGCCCGGAATACGGGCAGGTGAATGCCTTCATCGAACAGCTGACCGGGATCCATGAGAGCGACCTCGAGGGTGCCCCGAAGATGGAGCAGGCCCTTACCTCCTTCATGGACTGGGTCCACACGTACGACACCGACGGAAATGTCGGGGCCTTAAGCTGGAGCATGAGCGATGCCTCGCAGCTTCGGAAGGAGACTGCGGGCAAGAACATCGAGATCCCGGGGCTTTCCTGCCTTCTCGACAACTGGGTCGATGCGCAGAAGCTCTTCTCGAAGCGCATGAACACAAAGCACAGCTACAAGCTCTCGGAGGCGCTCTTTGCGGCCGGTATCGTGCCGGAGGGGCAGGAGCACAACGGCATGTCCGATGCCGTGAACACCGCAGCCCTGCTCTCGAAGCTCCTCTCCGGAACCCTTGTCCTGAACCCCATCTATGAGAGCATGACCCGCGAGGAGACGACGCCTCTCACCTTCAGCCTGGGAGAGGCCTTCAAGGGACTGAAGTTCGACTCGTAATCACTCTTTTCTCTCCCGCGCCCGCTTCTTCAGCTCATCGATGAGATCCTGATAGGTCTCATGATGCATGCCGGGGAAGGCCCGAAGAAGTCTTCCGGAGCCGAAGATGCGCTGACTCTTCAGATGCTCTGCATAGGCGTTCAGGCGCTCCTCGTACTGGGCTCTTGCCGCCTGGACTTTGAGCTCTCTGGTCTCGATGGAGTCTGCCACATCCTGCCGCAGAAGATCCTTTGTCTCGTCGATTCTTGCCTTTCTCTGTGCACTTCGAAGATCCGCGTCCTCCCGTGCCTGCTGGACGTTATTCTGCAGCTCGGACTTTGCAAGGGCTGCCTGCACCTGTCCTTCTTCAATGCGCTGTGCGGCGTTCATGGAGTTCGTTGCGATGACCTTTGTCAGGGTATCGCTCGGCGCCCGCATGCGGGAGCGGATATCATCGAGCTGCTTCAGCTCCTTGTTCATGCCGGATACGGTAAGGACCGTCACGATAAGATCAATGAGATAGATCAGATACAGAATGCCCATCACCGGCCAGCCGATCGACTCCGGTATGGACTGCGTCGTCCCTTTGGAGAGTGCCGGGTGGACGACCTTTACGATGAGCACGATGCCGATGCCCCAGAGAATCGAGAACTCGGGACAGATGTAGCCGTGGAGGTTAAAGGGCTTGTCGGAATAGTCCCACCACCTGGCGTGGAACAGGACATCGAGAAGCCACCCGGCGACAAGCTCGACCGCCGTGGCAAGGAGCATGCCAAAGACAAAGAGCAGGAAACTGTTCATCTGCGTGACGTCTCTGCCGCTTCCTCCTGCAGCCTCTAAGATCGCATTGCCGGCCGCAAGGACCGCGAGCATGCCGAAGCCGTAGACCGGGCAGACGGGGCCGTTCAGGAACCCGCGGTTTACGATCTTTCCCACGGCGACCGCGTGGTAGATGACCTCAATCACCCAGCCAAGGAAGCTGTAGATGAGAAAGTACATGCAGATCTGATAGTACGTCATTCCGGCGATCATTAAGTTTCCTCCAGGGCTTTTTCAGCAGCCTTTTATGCTTTCTTCTGTCCGAAGAGCTCTGCCGCATCCGACAGATGTCTGCGGATTTCGATGTGCTGGGGACATGCCATTTCGCATCTGCCGCATTTGATGCAGTTTGCGGCCTGTTTCTTTCCGTGGCCTGTCACCAGCCAGTTTTCCTGATGCAGGGCGGAAGGCATGCTGCGGTAGAGCGTGTAGACGTTCATAGCTGTGAAGGTGCCGGAGATGCCGATGCTTTCCGGGCAGACCTTCGCGCAGTAGTTGCAGGTCGTGCAGGGAATGAGCGGAATCTTTGCAAGGGCTGTCCGTGCACGCTCGAGAGTTTCTTCCTCGTCCTCTGTAAGCCCCGAAAAGTCCTTCATACAGGAGAGGTTGTCCTCCATCTGCGTGAGAGAGCTCATGCCGGAGAGCACCACAAGGACACCGGGGAGCGATGCCGCAAAGCGGACCGCCCAGGAGGCTTCTGACATCGAGGGCTCCGCGCTCTTTAAGATCTCCCGCACGGATTCCGGGGGATTGGCGAGAAGACCGCCCTTTACGGGTTCCATGACGATGACAGGCTTGTCGTACTTTCTTGCCATCTCATAGACACCCTTCGAGTTTACCGCCGGGTTCTCCCAGTCGGCATAGTTGATCTGGAGCTGGACGAACTCGATCTCCGGGTGGGCTTTCAGGATTTCCTCCAGTTCTTCGGGCGTCGAGTGGAAGGAGATGCCGATATGGCGGATCTTCCCCTCGGCCTTCTTCTCCTTTACAAAGTCCCACAGATCAAAGTCGTCAAAGAAATGCGTTCGGTTTTCGCCGAGGTTGTGGAGCAGGTAGTTGTCAAAGTACCCGGCACCGGTGCGCTGAAGGGAGGCATCGAACTGTGCGATGGCATCCTCTCTTGTCCTGCACCTGATCCAGGCCGCGTTCTTCGTCGCAAGCTGGAACGAGTCCCTGGGATAGCGTTCCACAAGGGCCTGCCGTATGGCATCCTCGGACCCTTCGTAGGCCCAGGCGGTGTCAAAGTAGGTAAAGCCCGCCGCCAGAAAGCGGTCCACCATCTCCTTCACCTGATCGATGTCGATGGCATCGCCTTTCCTGGGCAGGCGCATGAGACCAAAGCCGAGCTTTTTGATGTCGGTATCGAAAAATGCCATTTCCTTCTCTCCCGTAACGAGATCTGTCTGTTCGCTGCGATCTCACCGCTCCTCACAGACCTGGAAGATATAGAACTTCAGGTAGTAGGACGCATCGTTTGCCCACAGGATCGGGTGATCCGGTGCCTGCTGGCGGAACTCCACCTGGCGGATCCTTTTGTGGGCATCTCTTGCCGCCTCCTTGATGGCGTCGGCAAACATCTGCGGCTCCATGAAGTGGGAGCAGGAGCAGGTCGCAAGGAAGCCGCCGTCCTTTACAAGGAGCAGTCCCTCACGGTTGATCTCCCGGTAGCCCCTGAAGGCCGCCTTCACGGAATTCCGGGACTTGGTAAAGGCCGGGGGATCGAGGATGACAACGTCGTACTGCTTTCCGGCTTCGCGCTGCTTTGGCAGGTAGTCGAAGACATCGGCGACGAGGTAGTCGATCCTGTCCTCGAGGCCGTTGAGCTTTGCGTTCTGTTTTGCCTGTTCGATCGCAAGGTCGGAGGCATCGACGGAGATCACGTGTTTTGCTCCTGCCATTGCGGCGTTGAGGCCAAAGGATCCGGTGTGGGTGAACAGGTCGAGGACCTCGTTTGCATGGGCGCACATGGGGCGGATGGCCTTGCGGTTCAGCTTCTGGTCGAGGAAGAAGCCGGTCTTCTGGCCGTCCTTTACGTCCACGATGTACTTCACGCCGTTCTCGGTGATCGGAACGAAGGTGTCGAACTCCTCGGAGAGAAATCCTTTCGTGCGCTCGAGGCCTTCCTTTTCCCGGACCTTCGCATCGCTCCGCTCATAGATGCCGCGGACCCTGATGCCGTCCTGATGGAGAACCTGCACAAGGGCTGCAAGGATCAGGCTCTTCAGGCGGTCCGTGCCGAGGCAGAGGGATTCGATGACAAGGATATCGCCGTACTTGTCCACCGTGATGCCGGGCAGAAAGTCCGCCTCGCCGAAGATCACGCGGCAGGCTAAGGTGTCGATGACGGCCTTCCGGTACTTCCAGGCAGCCTTCACGCGCTCGTACAGGAAGGCCGGCGTGATGACATCGCCCTCCCTGCGGGAGAGGATCCGCACGCGGATGGTGGACTTCCGGTTGATGACGCCGTAGCCCAGGAAATATCCGTCAAAGTCGAGGACGCGGACAATGTCGCCGTCTGCAAAGTCTCCCTTTGTTTCTGCGATCTCATTGTCGTAGATCCAGAGGCCGCCCGCCTTGAACTCCCGGGCACCGCCCTTTTTCACTTTCACTTCTCCGGCGCCGACAAGGCTCTTCGTGCTTTTGGTATCATATGCAAGATAATCGCTGATGTTCATGAAAAACTCCTTTGTATGCTGCAATGCTTCCCCGATTTTATACCATAAACACCCCTGCAGGGGACAGAAAAAGCCTCTGGATCAGCTGTACGAGTTGCTCGAGAGCACGACGAAGCGATCGTCCGGCCGGAAGTGGCAGCGGATCGGCGCACCTCCGTTTCCGCAGCGCTCGTATTTTGGCGGGTTGAGGACCGGGATCTCGTATCTCTTTCGTCCGGAGTCCTGAGAGATCAGACGGCTGTAGCCGATGAAGACCTCGTTCTGTTTCTGCAGGGCCGCTGCCGCCTCAAAGAGTGTAATCCCTTCAGGGGCCGAGACGTCCATGAAATCCCCGACGCGCCGGAAATAGATCTCCGTTCCGAACGGGTCCATGAGCTCCGCAAAGAGCCGGTGCAGCTCCCGCGTCTGCGCGATCTGCGTCATGATAAGGGCTGTCACGCGGGAACCCACGATGTAATCCTCCGCTCCCGTGTACTCGGCAAGACGCCTGTTGCGGTCGAGATTGATCTCGCAGGTAATGCTGAAATTGATCTTCCGGTCCTCCCGGATCTGGCGAAGGAACACGAGGCGGGAGAGCGTCCTTTCATCGATGACGTCCTCCACCGGCCGCATCTCCTTGTCCGCAAGGGCCTGATCCTCCCCGGTCGGCGCATCGGAGAGGACCATGATGCTCGTCGCATCAGCCGGGATCGCCTCATAGAGGTCGTGATAGCGGTCAAGCCTTGCACTTTCGACCTTGATATGAAGCTCTCCTCCGGCCTTTCCATATGCCTGCTGTTTTTCCCTGGTTGTCTGCTCCTCCCCGCCGTCGCCGATGATCGTGACCCTGGTGCCCGGCGCAAGGAAACTTGAGAGCCTCTCGAGAACCGTCAGGATCAGCGGACCGCACCCGACAATCGCGTAGTGAACGGGGGACTTTGCGGCTGCCCTTTCCTTTGGTGCCTTCAGGTGAATTTCCGGCGCCTGCGGAAGAACTGCGATGCTGTTGTCATCCTCCTCGATGAGGTAGAGGAACTCCAGATCACGGACGCGGATATCGTCCATCGTCGGGGCAAGGCAGCTCTTTTTCCCGGCAAAGGGATCGGAGAGCTTTTCCGAGATACTCACCTCGTGCTCCGTGTCCGCATCGATGCCGCCGACGGCGATGCTGGAAGGAAGGAGCTGGTTCAGGTCGTAGAGCGTCATATCTGTGTTCATCCTGCTGCCGAGCGGGATGTCGTCCTTCTTTACGCAGTAGAATTCCTGGCCTGCGTAGTTGAAGATCTCCGTATAGACATAGGAGAGTCCCGGATAGCGGCTCGAGCTTGCGATGATGCGGGACATCAGGTCCTCGTAGCAGACAAGCTCCAGGTATTTCCCGCCCGCGACGATGGCGGCATCCTGGTTTTCCCGCTTCATGACCATGGCCGTGATGTGCGGGACCTTTGTCCCGGGAGCTGCTTTGTCATAGAGCTTCTCAAAGACCGAGGCGCAGGCCATGATGGCCTTCAGGGTGTGGGAATCGTCGATGCTGTTCACGATGACGGAGGAGCAGGTCTCGATGGAGCACATCGAGAGGTCGTCGAGGCTGTAGATATGGCCCGAGCGGCACACGATCCGCGTGTGGCGCCGTGCGGCCTTCTGCTCGGCGGCAGGCAGGGATGCGATGAAGCGGTTCATGTGCTGCTGGATTTTCTCTTCCATTACGTCGATGTCGATTTTCATGTCCATGACGACGATGGTCTGCACGCTCTGGTTCTCGTTTGCCCGGATCAGTTCCGCGAGAATCGCATAGGTGATCTCGGAGAAGCCGAGAACGATCGTGTGTCCCTTCTCGAGGACCTTCGAGTGTCCTTTGGAGAGGGCGTCCATGCGCGCCTCGAGGCCGTTGTTGATAATCGAGATCAGCGTTGCGGTAAAGAACATGCCAAAGATCGTGGCGATGAGCATGATGGCAAGGGAGCCGCGGCTCCTGTCGTCTCCGTACAGGTTTCCGGGATCGAAGGTGTGGTTCATCGTATCCCAGAAGGTCGTTGTCATCGGCTTGTGGACGCTGCGCTCAATGAGGTAATCGATGAGAGCAAGACAGAAGATGACCAGCAGGCTGAAGACAAGAAGGAGCGCCGCCTTGGCAAGCGTTCCCCTCGCCATGATGTTGTCGAAACGGTAGCGGAATTTCTCCATCCATCTTGTCTTCTTCGGCTTTTTCCCGTCGTCTGACTGCATGATGTTCGTCCCCCTTTTGTCCGATACGACAACTATATCACGTGCAGCTTTCTGCTGACACGACCCCGACCGAAGAACCGAAAGTGTTGAGTTTTTGGCGCATTCAGGGTACAATGCCCGCAGAATGGCAAGGGCGTCATGATCATGGGGTCATGGCGCCCTTTTTTGGAAGATGGAGGAGATTTATGGAAGAGAAGAAGGTAGAGTACAAGACTCCGGCGGAGGCCATTGATACGGCCCAGGAGACCTTAAAGAAGATTGAACCGGAGAACCCGGAGCCGAAGAAGGAGAAGAAAAAACTTTCCCTTGCGGCGCAGATCTTCATCGCCATGGTCCTTGCAATCATCGTGGGACTGTGCATGCAGAACGTCGCCTCCGTTGCAGACAGCTATATCAAGCCGTTCGGCACGATCTTCCTGAACCTCATCAAGTTCATCATCGCGCCGATTGTCCTGTTCTCGATTCTGGCGGGCGTCATCTCGCTCTCGGATATCAAGAAGATCGGCATGATCGGCGGCACAACGCTGATTTACTACCTGTGCACCACCGCGTGTGCGACGACGATCGGCCTGATCTTCGCCTACCTGTTCCGCGGTGCATTTCCGATGCTCTCGACAAGCGGCGTCTCCTATGAGGGAGCAGAGGCAACCTCGGTCATGGACACGATCGTGAACATCTTCCCGTCGAACTTCCTGACGCCGATCACCGATGCGAACATGCTGCAGATCATCGTCATGGCCCTGATCATCGGCTTTGCGATCATCCTTGTGGGAGAAAAGGCAGCGCCTGCCGTGAAGGCGGTCAATGTGTGCAATGACATCTTCATGAAGTGCATGGAGATGATCCTGAAGCTCTCCCCGATCGGTGTCTTCTGCCTGCTCTGCCCGGTCATCGCGGACAACGGCCCCTCGATCATCGGCTCCCTGGCGATCGTCCTTGTCTGCGCCTATATTGCCTACATCGTCCACATGGTGGTCGTCTACAGCACGACCGTGAAGGTGCTTGGCCACATGAGCCCCTTGAAGTTCTTCAAGGGCATGATGCCTGCCATGCTCTTTGCCTTCTCGTCAGCCTCCAGCGTCGGAACGCTTCCCATCAACATGGAGTGCACCGAGAAGATGGGCGCTTCGAAGGAAGTTGCGTCCTTCGTCCTGCCCCTTGGCGCCACCATCAATATGGACGGCACCGCGATCTACCAGGGCGTCTGCACCGTGTTCATCGCCGCCTGCTACGGCATCACCCTGACTCCGCAGCAGATGGTTACCGTCGTCCTGACCGCAACCCTCGCCTCCATCGGCACCGCCGGTGTCCCGGGCGCAGGCCCGATCATGCTGTCGATGGTCCTTGCCTCGGTCGGCCTTCCGATCGACGGTATCGCTCTTGTCTACGGCATCGACCGCATCTTCGATATGGGAAGAACCACGGTCAACATCACGGGCGATGCGAGCTGCACGATGATCGTCTCCTACATGCAGAAGAAGCGTGAGGAGAAGGCGGCAGCAAAGAAGAGCGCATAAAAAGCAGTCCCTTATCTTCAGATACCATATCGATCACTTTGAGGTGTTTCCCTTCGGGGGGGGGCACTTCTTTTTTGGGAGAAATGTTGGAAATGCAACGGACTTTTGTCAGGAAATCCGGCATCATACAGACAGAACAAAGCACAGGAGGTGCAAGACATGGAAGAGGAAAGATGGATGGCCGTTGCCTCGGACAATGAACCGGTCCCTGGCTGCACGATCTCAAGGCAGGCACTGAAGGGAAGCGTTTCCGTCTTCTCCCTTGCAAAGGACACGGGAATCAGCGCGGAGACCTATGCGTACCACAAGCTTTTCACCGTGTACAGGGGAAGTCTTACCGTGTTCACAAAGGACGGCAGAAGAGAAACCCTGCAGGAAGGGCAGAGCATCATTACCCCGACCGGGATTCCGGTGGGCGTTGAGACAAAGGAAGATACGGTCTACACCGAGACCGCGTTTCGAAAGGAGAGCACAATGAACGACATCTTAAAATCCGGCACCGTATTTGAACTCAAGGACCTTCTTCCCTACCGGGAAGGCCGCATCGTCAACATGGATCTCATCTCGGATCCCCACATGAAGTTTGTCCTCATGAGCTTTGATGCAGGGCAGGCGTTAAAGGAGCACGCAGCCCCCGGCGATGCCCTGGTCTTTGCCCTCGACGGGAAGGCTGAGATCGGCTACGAGGGAAAGGCCTACGAGGTCTCGGCCGGGCAGACGTTCCGGTTTGACAAGAACGGCCGCCATTCCGTGAAGGCGCTTACGCCCTTCAAGATGGCCCTGCTCCTGACGCTGGACTGACAATGGAATAAGGAAAACTGCGGTAATGCAGTTATGTAGAAATCGGGGTGGCCGGCGCTGCCCCGATTTTTCCATATGGTGCAGACAGAAAGAATTTAAGTTGTAACCTGAAATGGGTTACAACTTAAAAAGACTTCATATCCCGGAGAAAACGCGGGTAATCGAAGTTGCAAATACTCTGCAATGGTCTACACTTTCCCCGTATGGCAAATACCGCAATGAGAGGAGACAGACATGGCAGAGACAATTGAAAGACGAATGCTGGTTCTGCTTCTTGCCTGTCTTCTCGATGCTCTTGTCGGGGATCCGAAGCGGCTCTGGCACCCGGTCCAGGGGATCGGGACACTGATCTCCTTTCTGGAGAAGGGACTGTGGAGGATCTTTCACCTATCGGATGAGAGAGAAGAGGACAGGGGAAAAAAGCGCCTTGCAGGGACCGTCCTCTGTGTTCTGGTGCCCGTGTGCACAGCACTTGCCGTGATTCTTCTTCTTTACCTTTCGTCTTTGATCTCTCCGGTGCTCTCCTTTGTCCTGGAGGTCATTTTCTCCTGTCAGTGCCTTGCGGCAAGGAGTCTTCGCGATGCATCAATGGCGGTGTACCGGCCGCTGGTTTCCGGGGATCTTCCGGGAGCGAGGAAAGCCGTGTCCATGGTGGTAGGAAGGGATACCGAGGTTCTTGACAAGACGGGGGTTACGAAGGCGGCGGTTGAGACCGTTGCGGAGAACGCATCGGACGGCGTCATCGCGCCGATGTTCTATCTCTTTCTACTGGGGCCGGTCGGCGGCTTTTTCTACAAGGCCGTGAACACGATGGACTCGATGATCGGCTACAAAAACGACCGCTACCGGTACTTTGGCAGTGCGGCGGCGCACCTCGATGATATTGTGAACTTTCTTCCGGCGCGTCTTTCCGGACTTTTCATGGTGGCGGCAGCCTTCCTGCTTCGTCTTGACGGGAGAAATGCCTGGCGGATCTTCCTCCGGGATAGGGGAAAGCATTTAAGCCCGAACGCCGGGCAGCCGGAGAGTGCGGCTGCGGGAGCTCTCGATGTTCAGCTTGGCGGGGACGCGCAGTACTTCGGGCACATGGTCCAAAAGGCGGCCCTCGGGGATCCCCTCCGGGAGGTGACGCCGGATGACATCAAAACGATGAACCGCCTGATGATCGCGACGGCTATCCTTTCGCTTCTCTTTTTTGAACTCCTGCTCTTTTGTCTGACCATCCTCTGATGGTGTTACAATAAAGGTACCCCGAAAACGGGGCAGGGGAGGCTTCATCATGAAACAATGGCATAAACGGACGAGGACGGCACTGTCTGCTGTCCTTCTTTCGGTTGTCCTGTTTGTTGGCACGCTGCTTTCCGGCGGCGCGGTGGAGGCAAAGTCGAAGGTAAAGACAAAGGCTGCGTCTGCAAAGACGGTAGCGAGTGGTTCGTCCGGTTTTTCCCTCACGATGCTCGATGTCGGACAGGGGCTCTCATGCCTGATAAAGTCCGACGGCCAGTACATGCTCTACGACGGCGGCCCGAGGGAGAGCTCTTCCTACGTGGTCAGCTATCTTCAGCAGCACGGCGTGTCGAAACTCACCTACCTTGTGGCGTCCCACTATGATGAGGACCACATCGCGGGGCTTGTCGGTGTGCTGAACACGACACCGGTGACGTACGCGCTGACGCCGGACTACGTCGCGGACACGAAGATCTACGCGTCCTTTGAGAACGGCCTTGCGGCAAACGGGGCAAACGACATTCACCCCATCATGGGAGATGTCTACACCCTCGGGAAGGCACAGCTGCAGGTTGTGGGACCTGCCTACTACACCCACCCGGGAGACAATGACAACTCGATTGCCATACGGATCACCTACGGGAACACGAGCTTTCTTCTGACGGGGGATGCCGAGGAGGACGAGGAGTACGAGATGGTGGCCTCGGGGCTGCCGCTCGATTCCGATGTCTATGTCGTCGGCCATCACGGGAGCGATTCCTCGTCCACGACAGAGCTGTTAAATGCCGTGACACCCTCCTATGCGCTGATCAGCGTCGGGAAGGGCAACAGCTACGGGCACCCGACAGAAGGCGCCCTGACACGGCTTACCGCCGCCGGGGCAAAGATCTTCCGCACCGACGATCAGGGTGAGATCACGGTTGTCTCCGACGGAAAGACACTCACCTTTTCGACGGATCCCACGACGGATCTGACCCCGGGGAGTGCTTCGAAGGGAAGTTCTTCTTCGGGAAGTTCTTCTTCGGGAAGTTCTTCTTCCCTTTCATCGTCCAGTTCTTCGTCGGCGGTGACCACTCCTTCCACGACACCTTCCGGAGGGTATGTTCTCAACACGCACACGAAGAAGTTCCATCTGCCGACCTGCAGCAGCGTCTCGCAGATGAAGGAGAAGAACAGGGCCTACTCGAACGAGAGCAGGGATCAGCTCATTTCCGAGGGGTACTCGCCCTGCAAAAAGTGCAATCCCTGAGACATAAGAGAACTGGGAAAAACACGAATTTATCCTGCCCGGCAGCTGCGGAAACCCGCGGCCGCCGGGTTTTTGTCTGCCGATTGCGAAATCGGGCAAGCGGGCTTATCCTTGTACTGTGTCATTCCATGCTTTTGGAAGAAGCATTCTTTTGGAGAAAGGAGGGAACACATGAACGAACAGAAAACTGCCATTCTGGTGGATTCGGGCTGCGATATCGCCAGGGCACAGCGGGAGAAGTACAACATCGAGGTGCTGCCGCTCCACGTCATGTATCCGGAGAAGGACTATGCGGACGGCGTCGACATCGATCCGATCATGATCTACAACCGCTTTCCGAATGAGATCCCGACGACGTCGACCCCGAGTGTGGCCGAGGTTCTGGACAAGTTCGAGGAGATCAAGAAGGAGGGGTACGAAAACGTGATTGCGATCACGATCTCGTCCTCCCTGTCCGGCACCTGCAACACGATCCGTCTTGCGGCAACCGAGGTCGAGGACCTGAACGTCTTTGTCTTCGACACCAAGAACATCTCCATCGGCGCGGGAATCTTTGCGATCTGGGCGTCCCACAAGCTCGAGCACGGCGTGCCCTATCAGGTGCTCTGCCGCCAGCTCCAGGACAAGATCAGGGACAGCAAGGTCTTCTTCTACATGGATACCCTGAAGTACCTCCAGCACGGCGGGCGCATCGGCAAGGTTGCGGGCACCGTCGGCGAGATGCTGCGCCTGAAGCCCCTCATCTCCTGTGATGAGACGGGATCGTACTATACCGTTGCCAAGCTTCGCGGCTCCAGGCTTGCCCGCGTCAGGCTCACCGAGGAGATCGTAAAGTACCAGTTCGGCCACAAGGCCTGGCTCGTGGTCGAGGAGGGCGATGCCCATCAGGAGGCCATGACCATCAAGGAGATCCTTGAAAAGACGCTCATCGACAAGAAGATCCTGTTCGAGCAGCAGATCACGGCGACGATGGCGGTGAACACCGGCCCCGGACTTGTGGGTGTTGCCGTCTTTCTCGAGCCTTAAAGGAGCACAGACTTGGAAAAACATCTCCTCACGGCGATCGTGCCGTGCTTCAACGAAGAGGAAAACGTTCCTTACTTCTATGAGGAGTTCTTGAAAAACAAACCCTTTCTCGAGGGAAGGGGCATTGACTATGAGCTGATCTATGTCGATGACGGCTCATCGGACGGGACGGCTAAGGCCGTGCGCGCGCTGGTTGCAAAGGATCAAAACGTAAGGCTCTTGTCCTTTTCCCGGAACTTCGGCAAGGAGGCCGCGATGTACGCGGGCCTGCAGAACGCGAGGGGAGACTATGTCTCCATCATGGACGCAGATCTCCAGGATCCGCCAAGCCTGTTGCCTGAGATGTTCGGATATCTCGACGAGGGGTACGATCAGGTGGCAACCCGGCGCGTGAACAGGACCGGCGAGCCGCCGGTTCGCTCCTTTTTTGCGCGCCGCTTTTACCACCTCATCAACCGGTATTCGAAGACGGAGATCGTCGACGGATCGAGGGATTTTCGCCTGATGACGCGGCCGGTGGTGGACGCCATCCTCGAGGTCAGCGAGTACAACCGCTTCTCGAAGGGCATCTTTTCCTGGGTCGGGTTCAGGACGAAGTGGATTGCCTACGAGAACATCGAGCGCACCCACGGGAAGACGAAGTGGAGCTTCTGGTCGCTGTTCGGCTATGCGATCGACGGGATCGTCGCCTACTCGACGGTGCCGCTTACGATCTCGGCGTTCATGGGGATCCTTCTGTGCTTTATCGCGATCCTGATGATCATCTTCATCATCATCCGGAAGCTTGCCTTCGGGGATCCGACACCGGGGTGGCCTTCCATGGTCTGCATCATTCTTCTGGTCTCCGGCCTGCAGCTGCTCTCCATCGGCATCATCGGGGAGTACCTCTCGAAGACCTACCTGGAAGTCAAGAACCGCCCGATCTACATCGTAAAGGAAGATACCGCGGCCGATGAGAAGACCCCGAGGGTCGGCATCCCGGGCGGGGCTCCGGACAGGAAAAACACGAAACAAACGTATGGGAAATAAGAAATCGAGCTCAATCAGGAAAGTTTTCGCGATGAACCTCCCGTTTCTCGGGAGTCTTCTGCAGGTGGCGGTGTACGCGTGGCTGTGGTTTGTGTACTACTACCCGCTGGTCCGCCTGAAGCTCAAGTTTTATGTGAAGGGCCACATCCTGGTCCTTGCGATCTACTTCGTGCTGCTGATGTTCTTCATGACGACCTACGGGGGCTTCCGCGCAGGCTACATGAAAAAGCTGGACGTGTGCCTCTCGCAGGTGTTCTCGCTCCTTGCCGTCAACGTGATCTCCTACTTCCAGGACTCGCTCCTTCGGAACTGGACGCTGCCGGCCCTGCCGATGCTTGCCTGCACGGGGGTGCAGATCCTCATCGCGATCCTGTGGGTCAATCTCTCGGACAGGGTCTACAAGAAGGTCTTCCCGCCGATCCCGCTGCTTCTGATTCACGGAGAGCGGCCGGTGGATGAGATCATCGGAAAGTTCAAATCCCGGCCGGACAAGTACCGGATTGAGGGAAAGGTCAGCGCTGACATCGGGCTTCCGGCCCTGAAGGATAGGATCCTGAAGGACCACATGGCGGTGGTTCTCTGGGATATCCCGGTGGATGTGAGAAACGAGCTGTTAAAGTTCTGCTATGAACAGGGAATCCGCACCTACATGATGCCGAAGATTCCGGACGTTCTCGTCAAGGGCTCGACCCAGCTCCACCTGTTCGATACGCCGATCTACATGACGCGGGAGTATGCCCTGACCGTCAACCAGCGCTTCTGGAAGCGGCTCTTTGACATCGCGCTCTCACTCTTTCTCCTGATCCTGCTCTCGCCCCTGTTTCTCATCACGGCGATTCTCGTGAAGTCGGACGGGGGACCGGTGTTCTACAAGCAGGTCCGCTGCACGATCCACCAGAGAGAATTCAGGATCATCAAGTTCCGGTCGATGAAGGTCGATGCGGAGAAGGACGGCGTTGCCCGTCTTGCCGCGGAGAATGACGACAGGATCACGAAGGTCGGGCACTTCATCCGCAAGGTCCGCCTCGATGAGCTCCCTCAGCTCATCAATATCTTAAAGGGCGACATGTCGTTTATCGGTCCCCGCCCGGAGCGGCCCGAGATCATCGCGCAGTACCTTGAGACCATGCCCGAATTTGCCTACCGCATGAAGGTGAAGGCGGGCCTTGCGGGCTATGCGCAGGTCTACGGCAAGTACAACACGACGCCCTATGACAAGTTAAAGCTCGACCTCACCTACATCCAGAACTACTCCATCTGGCTCGACTTGAAGCTCTGCCTTCTGACCCTCAAGATCCTGTTCCAGCCGGATTCCACCGAGGGCGTTGACCAGGGCCAGGTGACGGCCCTGAAAGAGGAGGACAGCAGCAATGACCACTCCGCACGCGGATGAAACCCTGAACCGAAGGAGCACGTACCTTCGGGTCCGGAAGCATCTGATTCTTGTCCCGGTGTCGATGATTGCCTGCGCCCTGCTCTTTGCCGCGATCTACACGCTGGTTGTCGTCTCGGTAAAAAATCAGAGACAGTACGAACAGACCCAGACCCTCTACATCGACTTTGCGGTGAATAAGAAGACACAGGAGGCCTACGACTACTACAATGCCGCGACCTGGAAGCAGCTGCTCTTTGCAGAGCCTCTGATGCAAAAGATCATGGAGGACGGACTCCCGTCTGACATGACGCTTCAGGAGGCCGAGGACGCCGTTTCCACCGACCTCATGAGCGATATCCGGGTACTGACCTTTACGGTGACCTGCCCCTCGAAAGAGGACGCACAGGCCCTCACCGATACCATCACGAAGGCGGTGCTCTCCTTCGGGGAGAGTGCGAAGGAATTTGACCAGATCTCGTTCCTCTCGGAGACGGAACCGGCGCTTGTTGTCGTCTCGGACCGCACCTGGAACGCCGTGTACCTTGGACTGTTCCTGGGACTTGTGTTCTCGGTACTCGTCCTCTGGCTTTCCTGTGTGCTGGACGATGCCTTCTACACGCCGGAGGACGTGGTCCTTCGCCTTGGCATCCCCTGCGCGGGGGTTGTCGGGAAGGATCTTCCGGCGTTTCTTGTGGACGAGAGGAAGCGAAATCTTGCCTTCCTTGCAGGAGAACACAGGTCTGTCATGCTCCTCTCCCCTAAGGGAGAGCAGGACGCGAAGGAGAAGGCGGCGCTTCTTCAGGACGCTGTTTCCTGCGCAGTTTCTGCAAAGTCCGCGGCCGAGTATGAGGTGCAGGCGGGGACCGGCGCCGTGCACCATGCCCCCGACAGGGAAGTTCTCCTTCTTCTCGTGTATGCGGGAGAGGGGAGAGGGACGAGACTGTCCCATTACATCGAACAGATGAAGATCTGCCATGCCGTGCCGGATGGGATCATCCTTGCAGGAGCGGACGGCAGGTTTCTGTCACAGTATTATCAGGAAGAGAAGACCAAAGGATGACGCTGGAAGTACTCGTTGCCGCCGTGCAGGAAAACGAAATCATGCTGGCGGAGCATATGAATATCTCGACGGATGCCATCATCTGCAACCAGTGCCAGGAAAACTCCAGCCGCGAGTTCACCAGGAAGAGGCATTCCATCCGCTGCTATGCCTTTGACGACCGCGGGGTCGGAAGAAACCGGAACAACGCGCTGCTTCGGGCAAGGGCGGACATCGTGCTCTTTTCCGATGAGGACATCGTCTACTGCGATGACTACGGGGAGAGGGTCCTCGAAGCCTTTGAAGAGCACCCGGAGGCGGACGTTCTGATGTTCAACGTGACCGCCGTGGAGGAGAGACGGACCTACGAGAACACGAGGGTAAAGCGCGTCTCCTGGTACAACTACGGGCGCTATCCCACCTATGCGATGGCCTGCAGGCTTGCATCGATCAGGCGTGCGAACATCTGGTTCTCCCTGCTCTTTGGCGGCGGGGCGCCCTACTCCAACGGGGAGGACTCCCTGTTTCTCCACGACTGCCTGAAGAAGGGACTGAAGATCCTCGGCGTTCCCACGGTGATCGGCCACGAGAAGGCAAGGGCGGACAATGCGTCCACCTGGTTTCACGGCTACAACGAGAAGTTCTTCTACGACCGCGGCGTTCTCTACCACTACCTGTACGGGGCGATGGAAAAGCCCTTTGCCCTTCGCTTTCTTCTGACGAAGAAAAAGACGCTCTGCCAGAGCGTACCGTTCAAAAAGGCCTACGCTCTCATGGTACAGGGGATGAAGGATATCCGGGAGGGGAGACGAAGCCCCTATGTGAAGGAGACGTGATGGGACTCTACATCGGAATCGCCATCGTCTCCTGTGCCCTGGCCTTCGGAAGTGAGAAAACAAAGAGTACCGTTTCGGGGAGCCGGGGGAAGGCGGCATCGCGTCTTTTCATGGCGCTGCTGTACCTGGTTCTCTTCGTTCCGGCAGCCCTCCGGCAGGCAACGGGCAACGATTACCTTCGCTATGTCTCGTTCTTCCACCTTGCCTCGGTCGATGCCTACGTGCCGACGGAGCCCGGGTTCAACGCACTGGCAAAGCTTGTGTATCACCTGGCCGGGTACGAGAACTACCTGCTGCTCTTTGCGATCTATGCCGGGGCGACGATTGCGCTGTTTCTTCTTTCGATCCACCTGCTCTCGGACTCGTTTGCGTTCTCGTTCTTCCTGTTCATGGCCTTCGGGCTGTACTTTCAGTGCTACAACACGGTACGGTATTACCTTGCGCTCTCGATGGCCCTCGTTGCCCTGTACTTCTTTCTGCAGCGGGAGTACCTCCCCTTTCTGGCGCTGGTGCTGTCTGCCGCCCTGTTCCACAAGTCGGTGCTCGTGGTGCTGGTTCTCTATCCCCTGTGCCGCATCCCCTGGAAGATGGGACAGAGGATCGTGTTCACAGGACTTGGAGCGGTTTTCTTTGCGACAAGATCCTTCTGGCTGAAGCTTGCGGTAAAGCTCTATCCCTCCTATGAGGGGTCCGCAATCCTTGCCGCCGGCGGGAGCATCACCTGGTCCGGGATCCTTCGCTGCGCGGCGTGCCTCATTCTTCTGTTCCTGTGCCTTCGGATTTCCGGGCACCGGGCGGACGATCTTGCCGGACCGCACCGGTTTTACGCGAATGCCGCGTTCCTTTCGCTCTGGATCTACGTGTTTGCAAGCTTTATCCCGGAGCTCTCGAGGATCTGCTACTACCTCACGGCAACGCAGATCTTCCTCGTCCCGAAGACCCTGGAACTTGTCCCGAAGGAGGAGAAGAACCTGAAGACAGGTCTGACCTTCCTTGTGATCGCTGCCGCCGTGCTGTACTTTGCGGCATTCCTCCTTCGCGCCGATGATCCGACGGTACGGATTCTTCCGTACTCGTCGTTCCTGTTTTCCGATCTGCCGGCCTATACGCCGCCGGATCAGTGAGAAAGAATTGTAGTATCTGCCATGCACACACCGTTCTTCTCGGTCATTGTGGTCTGCCGCAATGCCGGCGAAAAACTGCATCAGACGGTTTCCTCCGTCCTCTCCCAGACCGAAGGGGATTTCGAGATCCTCGTAAAGGACGCGGGATCGACGGACAAAAGCCTTGAAAAACTCCCCGAAGACCCCAGAATCCGCGTCACGGTTTCGAAGGATCAGGGAATCTACGACGGCATGAACATCGCCGCAGGCATTGCCACGGGGAGAATCCTGTACTTTTTGAACTGCGGGGATCTTCTGCATGATGAAACCGTCCTCTCAAAGGTCCGCGCGGCCGTGGAGGCGGATTCTCTTCCGGGGAGCGCGATCTACTACGGGGACATCATCGAGGAGACAACGGGGCAGAGGGTCGTGGCAAACCCCGTGATGAGCCACTTTGCAATGTACCGGAACATCCCGAACCACCAGGCCTGCTTCTATACGGCTGAGATCTTCAGGGACGAGCACTTTGACCTTTCTTACAAGGTCCGGGCGGACTATGAGCACTTCCTTCGGGTCGTGATCACGAAGAACGTGCGCACCGTGCCCATGGGGTTTGTCGTTGCGGACTACGAGGGCGGCGGCTACTCGGAGTCGGAGGAGGGACGAAGGCGCTCTGCTGAAGAACATAAGGAGATCACAGGGAAGTACTTTACGCTCCGGGAGCGGTTCTGCTTTAAGGCATATCTGATCCTTACCCTGCAGCCTTTGCGGGAAAAGCTTGCCCACGGAAAGCACACGGCAGCCCTCTACGACAGGGTGCGGAATGGCCTTCTTCAAAGAGGAGGCAGGGCATGAGAGTTCTCTGGCTTTGCAACATCATGCTGCCTGCCTTCGCGAAGATGGTCGGGGAGCCCTATACGAACCGCGAGGGGTGGCTCACCGGTTCCTTCGAGCGGCTGATCCGGGAGAAGAAGGACGGGAGTGATTCCTCGCTTCTTGTGGAGCTTGGCGTCTGCTGCCCGGTGCCCGCCCACATGGGAAACTGCCATCTTGCCATGGACGTCTCGACGGGAAGGCAGGCGGACCTTGGACAGACCAGGGGGATTGTCGAGTTCTTCGGCTTTCAGGAGGATCTCGATCACCCGGAAATCTACGACCGGGATCTCGAGGAGCGCTTCTCGAACGTGATCCGGGACTTTGAGCCGGACATCGTGCACATCTTCGGGACGGAGTTCCCCCACACGCTCGCGATGGTAAAGGCCTTTGACCACCCCGAGAGGACCCTCATCGGCCTGCAGGGCATGTGCTGTGCGATTGCGGAAGCCTACATGGCAGAGCTTCCCTACAGCGTGCAGAAGGCAAGGACCTTCCGGGACCGGGTAAAACACGATTCCCTGAAGGAGCAGCAGGAGAAGTTCCGGAAGAGGGCGCGGATCGAGGCCGAGGCGATCTCCCGCACGGCCCACGTGACCGGCAGGACCTCGTTTGACCGGAATACCACGAGTAAGATCAACCCGGACGCGCTCTACCACGTGATGAACGAGACCATGCGATCGCCGTTTTATACGGGCAGCTGGGATCCGGAGAGCGAGGGCTTCCTGCCCCGCTCGATCTTTCTCTCCCAGGGCGACTATCCCCTGAAGGGCTTTCACTTCATGCTCGAGGCGATGCCGAAGATCCTGGAAAAGTTCCCGGACACGCACCTGTACGTTGCAGGCACCAACATCCTCGGGAAAATCGGGGGCGGACAGCTCACCGGTGCAAAGCGCTACCCGGAGGCGGTCTGGATCAGCGCCTACGGAAGATACCTCGAGCAGCTGATCCGGAAATATCACCTGCAGGGCCATGTGACGATGCTGGGGAAACTTACCGCAGGCCAGATGAAGGAGCGGTTCCTTGACAGCAACGTGTTCGTCTGCCCATCCATCATGGAGAATTCCCCGAACTCCCTGTGCGAGGCGATGCTTCTCGGAATGCCGGTGGTTGCGGCAAAGGTCGGCGGCATCGGGGATCTTGTGGACGACGGGGAGGATGGGATCCTGTTCCCGGGCGGAAAATCGGACGAGCTTGCCGAGGGCGTGATCACCGTGTTCTGCGAGGAGGAGATGGCAGAGCTTCTCGGGAAGAATGCAAGGGCTGCCGCCCTGATCCGCCACAACCCGGATACGAACTACCGACGGCTTCTTGAAATCTACCGAAGCCTTGCCTGAAGGAGCCTTTGGGGGAATATGAACGTTACATTTGTCTCCAACTACATCAATCACCACCAGATCCCGTTCTGCGAGGCCATGGTGAAGAGCCTCGGTGAGGGGAACTTCACGTTTCTGCAGACGATGCGCATGGAAAAGGAGCGCCTCGACATGGGCTGGGAGGATCTCTCCGAAGATCTCCCCTATGTCGTCCGCTACCACGACGATACAAAGAAAGCAGAGCAGCTGCTGATTTCTTCCGATGTGGTGCTCTACGGCTGGGCTCCGACGGTGGAGAAGATCATCGAGGAGAGGGTGCGCTGCGGGTACCTCACGTTCTGCGTCTCGGAGCGGCTCTACAAGGACGGACAGTGGAAAGCTCTGTCCCCGAAGGGACAGATCGCAAAAAGACGCGCCTACACAAGGTTCAGGGAAAGCCCCTACTACCTGCTCTCTGCGGGCGCGTACGTCGCAAGCGACTTTTCCCTCGTCGGCGCCTTCCCGGGAAAGAAGCTCTGCTGGGGGTACTTTCCGCCGCTCTATACCTACGGGCAGACACAGCTCTCCGAGATCAAGCAGAAGGTGCGAAAGAAGAGCGGGCGCCCGGTGACGCGGATTCTCTGGGCCGGCAGGTTCGTCGACTTCAAGCACCCGGAGACCGCCCTTCGCCTTGCGGCAGACCTCAAAAACGCGGGGGAGAAGTTCGAGCTTCACATCGCAGGGGGCGGAGAGAGGGAGGAAGAGCTGAAGAATCAGGCAGCGGCGCAGGGCCTCAACGACTGCGTCACCTTCCACGGCTTTTTGCCGCCCCAGAAGATAAGAGGGCTCATGGAGGAGTCGCAGATCTTTGTCTTTACGAGCGATGCCGGCGAGGGCTGGGGCGCCGTGGTGAACGAGGCGATGAACAGCGGCTGCGCCGTGGTCGCGGGGACCGAGGCGGGGTGCGTGCCCTGGCTTATCACCAACGGGGTGAACGGGCTTCTCTACACAAGGTGCGACTATGACCAGCTCCTCTCGCGCGTCAGGCAGCTGCTTCGCTCGGATCCTCTCTGCACAAGGCTCGGGGACATGGCGCGGCAGACGATCGAGACGATCTGGAACGCGGATACCGCGGCTGAGCGCCTCGTGTGGCTGTGCGGGTGTCTTCTCGACGGATACAGCCTGGACGAGATCGAGCTTCCGTCGAGGGGACCGATTTCCCGGGACCCGGAGATGAAACCATTCCTGAAAGTGCCGAACTGATATGGAAACAGACAACAGACCTCTTGTCAGCGTCGTGGTGCCCGTGTACAACGCGGAAGGATTCCTTAAGGACACGGTGCAGACGATTGAGGAACAGACACTGAAAAATCTCGAGATCCTTCTTGTGGACGACGGATCGAAGGACGAATCCCTGCGAATCTGCCGGGAACTTGCAAAGGAAGACGTGAGGATCAAAGTCTTCCACAAGGAAAACGGAGGCGCGGCGAGCGCCAGAAACCTCGGGATCCGGAACGCCAGAGGCTCCTTTATCGGCTTTGTCGACTCGGACGACAGGATTGAAAAGACGATGTATGAGGACCTCCTTCGGGGCGCGAAGGTCATGGAAGATGAGGGAAAGGAGAACTTCATCGTCCAGATCGGACGGCGGGAGGTGAACGAGAAGGGAGAGGCTCTCCCCGATGTCGTGATCCCGCCGGTTGAGGATACCTTTGTCCCTGCCATCTCCTTTGCGGAAAGTCTTCTTCTCTATACGGGAGATGCTTCGTTCTGCACATCCCTTGTTCCTGCAGGCTACATGAAGCAGCATCTCTTCCCGGAGGGCATCACCGGGGAGGATTTCCGGCTTCTCATGGAGATGGTGGATACGATGGACGGGGTCTACAGGCTAAGTGCCCGCGGATACACGGTGGTCCACCGGAAGGGATCCGTGACAAGAAGGCAGGCAGGCTCCTTTTCGAGGGTCTACCGGGACATCATCGTCCATGCGGACTTTGTGGAGCAGGAGATGGTCCGGAAATACCCGGAGCTGCAGGCTTCGGCGCTTCGCTTCGGGCTCTATGAGAGACTCGACTACATGCTCCACGTGCCGGTAAAGGACATGAACAGGGGCAATGCCTTCTACACGCAGGTTGTCGCCTACCTTCGGAAGAACTTCTTTAAGATGCTCTCCTGTGAGAATCTCACCGCAAAGAACAAGGGTTATCTCGTTCTCCTGACCCTGCACCCGAGACTTACGAGAAAGGTCCACTGGGCACTCCGGGGAAAGAAGATCCTGAAGGAAGAGGCGGCGAGCAGGTAGAGGTATAGGAAAATCAGCAAAAAGGCGGTCGGACCTTATGGAAAGGACACCTGTTCTGTCACTTTACTGTGGTAAAACGGAAACAGCCGATTTATAATAGAAAACCGAAATGTGCGGGAAACAACGTCAGGCTGCTTCCGGCAGGAAACAAGTTTCGGAGGTATCAAAGCAATGGAGAAGAAAAATCTGGACTGGGCCAACCTCGGCTTCGCTTATCAGAAGACCGACAAGCGCTTCGTCGCCAACTACACCAAAGCAAGTGGCAAGTGGGACGATGGTGCACTGACTGACGATGACAAGATCGTCATGAGCGAGTGCGCCGGCGTACTGCAGTATTCTCAGTCCGTATTCGAAGGCCTGAAGGCGTACACGACAAAGGACGGACACATCGTCTGCTTCCGCCCGGATCTGAACGCACAGAGAATGTATGATTCCGCAAAGCGTCTGGAGATGCCGCCGTTCCCGGTCGACCGCTTCGTGCAGGCCGTCAAGGACGTCGTCAAGGCAGATGATGCCTGGGTTCCGCCCTATGGCACCGGTGCAACCCTGTATATCCGTCCGTACATGTTCGGCATCAGCCCGGTCATCGGCGTCAAGCCCGCAGATGACTATCAGTTCCGCATTCTGACCACCCCTGTCGGACCCTACTTCAAGGGCGGCGCAAAGCCGATCTACGTGAGAGTTTCCGACTACGACCGTGCGGCACCGCACGGCACCGGCAACATCAAGGCCGGCCTGAACTATGCCATGAGCCTGCATGCGATCGTCAAGGCGCATCAGGAGGGCTTTGCCGAGAACATCTATCTGGATGCCGCAACCAGAACCAAGGTTGAGGAGACCGGCGGCGCCAACATCCTGTTCGTCGACCGCGACGGCAAGCTGGTGGTTCCGAAGTCCGATTCGATCCTGCCGTCCATCACGAGACGTTCTCTTGTCTATGTCGCCGAGCATTACCTTGGCCTGACCGTCGATGAGAGACCGGTCTACTGGAAGGAAGTCCTGGACAACGACTTCGTCGAGTGCGGCCTGTGCGGCACTGCTGCCGTCATCAGCCCGATCGGCAAGATCAATGACCATGGCAAGGACATCGAGTTCGAGTCCGGCATGGAGAAGATGGGCCCTGTCATGACCAAGCTTCGCGAGACCCTGCTTGGCATCCAGGAGGGCGAGATCGAGGCACCGGAAGGCTGGATCTGCCACATCGAGTGATCAAAGCGCTGACAGTACAGCGTAACGGACTTTTTTGGTCGAAAGCCTGTGGGAATCTGCGGTATGATAGTACTGCAGGTTCCCTTTTTGTTTTTCTGGAGGTGCGCAAATGGTAAAGGACAATGCGAAGGTTCAGGAGCTCAACGAGATCATCAAAGAAAGCGACAATGTCGTCTTCTTCGGCGGCGCGGGGGTGTCGACCGAGAGCGGAATCCCGGATTTCAGGTCTCAGGACGGGCTCTATCATCAGCAGTACCGGTATCCGCCGGAGACGATCTTAAGTCACACGTTCTATGAGGAGAATCCGAAGGAGTTCTTTAGGTTTTACTTCAACAAGATCCTCGTCCCGGGGCAGAAGGCGCGGCCAAACAAGGCGCACAAAAAGCTTGCCCAGTGGGAGAAGGAGGGGAAGCTTAAAGCCGTGGTCACCCAGAATATCGACGGCCTGCATCAGGCGGCAGGAAGCAAAACGGTCTATGAGCTCCACGGGAGCGTTCTTCGAAACTACTGCGAGGACTGCCATGCCTTCTACGACGAGAAGTACATGCTCACGTTCTGCGATCCGAAGGATCCGGAGAACATCCAAATCCCGGTCTGCGAGAAGTGCGGCGGCAGGGTAAAGCCCGATGTCGTCCTCTACGAGGAGGGCCTCGACATGGACGTCGTCAACGGGGCAGTCCGGGCGATCGCGCAGGCGGACGTTCTCATCATCGGCGGCACGAGCCTTGTGGTGTACCCGGCGGCGGGACTTATCGATTACTTCCGGGGCAGAAAGCTTGTTCTCATCAACAAGTCCGCGACGAGCCGGGATTCACAGGCGGACCTTGTGATCGACGACAGCATCGGCGAAGTGCTCGATGCCTGCGACTGAAGGAGGGTGCATGGAACAGACCTTTCGCCACGGCGGCGATGCGGCAAGGGTGGAGCTCTCAGAGGGCGTTGTCCGGGGCTTTGAGCTTGACGGGATCTCGATCTTCAAGGGGATTCCCTACGGGAAGGCAAAGCGCTTCCATCAGCCGGAGAAGGCAGATCCCTGGAGCGGGGAATATGATGCGACATCCTACGGGTACGTCTGCCCGCTCCTTCGGGTGGACAGACCCAGGGGAGAGCTCCTGGTGCCGCACCGCATGTGGCCGATGGACGAGGACTGCCTGAACCTCAACATCTGGACGCCGGGACTCGACGACAGGAAGAGACCGGTGCTCTTCTGGATCCACGGAGGCGGCTACTTTGGCGGCTCGTCGATCGAGCAGGTGGCCTATGACGGGCAGGCGATGGCAAAGTACGGCGATGTCGTCGTGGTGAGCGTGAACCACCGGCTGAACGTCCTGGGGTATCTCGATGTCTCCTCGTTCGGACCGGAGTACAAAAACAGCGCAAACGCCGGAAACGCGGACCTTGTCCTTGCTCTGATGTGGGTTCGGGATCACATCGAAGCTTTTGGCGGAGATCCCGGGAATGTCACCCTGTTCGGGCAGTCGGGCGGCGGAATGAAGATCACAAACCTTCTGCAGACGCCTGCGGCGGACGGCCTCTACCATAAGGTCCTGAACATGTCCGGCATCTTCCCGCGTGAGGTTTCCGGGGACAGCAAGGGCTCTCAGAGAGAGCTCGTCCTTGCCATGATGAAGCGCCTGAAGATCCGGAAGATCAGGGACCTCGAGACGGTGCCCTATGCATCCCTTGCCGCGGCCTACAATGCGCTCTCGCCTCTTGCAGCCCGCATGGGACACGGGATCGGCGGGACGCCGGAAAAGAATGACTGGTACCTCGGGGATCCCATGGAGAACGGCTTCCGGAAGGAGACGATCGGCATTCCGATGATCGTGACCTCCGTCTTTGCCGAGTTCTCGGGCTTCATGCCCTTTGACAATGCGCTTCGGACTGCGCCGGAAAAGGAGCAGAAGGAAGCGGTCGAAAAAGCCATCGGGAAGGAGAACGCAGAAAAGCTCCTGCCTCTCTTTCAGGAGGCGTACCCCGGGCGGCCTCTTGCCGATGTCCTGACCCTCGACTACACCGTGCGGCAGCCGCTTCTGTCCTACGCGGCAGAGAGGGCGGCACAGGGCGGAAAGGTCTGGACCGCACTCTTCAACCTCGATCAGCCGGTGGACGGCGGCAAGGCGCCCTGGCACTGCGCGGACATTCCGTATGTCTTCCACAACACGCATCTTGTCCCCTCGACGCAGATGCCGGGGGTGACGGAGAAGGTGGAAGGCCAGATCTTCGGGGCACTGATGAACTTTGCAAGGCACGGCGATCCGAACGGAGGGGATCTTCCCCGGTGGGATCCTGCAGAGAGCACAAAAGACAACACGATGGTGTTCGGGAAGGAGCCTGAGGTCCGGGACAGCTTTGACCGGGAGCTTCTTCCCATGGCCAGGACAGCGGTGGCGCCCTATGCGGCACGGCTTGCGGAGGGCATGCAGATCCAGCACTGAAAGTTTCCAAAAAAACAGTTGAACCTTTGATGTCTCGTGTGCTACTATTAACACCCGTGGGGTCAGAGCCCCTTTGCACCCTGTCTGCCAGCAGAGCGCAATAAAATCCATCCTTGCTCGCGTCAGATCGCGGGCCAAGAGACCAGAAGGAGGTAAGAGCACATGAGCAAATACGAGTTAGCCGTTGTTGTGAATGCGCAGATTGACGATGATGCAAGAACAGCAGTTGTAGACAATTGCAAGGCGCTCGTCGAGAGATTCGGCGGCAAGATCGCAAATGTCGATGACTGGGGCAAGAAGAAGCTTGCCTATGAGATCCAGAAGATGGATGAAGCCTACTACTACTTCATTCAGTTCGAAGCGGAAGGTTCTGCAATCGCCGAGATTGAGAACCGCATGCGCATCATGGATAATGTCCTCAGATATCTGTGTGTGAAGCAGGACGAAGCATAACAGAAAGTAGGATACTATGAACAAAGTTGTCCTGATGGGACGTTTGACGAGGGATCCCGACGTGCGTTATTCGCAGGGGGATAACTCGATGGCAATCGCCAGATTTACGGTGGCATGCGACCGGAGACGGAGCAGCCGCCAGGGTGCAAATGAGCAGCAGACGGCAGATTTCATTTCCTGCAAGGCCTTCGGAAAGACGGGCGAGTTCGTCGAGAAGTACCTGCACAAGGGAACCAAGATCTGCCTGAGCGGACGCATTGAGACCGGCAGTTATACCAACCGCGACGGTGTGAAGGTCTATACGACCGAAGTTGTTGCGGATGATATCGAGTTTGCGGAGTCGAAGAACGCACAGTCCTCCGGCCCCGACTACAGCAGCTACCAGGGTGGCAGTAATGGCAGCAGCTATGGCGGCTCCCGCAGCAGTGCGGCGGCACCGGAGAGCGAACCTTCCGGAGAGCCGGACGGCGGATTCATGAATATCCCCGACGGCATCGAGGAGGAGCTTCCCTTCAAGTGATCTGTCTTTGAACGTTTCTGATCGGACCGTTTGATTTGTTGGAGGCAATCATGGCTTACACGAAGACGGAGGGCACGGACAAGCCCTACAGAAGAAAGAATAACTTCCACAGAAAGAAGAAGGTCTGTGTGTTCTGTGGCAAGGAGACCATCGATTACAAGGATGCTGCAAAGCTTCGCAAGTACATCTCCGAGGGAGGAAAGATCCTTCCCAGAAGAATTACCGGTACCTGCGCGACACATCAGCGTGAGCTGACCACGGCCATCAAGAGAGCAAGACATCTTGCAATCCTGCCGTACAGCGAGAAGTAATCAGGGCTGACGTTTCTGATTCGGAACAGTAAAAAAGACTTCGACACTTCGGTGCCGGAGTCTTTTTGCATGGTTGGGAAAATGGCGGGAACCATACCGCAAAGAAAAGCAGCAGCGGGAAGAGGAGGAGTCTCTTCCCGCTGCTGCTTTCATCTCTGAAAAAACGTGAATCTTTATGCGAGGATCCAGTCGGCGATTTCGTCCGCTGCCTTCAGGTCTTCCGGCTTGTCCATGATGCTGCCGGGGACGTTCGCATCGCCTGCGACATGGCACTTATAGTCGGTGAAGCCTGCCGTTGCAAAGCTCTTCAGGTTCGTCTCGACCATCTTCGTGTAGACATCGACCGGACCAAAGCCTGCGCAGAAGAAACCGGCGAGCTTCTTGTCCTTTCTCGTTGCCATGGAGAAATCAGGCTGTGTGAAGTCCATGAAGGAGTAGGTTCTGTCGAGGAAGGCCTTGAGCTGTGCCGGGAACTGATCCCAGTGGACGGGGGAGAGGATGATCATGCCGTCACAGGAGTCGATCTCCGGGATCAGAGCGGTGAAGTCATCTTTCTGAATGCAGTTCGGCGTGTGCTGTCTCTTGCACGCGTCGCAGGCAAGACATGCGTTTACCTTCTGGTTTGCGGTCTCGAGCGTCTTCACCTCGGCCTTTCCCTCGAGCTTTTTCTTCAGATAGTCCTCGAGTGCGAAGGAGTTGCCCCTTCTGCGGTTGCTTGCATTGACGATCAGAATCTTTTTCATGTTGTTTCCCCTTTCCGGAATGCTCTGTAAATGTAAGTGAACTACTTACAACTCATGCTTGAATCATAACAGGGATCCCGCACGATGTCAATATTTTAGTTACATCAAATATAGGGATTTTGTTGGATGATGGAGAGGTGCTGATCGGGGAACTTTCGGGACTTCAGTGGCTGATTTTTCGGGCATTTCGGCCGGGGTGCAAGCTTTTTCCAAATATGCTACAATAACTCCAAATACTATTTCAGCCTTCAGGAAAGGGCCTGCTACTATGAGCAGTCAAGTTAAGTTGAAAGGGAGGCTATCGGGGTACTTCAACATGCCGATCCGGCTCGGAATCCTGCTGATTCTGGCGGATGTGCTGATCTATTTCATGTACTGGCCGGCCGGCGTTGTGGTTTCTCTGTTCCTCATCCTGTATTTCTCCATCGCTCTTTACTACTACTTCAACAATAAAACCCTGTATCAAAATGAACTGATCAGCTTTGCCACGCAGTACGGGCAGGTGCAGAAACAGCTCCTGAAAAACCTCGAAATTCCCTATGCGGTGCTCGACGAGGTGGGCAGGATCGTCTGGACGAACTATGCGTTTGACAGGACCGTCAATACCGACAAGATCCTCAAGCGCCAGATTTCCTCGATTTTCCCCTCACTCACGAAGGACACCCTCCCGACCGGGGAGGACTCGGTGGAGCTCGAGATCGACTATTCCTCGAGCAACTTCCGGGCGCTGATGCGGCGGATTCCGCTCGATTCCATTGCGGAGGACTCGGACGTCATCGAGGGGGACCGGTACGCGGGCGCACTGATTGCCCTGTACCTGTTCGATGAGACGGCCACGAGGCTTGCCATCCAGGAGGTGGACGACCAGAGCCTGGTGATCGGGTTCATCTACATGGACAACTATGACGAGGCCCTCGAATCCGTCGAGGACGTCAGGAAATCCCTTCTTATCGCGCTCATCGACCGCAAGGTCAACAAGTACATCGCCTCGATCGACGGCATCTGCTCCAAGATCGAGAAGGACAAGTACCTGATCATCCTGCGCAAAAAATCCCTGCTTCAGCTGCAAGCCGAACATTTTGAACTGCTCTCCGATGTGAAGACCGTGAACATCGACAACGAGATGGCGATCACGCTCTCCATCGGTGTGGGCATGGACGGACTCTCCTACGCGCAGAACTACGAATTTGCCCGAAACGCCATCGACCTGGCTTTAGGGCGCGGCGGCGATCAGGCGGTGGTGAAGACCCCCGACAACATCATCTACTACGGCGGAAAGACCCAGCAGGTGGAGAAGAACACCCGCGTCAAGGCCCGCGTGAAGGCGCAGGCCCTGAAGGAGATCATCTCGTCGAGGGATCAGGTGTTCATCATGGGACACCGGCTCGGCGACTTCGACTGCCTCGGCGCCGGGATCGGCATCTACCGGGCGGCCGTTACGATGAACCGCGAGGCCCACATCGTGCTCAACGACATCTCGACGTCCCTCGAGCCCATCGTGAACCTGTTCCGCAACAACCCCTCCTACCCGGCAGACCTGTTCTGCACAAGCCAGGAGGCCATCGAGAAGGTGGGCAGCAATGCGGCCCTTGTCGTCGTGGACGTCAACAAGCCGAGCATCACCGAATGCCCGGAGCTTCTGCACCTGTGCAAGTCCATCGTCGTCCTCGACCATCACCGGGCGGGGTCGGAGACCATCGAGAATGCGACGCTCTCCTATGTGGAGGCCTATGCCTCGAGTGCCTGCGAGATGGTATCCGAGATCCTGCAGTACATTGACGAGCACGTGAAGATCCGGCAGGAGGAGGCGGATGCGATGTACGCCGGGATCCTCGTGGATACCGACTCGTTCCAGAACAAGACGGGGGTCCGCACCTTCGAGGCTGCGGCCTTCCTTCGCCGCAACGGCACCGACGTCACGAGGGTGAGGAAGCTCTTCCGCGAGGACGTCTCCGAGTACAAGGCAAAGGCCGACGCGGTCTCCCAGGCGGAGATCTACCGGAATGCCTATGCGATCTCGACCTGCAACGCCGAGGGCCTGCAGTCGCCGACGATTGCCGGCGCCCAGGCGGCGAACGAGCTGCTCAACATCAAGGGCGTGAAGGCAAGCTTTGTCCTGACGGAGTACCAGAACCAGATCTTCATCAGCGCGCGCAGCATCGACGAGGTCAACGTCCAGATCATCATGGAACACCTCGGCGGGGGCGGCCACATGTCGATTGCCGGCTGCCAGATGGAGGACGTCACGATCGAGGAGGCCATCGGGATCCTCAAGCACACCATCGACACGATGATCGACGACGGGGAACTGTGATATTTCTGACAATATCTGCTTTTTATTGGCATCAGCGTCTGCTGGTGCCATTTTTTCTGCTCTTTTGCAGGGAAATTCAGGGGCATATTGACGGAAATTTAACAAGCGGGAACGTTTCTATTTGTAAAGATGACATCTTGTACAAAACTCGGAGACGAAAAACAGCGGGTTTCACAAAAAAAATCCTTTTGCGGGGAGGTGTATTGATTGTTTCGACGGGGGGTGATACCATCTCAATTGGAAACGATGCCGGGAACCTAACCGGAATGGTTTCCGACATAATTCTCTGCCGGGGGGATCCGGCAGAAGCATCTATTTCCAAGGGAGGAAATCGAACAATGAAAAAGAAAATCGTCAGTATCGTGATGTGCTCCGCGATGGCTGCTGCAATGCTCGCCGGCTGCGGAAGCTCGAGCTCCTCGACGTCCGCGTCCACAACAGCTGACACCACAGCTGCTGCAGAGACCACGACGGCTGCAACCACCGAGGCTGCTGCAGACACTGCTTCCACCGAGGCAGCTGCTGATATGGCTTCGACCGAGGCTTCTACCGATGAGATCTCCGATGCAAGAGTTTATCTCCTGAACTTCAAGCCTGAGACCAACGATGCCTGGCAGAAGCTCGCTGAGGATTACAACGCACTCGGCGGCAACGTCACGGTCATCACCGCAGCAGACGGCCAGTACAACACCACCCTCCAGTCCGAGATGGCAAAGAGCGAAGCTCCGACCATCTTCAATATCGGTTCTTCCACCGATGCACAGACCTGGGATGATTACACCTATGATCTGTCCGGCACGGATCTGTACAAGCACGCAACGGATCACTCCCTCGATGTTGTCTACAACGGCAAGGTCGCAGGTATTGCAAACTGCTACGAGTGCTACGGCATCATCGTCAACAAGACGATCCTCGATGACTACTGCACGATGGACAACGCCGTCATCTCCTCGATCGATGACATCAAGGATTTCGACACATTAAAGAAGGTTGCTGATGATATTCAGAGCCGCATCGATGAGATCAACGATCAGTTCGGCTATGAGCTGACCGGTGCCTTCACTTCCGCAGGCCTGGATTCCGGTTCTTCCTGGAGATTCTCCGGACACCTTGCAAACTTCCCTCTGTACTATGAGTTCAAGGACGACGGCCTTGAGGATCCTACGGCCGGCGAAGCTACCATCAAGGGAACCTACCTGGACAACTTCAAGAACGTCTGGGATATGTACGTATCCGATTCCGGTGCTGATCCGCAGCTGCTCGATGGCGGCTCCTACAATGCAGAGCAGGAGTTCGGCATGGAAGAGGCAGTCTTCTATCAGAACGGCGACTGGGAGTACAGCGCACTCAAGGATGCAGACGGCTCTAACGGCTATCTGACCGCTGATGATGATCTGGACATGATCCCGATCTACTTCGGTGTTGATGATGAGAACGAAGGCCTTGCAGTCGGTACCGAGAACCACTGGGCAATCAACGGCAAGTGCAGCCAGGACGAGATCGATGCTTCTCTTGCATTCCTGAACTGGGTTATCACCTCTGATGAGGGCCGTGATGCTCTGACGAACACCATGGGTCTCTCCTGCCCGTTTGATACCTTCACCGGCGACTATGCACCGAGCAACGCTTTCGGCGCAAAGGCAAGCACCTATACGTCTGAGGGCAAGACCTCTGTCGCATGGGCATTCAATGCAACTCCGAACGTCGATGACTGGCGCGCAGATGTCGTCACTGCTCTGACCGCTTACACGAAGGGCACCGGCAGCTGGGACGATGTTGTTACCGCATTCGTCGATGGCTGGGCTGATCAGTGGAAGATCGCTCACGCTGAATAAGGAGTACAGTTTGTAAGGAAGTTCCAACTGAACAGAATCGCGGTTCTCCCGTGTGATCTGTAACAACGGATGGACAAGATGTGGGCTGTCGGTTCGTACCGGCAGCCCATTTTTCTCTCAAAGGGTCATTTTTTAAGGCCCTGCGGGAAAGGTTTTGAAAGCGAGATAACTGGTATGGGAAAAGCAATGAAACGGTACTGGCCGTTATTCGTCCTGCCGACCATGGCCGCATTCACGATCGGATTCATCATTCCGTTCGTGTACGGCGTATACCTTTCCTTCTGCGATTTCACAACAGTCGTAGATGCCAAGTGGGTCGGTTTTGCGAACTACGCCAAGATCTTCTATCGCAGCGGTAAGCTTGACACATCGTATCTGCACTCGATCTGGTACACCTGCCTGTTCGCAGCTGTCACCGTGATCCTGATCAACGTGATCGCCTTCGCGATCGCACTGGCCCTGACCAAGGGCTTCAAGGGAACGAATTTCTTCCGCACGGCGTTCTTCCTCCCGAACCTGATCGGCGGCATCGTTCTCTCCTACATCTGGCTGATGATCCTGAACAGCATGCTGCAGAACTACTCCATGACGGTGGTCTCCACACAGTGGTCCGCCTTCTGGTCCCTGGTCGTGGTCGTCTGCTGGCAGCAGATCGGCTACATGATGATCATTTACGTCGCAGGTCTGCAGAACGTCTCGGGTGATCTGCTCGAGGCAGCCCAGATCGACGGCGCAAACAGCTGGCAGACCCTGACCAAGATCACGATCCCGGTCATGGCACCGACCATCACGATCTGCACGTTCCTGTCCCTGACAAACGGCTTCAAGCTCTTCGATCAGAACTACGCACTGACCGGCGGCAACCCCGGCAAACAGTCCGAACTGCTTGCTCTGAACATCTACAACACGATGTACGGCACGCAGGGGTATCAGGGTGTCGGCCAGGCAAAGGCAGTCCTGTTCTTCATCATGGTTGCGCTGATTTCGCTGATCCAGAATAAGGCATCGCGCAGCAAGGAGGTAGTAGACTGATGGCTAAGCAGAAGAAATACAAGGAAAACCAGGAAGTCGAGACCGTCCGGAGAGCAAGACACGGCGGAATCTGGACGTTCTTCTTCACGATCCTGTCGATCATCTGGATCCTCCCGATCATCATCGTCGTACTGAACTCCTTCAAGAGAAAGGCCTACATCTTCAAGAACCCGTTCGGCATTTCGAACGTGTCCCTGTTTGACAAGGGGTTTGACCGCTGGAAGGCCGGCATCTCGAAGACCTTCATCGGTTTCACGAACTATGCGACCGCCATCAAGCAGACGGATTTCTTCCACGTGTTCGGCTACTCGCTGTTCATCACGGTGGCATCCGTTGCCGTCATCATTCTGTTCTGCTCGATGACCGCATGGTACCTGGTCCGCGTCAAGACCAGGGCGACGAGCTTCATGTACACGCTGTGCCTGTTCTCCATGATCGTCCCCTTCCAGATGGTCATGTTCACGCTGTCCAAGTTTGCGAACATGCTGCACCTGTCCAACCCGGTCGGCATCATCGTCGTGTACCTGGGCTTCGGCGCAGGCCTTGCAGTGTTCATGTTCACAGGCTTTATCAAGGGCGTCTCGACCGAGATCGAGGAAGCGGCCATGATCGACGGCTGCACGCCGCCGCAGACCTTCTTCAAGGTCCTCGTTCCGATCATGAAGCCCACGATCATCACGGTTGCCATCCTCGAGTCCATGTGGGTATGGAACGACTTCCTTCTGCCGTATCTGACCCTGGACATCACGAAGTACCGCACCATCCCGATTGCCATTCAGTTCCTGAAGCAGTCGCACGGCCAGGTCGACTGGGGCGCCATGATGGCAGCTCTGGTGCTGGCGATCGTCCCGATCGTCATCTTCTACGCGGCTGCGCAGAAGTACATCATTGCCGGAGTTCTTGCAGGAGCCGTCAAGGGCTGATACCGCGAACGTTTTCTTTACAGGATAGATGAGATCAAAGAGAGCACACCGCGTCCGGACCCGGGCTGCGTGTGCTCTTTTTGGTGGGGGTAACAGGTTACGAAATGGCAACAACGATCAAAGACATAGCAAAGATGTGCGGTGTGGGGGTCAGCACCGTGTCCCGGGCCATCACCGGGCACCCGGATATCAATCCGGCAACCCGGGAGAAGATCATGAAGGTCGTGGAGGAGACGGGCTTTGTGCCGAACGCCTCCGCAAGGAGCCTCAAGCAGAGCGAGTCCAACAACGTGGCGCTCATCGTCAAGGGCATCGCGAACCCGTTCTTTACGAGAATGATTCACGTGCTCGAGGACTCCATCGAGAAGAAGGGGTGCGCCACGATCCTGCGCCATGTGGCGTCGAATCAGGACGAGGTCCACATCGCGGCGGGTCTTGCGGCGGAGCGAAAGCTCAAGGGCATCATTTTCCTGGGCGGAAACTTCACCCATGACGGCATGCAGCTGAAAAACCTCGGGGTTCCCTACGTGTTCTCGACGATCGGCATGGATTCCGACGGGAAGGATCCGGTGATTGCAAACGTCTCGGTGGACGACGTGGAGGCCGCAAAGATGGCGACAAGCTACCTTATTGAAAGCGGTCACCGGCGTATCGGCCTCATCGCCGAGGGCATCGATGTCCCGTCCGTCGGACAGCTGAGATACCGCGGCTACTGCGAGGCGTTCAAAGAGCACGGCCTTGAGATCGACCACAGGCTCATCACGCAGGTGAGCGATGGCGAGGAGCATTACACGATGGAGAACGGCTACAAGGCCGCAAAGATACTCCTTCGCACGGTCCCGGACCTGTCCGCGATCTTCTGCTTCAGCGACGTACTCGCGATGGGCGCCTGCCGGGCGATCACGGACCACGGAAAGAAGATTCCGGAGGACGTCTCGGTGGTCGGATTCGATGGCATCGAGGATGCAAAGTACTTCATCCCGCGCCTTACCACCATACGCCAGCCCGTGGACGAGATCGCCAGGGAGACCATCGACATGCTCTTTGGCATGATCGAGGGAAAGACACCGGGGCGGCGCGTGCTCATGCAGGCACAGCTGGTCCTCGGGGAATCCACGGCAAACGGACCCTTCCGGAGATGACAAGGAACTGACGTTCCGAAACTGACGTTCCGAAACTGACGTTCCGAAACTGACGTTCCGAAACTGACATTCCGAAACTGACGCTCCGAAACAGATGATCCGGATCAGATGAAATTTCCATAAAGAATGCGCACCCGGCATGCTGCAGGTTTGCACCGGGTGCGCATTCTCTGTATAATCAACTTTACGCCCTCACACTCTCGTGGGGGCGCAGTACACTTACAACCACAAAACGAGGAGGGTACAGTGAAGGTTATTCTGTTACAGGATGTCAAATCACTCGGTAAAAAGGGGCAGATCGTCAACGTCTCCGACGGCTATGCGCGAAACTATGTGCTGCCGAAGAAGGTGGGCGTTGAGGCTACCGATAAAAACAAGAACGAATTAAAGCTCCAGAAGCAGCACGAGGACAAGATCGCAGCCGAGAAGCTCCAGGAGGCAAAGGATCTTGCGGCAAAGCTCGACAAGATGACGATCGAGGTCCGCATGCGGGCAGGAGAGGGCGACAGGGTCTTCGGGTCCGTCTCCTCGAAGGAGATCGCGGAGGCTGCAAAGAAGCAGCTTAATATCGAGCTCGACAAGAAGAAGATCCAGGTGGACGAGCCCATCAAGGGCTTCGGAACCTATGAGGTGCCGATCCGCCTGCACACGGAGGTCACCGGCAAGCTTCACGTCAATGTGACGAAGATGTAGGAGATGCCATGCCGGACGATAACAATGCCATAGCGCGGGTGATGCCGCACTCCGCGGAAGCGGAGAAAGCCGTCATCGCCGCCATGCTGATGGACCGGAAGGCCATCGCCAGGGCGCGGCAGTATCTGACCCCGAAGGACTTCTACGTGGGCCAGTATGGCAAGATGTTCGAGATCATCTGTGCCCTCGATGAGGAGGGACTCGACGTCGACATCGTGACAGTCCAGGGCAGGATGCAGTCGCTGAACCTGCCGCCGGAGAGCTACTCCGACGAGACCTTCACCAATATCCTCTACTCCACCGCCACCAGCGCGAACGTCGTATCCTATGCGAAGATCGTCCTGGAAAAGTCGATGCTTCGCCAGACGATCCGGATCAGCGAGGAGGCGGCGCAGAAGGCCTACCAGGGCGAGGAGGACGTCGACGATATTCTCGCCGCGGAGTCCTCGGACATCTTCAAGCTCGCCCAGCACATGGACGACGACTACGTGCCGATCCGCCAGGTCGTGCTGAACACGATGGACAAGATCTACAAGGCATCCCAGGTGGACGGGACGATCACGGGCATCGCGACGGGGTTTGCGGACCTCGACCTGAAGACCGCGGGACTCCAGCCCTCCGACCTCGTGCTCATCGCGGCAAGACCCTCCATGGGCAAGACCGCGTTTGTGCTGAATATTGCGGATAACGTCGCCATCCGCCCGAAGGAGCCGAAGAACGTCGCAATCTTCTCCCTCGAGATGTCGAAGGAGCAGCTGATGAACCGACTGCTCGCGATGGAGAGCCATGTGGACTCCCAGAAGATCCGCACCGGTACGCTGGACGAGGGCGAGTGGTCAAACCTCATCGAGTCGGCGACGAAGATCGGCGATTCGGGGCTTATCATCGACGATACGCCGGGCATCACGGTGCCTCAGCTTCGTGCCAAGTGCCAGAAGTACATGGAGGAGGTCGGCCTCGACATGGTGATCATCGACTATCTGCAGCTGATGAACGCCGCCCACTCGAGAGCCTCGGATTCGAGACAGAACGAGATCTCCGAGATCTCGCGTTCCCTGAAGGCCCTGGCCCGGGAGCTGAAGGTCCCGGTGGTCGCGCTCTCCCAGCTCTCCCGTGCCGTGGAGGCCCGCCCCGACAAGCGGCCGATGCTTTCCGACCTTCGTGAGTCGGGCGCCATCGAGCAGGACGCCGATGTCGTCATGTTCATCTACCGCGATGACTACTACCACCCGGATTCCGAGGACAAGGGCGTCGCGGAGATCATCATCTCCAAACAGAGAAACGGCCCCCTGGGAACCGTCAGGCTCAAGTGGATTCCGGAGCTCACCCGGTTTGCAAACCTCGCCTCCCCGGCCCTTGCCGGCGGGGCAAACTAAGTAAGGATTTTTATGAGTCTTTTCAAACGTGTCCTGAATATCCTCACGAAGCGGCAGCGCCACCTGATGGTGGTGCTGTTTGCCATGATGGTGGTCGGTGCCGTGCTCGAGACGATCGGCACGGGACTGATCCTGCCGCTTGTCACCGCGGCGACAAGCCCAGATGCCGTGATGGGAAACCGCTACATGCGGGCGGTGTTCAACTTCTTCAACCTCACCGACGTCACACAGTTCCTGAGGCTCTGCGTCATTGCGCTCATCGTCGTGTACATCTTCAAGGACGTGTACCTGTACTTCATGTACTATGCCCAGTACCGCTTCGTCTACAACGGACAGTACAACACCTCGAAGGCCATCTTCATCGAGTACATCAACCGGCCCTATGAGTTCTACCTGAACGCGAGCACACCGGTGGTCATAAGGAACATCGTCTCCGATGTGAACGGCTCCTATCAGCTGGTGCTGACCTATCTGCAGCTGTTCACCGAGGTCGTGGTCTTTGCGGCGCTGTTTATTCTCTCCCTTGTCACGAGCCCTGTCATGACGCTCATCATGACGGGCTTTATCGGCGTGATTCTTGTCATCAACAAGAAGGTCTTCGGACCGATCCTTCGCCGGTACGGCAATGAGGTGCAGCAGAACAACGCGAACGTCACCAAGTGGCTCCTGCAGGCGATGAACGGCATGAAGGAGACGAAGGTCCTGAACAAGGAGAAGTACTTCGTCGATCAGTACGACCACAGCGCAGGGCGCCTGAACCAGATCCAGATGAAGCAGAGCTCCATGAGCAACGTGCCGCGCCTGTCCATCGAGACGGTCGTGATCACGGCCATTCTCGTGATGTTCTACATCTTCCTGGGACAGGGCGACGCGCCGGGCTACGGGTCGCTTGTCAGCCAGATCGCGGTGCTCATCGTGGTCGCGGTCCGCATGATGCCCTCCGCAAACCGCATCGCCACCGCCGTCAACAACCTGGCCTACTATGAGCCGTCGCTGACCGCGGTCGAGAACATCATCAAACACGCGCGGGAAATCGACACGAACCGGATTCTCGAGGAGCAGTCCCGCCCCATCGAGAAGATCCCGTTCGAGAAGGAAGTAAAGCTCAACGACATCACCTACGCCTATCCGAATACGGACGTCAACATCTTCGAGAAGGCAAACCTCACAATCCCCATCGGGAAGTCCATCGGCATCATGGGACCCTCCGGCGCCGGCAAGTCGACGGCGGTGGACCTGCTGCTCGGACTTCTCACCCCGCAGGGCGGTACCATCACGGTGGACGGATACGATATTCAGAAGAACCTGCCCGGCTGGTATGCAAACATCGGCTATGTGCCGCAGATGATGTTCATGCTCGACGACACGATCCGTGCAAACGTCGCCTACGGCGTCGATCCGCAGGATGTGGACGATGAGAAGGTCTGGGCGTGCCTCAAGGAAGCCCAGATGGACGAGTTCGTGCGGGGACTTCCCCAGGGACTCGATTCGTCGGTCGGCGAGCGGGGTGTCCGCATCTCCGGCGGCCAGAGACAGCGAATCGGCATCGCAAGAGCGCTCTACAATGACCCGCAGGTCATGATCTTTGATGAGGCGACCTCCGCTCTCGACAACGACACCGAGGCGGCGATCATGGACGCCATCGAGCGCCTGCATGGCCGCAAGACCCTGATCATCGTCGCCCACAGGCTGACGACGATCGAGAACTGTGACGAGATCTACAAGGTGGAGAATCAGACCTTTGTTCCGCACCACATCACGGAAGAAGACCTGCACCCGGGAAGGAACAAGTGATGCAGGGCGTTTTCCTGATCCATACCTACAACACCCTGGAGCAGCACCTCCTGGACAAGGCAGAGGAGCTTCGCTATGACGTCGCTATCTTTGATGCCTCGGATACGAAAGAGGGACAGGAGACCATTGAATCAATGGCTCCCGGGCACGTGCGGCATGTGGAGAACACCGGCCACAACATCACCTCGTACTTTACGTACTTTGCAGACCACCTCGAGGCGGGGGATCTCCCGGACCTTGTGTGCCTGCTTAAGGGCAATATCCTCGGGCGGCACTGTTCGAGAGAGTACTTCGATCAGGTCATCGGGAACACCTTTTTTACCTTCCTCTATGAGGAGAGGCCGATGCGGGACCGCTACAGCAAGGCAACGAAGGAGACGCTCGAGCGAAACGGCGGAAAAGACCCGTCGGAGGGGTGCATTGCAAATATCCTCACGCAGAGCTGGTACATAGAGCAGAACAGCTCCTGGTACATGCGCGTGGACACCCATACAAGCCGCTATTTTGACGATTACGACGATGTTCTGCGGTTCGTGTACAAAGACCCCGTGATCCCGAAATACGTCCTGTTCAGCCCCGGAGCCTGCTATATCGTCCCGAGGGATCAGATCGCACTCCACGGGCCTGCATTCTACCGGAACCTGAATAAACTCCAGGACTACACCCTGACACCGGGATTCCCGGCGGAGGCCTACATCATCGAGCGAATGCTCCCGGTGATCTTCACGGACAGAAGCGCCGTAAACCCATGGATGGAGGACGAGAGGGTTTTCGATGAGAAGCTGCAGGAAGCTAAAGAGAGCCTTGCCAGGAAGCGGCAGGAGAGGGCAGAGGCGATCGCAAACCGCACGTTCCTCGACAAGGTGAAGGGAAGGCTGAAGAGGCTGTAGGAAAGAACTAAGAGATGGAAGAGCAGAGAGCGTCTGCTGAAGATCAGGCAGCATTCAAAAGGTAACGTTCAAAAGGTAATAAGATAAAGAAAACGTCCCGGACGAGTCGTCCGGGACGTTTTTGAATCCTATTGATTGGGATCTCAGGCTAAAAACTAAGCCTCAGAGATAGCGCCGACAGGGCACTGAGCCTCGCATGCACCGCAGTCGATGCAGGTGTTGGCGTCGATCTCATAATGAGAATCGCCCTGGGAGATTGCCTGTACAGGACACTGAGCTGCGCAGGAACCACAGGAAATGCAGGAATCACCGATAACACGTGCCATAGTTGTAATCCTCCTTCAAGAATTAACTTGTAGTTTTTATATGTGAAATTGCACGGTGGACAATCTGCCCTCACGTACGGGCATATAGTACTACCTGGATGTGCAATTAGACAACACTAATCTTATTTATCTTTTGTATGAGTGACAGGGTCACAAAAAAGCGCGTTTAATGACTCTTACGGCAGGACAATTTACGGAAAGACGTAACTGTTCAGTTGGGTCAGAATGATAGCCCTGCTCCGATTGTAAGCGGCGGCATACAAAAAGACCAGTTCTAGCCGCGCATCTAATCGAAGATGCGCGGCTTAAC
>OMXP01000032.1 GCA_900315055.1 uncultured Lachnospiraceae bacterium
GTACTTGTAGTTGAAATCACAATTATCAGTTAATAATGGAGGCTTGCAAAGCAGGATGGCTAAAAAATAGCTTCCCGTTTTGCATCGAAATCATATATATCGTTAAACCTTTGCTTTCCGGTGATATTTTCCTTCCGTGTCTGCCCCATTTTAGCAGAGATGTCAGGAAAACACACGAAAAAGCGGCCCGGGACCAGCTGCCTTGCCTTGCTGTCCCGGACCGCAGATCATTCACGGGCTGTCTTTACGAGATGTCTTTTCTTGCAAACTCCGGCAGTTTGTCCGGATCGATGAAGAACGTCACCTCGCCCTCCGTATTGCCGTCGGTCGGATCCTCATAGTAGACCTCGGCCTCACAGTAGCTGTCCTCGTAGCTGCTGTCGCTCCAGGCATTGTTGTAGGAACCGCCAAGGGCTTCTACGATCTCCTGCATCTGGTCCGGATCCGTATATGTCTTCGACGCACCGGTATCTCCCGTATCCCCCTGATAACGTGTCAGGACAACCCTGGTCTTTTTTACATCGGCAAGGCTTACCGAGTACAGGCCATTGTCCTTCAGGAACTGTATCGTATCCGTAAACGTACTGTAAATGATGTAGCTTCCGACGTCCCCGCCGTTTCCGTCATCGATGGTGACCATGCCGATCGCGGCGGTGTTTCTCGCAAAGCTGTAGCAGTACTGCTTTGAGAACTCCTTCGTGTAGACGGAAAGAAAGCCAATGGCAAGGCTGTGATCCGGATCCTTGCTCTCCTTGTAGTACACGTCACCGTTGTAGTTGATGGTGGCGCTCCGGGAAGAAGCCACCTCGCTGTTCTCATACGCCGCAAGGCGCGAGTAGGCATCGGTGATGCCCTCCTTGTAGGCTTCCTGGCCTGTTACCGCATCGAGATCCGAGGCCTTCACCGTGTAGGGAACCGTGATCCTTCGCCGGATCGTTTGTCCGTCTTTCATGTGGTATACCACAACTCCCGCATAGCCCTCGGCGCTTTCTCCCGCGACCCGCTGATTGGCCATGCCGGCAGAGATCAGAGACTGCACCTCGTCCGTGTCGTTAAGTTCCATCCCGCTCATCGCCTCATAGTCGATGTCCGCGTACTCGTCGTTCATGACAAGGGCAATGCTTTCCACCTTTTCCCTCTGCGGCAGGTAGGAGTCGTATCCTGTCCAGTCAAAGACAAAGGAGAAGAATATCAGGAGGCTGACTGCCGACGGCAGCAGCATCTGCCAGGAGTGATTAAAGAAGGCATGAACATCATGCCGGTAAACCGCCTCGATGATGCCGCTCGTCACAACACAGCCAAAGAGGATGGCCGCAATCATTGCGATCATGACGCCATACCCCATCTCCTTTCCGGTGATGCCGGGGATGAGATACCCGAAGGCAAGACCGGCAAGGCAGGCGCTCGAGACCTTGACAATTCCCCGCACCGGCGCGTGCAGGACAGACTTCCCGGCGCTCTCCGCAGGGCGCGTCCTGTACAGCCGGAACGCAAGGAGAACGAGCACAAAGCCGCCGGCAAGGCACCGGATCGAGAAGGGCAGAACCGAAAGGCTCCTTCCCCGCTCGGTGTTCAACGTCTCCAGGGACGGAAGAAGCGGCGATATCGTCGGCGGAAGGCCAAGGCCAGCGCTGGTTGAAAAGTAGATACCGGCATAGAACACAGCGATGACCTGCACGCCTGCCTCAATGAGAAGCAGGTAGAGGCTCATGAGGAAGGCGACAAAGATGCGCCCCGTCAGCATGACGGAGAGGATCCCCGTGGCAAGGCTGATAAAGTAACAACAGATCGCAGCAGCCGCACAGGAAATCAGCGTGGAAAGAAGGCTCCCCTGATGAAGTGCTGCAAGCGTGACTGCCTCGACAAGAACCACCGCCGCATAGGGAACGATGACGGCAAGGAAGGCATCTTCGAAAAGCAGACGAAACCGTCTCTTTCTCGAGAGAGGCTGGCTCTCATAGAAATCGATCTTCTCCTCTGAAAAGAGGTAGGAGAAGGCATAGATCCCGAGGATGACGCCAAGAGCAATCATAAAAAGCGGTGCCACCGAGCTTCTCCCGATGATCCTCGTGAGGACGCTTTTCATCTCCTCTGCAAGGTAGGAATCAAAGATGTCTCCCCTTGCATAGGCCTGTTTCACCCACACCACCTTGAGAATGGTCATCAGCGGGTACAGGAAGAGAAACAGCACAAAAACCACGCAGGAAAACGGCAGCAGGCGGCGCAGGGTCTGTCGTTTCTCCCCTGTCTCACCGTAATGCTTCCCTTTATTACTCACCATGTTTATCATCTGAGGTACCGCCTTTCAGCCGGCAATCATCTTCCGGACATCATAGCCCGCACTTTTGGTCTGTGCGATGAAGATCTCCTCGAGGGAGAGCGGCAGAATCTCCGCATAGATCGTGTCGATGCCGCGAAAATAGCTTTCAATCTGCTCTCTTGTCGCCGCAATCACCATGGAGTGAAGCCTTCCGGATACCACGTCCTCGACGATCCTGAAGTGTCCCTTTACCCGGTCCTCGTCCTCCCCGGACGAAAAGACGCACTGCACCCGAAAGGCGTTCTGTTTGAGATCATCGAGATCCTTCGAGAGAAGGACGCCTCCCTCGTGGAGGAGCCCGATATGATCACACAGATCCTCCAGCTCCCTGAGGTTGTGGCTTGTCAGCACCGGGGTAAGTCCCCGATCCTCCATCTCTGTTGCAAACAGGCTCTTTACCGCCTGCCGGTTCACCGGATCGAGTCCGTCGAAGGTCTCATCGAGAAGCAGGTAATCGGTTCCGGCACAGATACCAAGAAGCACCGAGACCAGCCGCCGCATGCCCTTGGAGAATTCCTGAACCGGCGTGTCCGGGTTCAGGGAAAAGTCCCGGAGACTGTTCAGGTATTTCGTCTCATCAAACCGGCGGTAGACACCGGAAAAGTACTTTCCCATTTCCCTTGCACCTGCGCCCGGGAAGAAATAGAAGTCGTTCGGAATGTAGAAAAACCGCTCCTTGACCTTCGGGTTGTTCCAGACCGGGCAGCTGTCGTAGAGAACACAGCCCTCGTCCGGCTTCAGGATTCCGGCCGCAATCCGAAGGAACGTGCTCTTCCCCGCTCCGTTCGTCCCGACGAGCCCGAAGATCTCATGTTCCCTTGCCGTAAGGCTCACATTGGTGAGCGCTCTGACCTTTCCAAAGCTCTTGGAGAGGTTAATTGCTTCCATCATTTCGCTCCCTCCTTCAGGATCCCGTCCACAGACGCAAACAGCTCTTCCCTTGAAATTCCAAGATCGGAAGCCTCCTGCACCTCTTTGGCAATGCGGCCGGCGATCTCGTTCTTTCTGGCTTCCATCAGCTCATTGCCGGCGTGTACGAAGTTTCCCTTCCCCTTGACCGGGGTCAGGAATCCCTCCCGCTCGAGCTGGGCATACGCTTTCTGAACCGTGTTCGGATTTGTCGAGAGCGTGCTTGCGAGGCTCCTCACCGAGGGCATCGGATCCCCGTCCTGAAGGGCGCCCTTCAGGATCATCTTCTTATACCCCTCTGCGATCTGTTCATAGATCGGCCTCGGGTCCTGATAATCGATCAGCTTCATCTTCCGCCTTGCCCCTGCCGTTAGTGTATTATCTTTACTAGTACAGTTGGCATGTTAGCACGCCGCATCCTTCCTGTAAAGAAAAAGAGCATCTGCAGAACTCAAATTCTGCAGATGCTCTGAAAACGCCTATGAAATTCAGCTCTGATCCGCCGTGCGGCTCTTCTTCGTGTGCTTCTCGAGCCACTCGGTGGGAATCCTCTCCTCAAAGCGGTCCTTGCCGCCGGTCGGAATCTCTGTCGGATACTTGCCGTCAAAGCAGGCGGCACAGAAGCCTCCCTGCGTCTCATTTCCTCCGGCAAGCTTTAAGGCATTCTCCACGGAGAGATACCCCAGAGAATCCGCACCGATGATCTGACAGATCTCGTCGACCGAGTGGTGGCAGGCGATGAGGTTTTCTCGGGAATCAATATCCGTGCCATAGTAGCAGGGATTCATGAACGGCGGTGCCGAAACGCGGAAGTGAACTTCCTTTGCCCCTGCATCGCGCACCAGAGAGACGATGCGTTTCGAGGTTGTGCCGCGGACGATCGAATCATCGATGAGCACGACCCTCTTCCCGCGGATGGTCTCGGAGATCGGATTCAGCTTGATCTTCACGAGATCCTCCCGGTTTGCCTGTCCGGGAGAGATGAAGGTTCTGCCAATGTACTTGTTCTTTAAGAGGCCGATCCCGTAGGGGATGCCGGACTGCTGGCTGTATCCCAAGGCCGCATCAAGGCCCGAGTCCGGGACGCCGATGACGACGTCCGCCTGCACCGGGTGCTCGAGGGCAAGGAAGGCGCCCGCGCGCTTTCTCGCCTCATGAACGGAGGCTCCGTTGATCACGGAATCAGGACGGGCGAAATAGATATACTCAAAGACACACAGGGAAGGCTTCACCTTTCCGCAGTGATCGCGGATGGAGCGAACACCGTTCTGGTCGCAGACCATGATCTCGCCGGGATCAAGCTCTCTTACCAGCGTTGCGCCGACAGCGTCGAGGGCACAGGTCTCGGAGGTAAAGACTACGGAGCCGTCCTTCCTCGTGCCGTAGCAGAGAGGGCGGAAGCCATGCTCATCACGGCAGGCGATCAGCTTTGTCGGCGACATGATGACCAGCGAGAACGCGCCGTGCAGCTTGTCCATCGTCTGGTTGACAGCCTCCTCGATCGAACCGGTCTTGAGTCTCGCCCTGGTGATCAGATACGAGATGACCTCGGTGTCGGTCGTCGAGTGGAAGATGCAGCCATCGTTCTCGAGCTGCGTGCGCAGCTCATAGGAATTGACGAGGTTTCCGTTGTGGGCAAGCGCCATGCTGCCCTTGATGTGCTTGACCACGATGGGCTGAGCATTCGCGCGGTTTGAATTGCCGCTTGTCGAATAGCGCACATGTCCGACGGCGATCCGGCCCTCTCCGAGGGCATCGAGTTTCTCCTTGTCGAACACTTCGTGCACCAGGCCGAGGTCGCGATAATAATGGAAGACACCGTCATCGTTGATGGCAATGCCCGCGCTCTCCTGCCCCCTGTGCTGCAGGGCAAACAACGCATAATAGGCTTCGTAGGCAAGCTTTGCGCGGACCGGGGACCAGATCCCGAAGACACCGCATTCCTCTCCGATTTTCTGCATGCAGAACCCTTTCTCACCGGGACGTACCGGTGGTTCAATAAAATACGTCGGTCATTTTAACACAAGATCGGATCATTGACTATGCGCCGTTTTGTGCTACAGTGAAACTGCGCTGCAGGAAAACCGTGCAAATTGACGGGCCCTGCGGCTTTTTTCTAACGAGGAGATGATACCAATGATGCACTTTCTGGTTCGCCGGTTCATACCGGGATATGAGGATACCGAGGATCCTTCCGTCCGCTTTGCCTACGGAAGGCTTTCCGGGATCGTCGGCATTGTACTGAACCTTTGCCTGTTTGCCGGCAAGTTCATCTGCGGGCTCCTTTCCGGCGCCATCTCCATCATCGCCGATGCCTTCAATAACCTCTCGGATGCGGGCTCCAGCATCATCACGCTTGTCGGCTTCCGCATGGCAGGGCAGAAGGCGGACAAGAATCACCCCTACGGTCACGGACGGATTGAATACATCACGGGGCTTATCGTATCCATTGTGATCATCGTCGTCGGCATCGAGCTTGCGCGGGATTCCATCTCCAAGATCCTCCATCCGGAGGAGACGTTCTTTACGCCGCTCATTGCCCTGATCCTTCTTGCCTCGATCGGGGTGAAGCTCTACATGTACCTGTACAATCATTCCTTTGCAGGGTCCATCCACTCGGTGGCCCTGTCGTCCACCGCAACGGACTCCCGGAATGATGCCATTACCACTGCGATCGTCCTGCTGTCCCAGATCTTCACGGCAGTAACCGGAATCCTCATCGACGGCTGGACCGGTCTTGCGGTGGCCATCTTCATCATCTGGTCCGGCATCGGATCCTGCAAAGACACCATTTCCCCGCTCATCGGTCAGGAGCCGGATCCGGAACTGGTCCGCACACTGGAACAGGTGGTCGAAAACACGCCGGACGTCCTTGGCGTCCATGACCTTCTGATCCATGACTACGGCCCGGGCAACCGGATGATGAGTCTGCACATCGAGGTCAGAAGCGACATGTCTCTTCTGAAGGCTCACGAAATTGCCGACGCCATCGAGACCCGCATGTGGCGGGAGTACAGCATCCACACGGTGATCCATGTGGATCCGAGGGCTGTCAACGACCCGGAAACCGACGCAGTAAGTATTGAACTGAACCGGATCCTGAAGGATCTTGGTTCCGACTGCTCCTTCCACGACCTTCGCATTGTCGGTGGCGGCGGGAAGCGCAAGATCCTCTTCGATGTCAGCCTTCCCTATGATGACAGGCACACGGACGACGAGATCCGGGAGTACATCAGGAGACGCTTTGCAGAGTATAATCCTTCCTATCGTCTGATCCTGACCGTCGATCATCACGCCGGAAAGCCGGCAGAAAAGGGTATTTCATGAAAGGCTGGAAAGAGTTTTGGAAAAGATGGAACGGTGAAGGCGGTGATGCGGGCCACCCCGTTTTCGAGTCCACCGATCCCTCGGACTTTGTGACCGGGGACGGCGGGGAGGATTCCTTCCCCGAGGTTTCCGATGAGAACTTCTGCCGTCTCGACATCATCTTTTACGGCCGCGTTCAGGGAGTGGGCTTCCGCTTCCGCGCCTGTCAGATCGCAGACGAACTGGGCCTCACCGGCATTGTCGAAAACAGAGATGACGGGACGGTACATATGGAAGTCCAGGGAAATCTTTCTGTCATAAAGGAACTGGTCAAAAGCCTGAAGGAAAGCTCCTGGATCGAGATAACGGATACGGAGATCCGGGAGCTTCCCGTGGACCCGAAAGAGAGGCGCTTTCGCGAGAGCGGCGTATACTACTGATCAGATATCAAGGGTTGTACCCTTGTCCCGAAGCCACTGCCGTGAGGCTTTGTAGTCCGGCAGGATTGATTCCACAAGAGCCCAGAACGCCGGGGAATGGTTCATCTCGCACAGATGGCAGAGCTCATGGACGACAACGTAGTCGACCACTTCCGGCGGTGCAAGGCAGAGCCGCCAGTTGAAATTAAGGCCACCTTTGGAGGAGCAGGATCCCCAGCGGGTCTTCTGGGAGCGGATGGTGATGCTTCTGATCTTTCGGTGGTCTTCTGGCAGCATCGGCTCATAGTAAAGGATCCGCTGGACCAGTACCGGCCGGAACTTCATGGCAAGAAAACGGATTTTCTTCTGTCTCTCTTCCGGGGACAGGCTGGAGACGGGTTTTTCCTGTGCTTTTTCCTGCTGCTTTTGAATGTGCGTCAGGACCCAGTCTGCGTGCGCTTCCAGGAAGTGCACTGCTTCCTCTTCCCTTGCAGAAAGCGGCATGTGAAGCGTCACCTGTGCATTTTCATCGATCGTAATCGAAAAGGTTGAGCGCCGGTTCGACCGTGCGAGCATATAGTCCAAGGGCTTCGAATCCCCGTTCTGTGTCTTCAGCTGTATGGTTCTGGTTTCTTTCAGAATCTGATTCATGAATCTACTACTCAAGAGGTGTAATATGGCAACCTGTTTGATCATGTGTGCCGGCACGTTTCGGGAAATGCCGGTTACGAAAAAGACGGACGATCTTGTCATCGCCGCGGACAACGGACTCACTTATCTTGCAAGAGAAGGCATCGTGCCGGACCTTGTAATCGGTGATTACGACTCGCTCGGGGAAGAAGGCAGGAGTGCCTTTCAGACATTCCGGGAAAAGAACCCGGACGGGATCATCACTCTCCCTGTCGAAAAGGACGATACTGACTCCATGGCCTGCTGCCGGGTCGGGCTTTCCAGGGGGTACCGGGATTTCGTCCTTCTTTCTGCCCTCGGCGGACGGCTTGATCACACGATTGCCAACATCCAGACGCTTGTCTTTCTGAAGGATCACGGGGCAGACGGAAAAATCCTGGACCCGGATCTTTCCATCCGCGTACTGCGTCAGGAGACTTTCTCCTTCACCGCTCCCTGCGATGCGACGTTCTCCCTCTTCTCTCTGGACGAGAAGATTGAAGGGGTCACGATCGAGGGCATGCAGTACGGGGTGAGAGACGCCACCATCACCAACGGCTTCCCGATCGGGGTGAGCAATCACCTGAAGGCAGGGGACAGAGCAAGCGTCACGGTGGGCAGGGGCACGGCCCTTGCCATGCTGACCCTGGCAAAACTTTAAGTCACAAAGAGGAGGAGCACAGACACTTCTGTGCAGCCTCCTCTTTTTTCGTTTTATGATTTTTCCGGAGCACCGGGCCGGCGCTCCTTTTTTGTCTGAAACCCGTCGTCCGCATCGAGATACTGCTCGATGATGTAACGGGGTCTGGACTTTGTCTCGAGATAGATCTTGCCGATGTACTCCCCGAGGACACCGATCGCCAGAAGGATCATCCCCCCGATGAGCCAGATCGACACGGACAGAAAGGTCCAGCCGGCAACGGTCTTTCCCATGTAGTAGCGCACGATCGAGTAGATCAGCATGACGATCGAGAACAGGAAGATCACAATCCCGCAGTCCGTGATGATGGAGAGCGGCGCCGTCGAGAGCGAGGTGATGCCCTCGATGGCAAAGCTGATCATCTTTTTGAGGGGATACTTGCTCTCCCCCGCAAATCGCTCTGCACGCTCATAATAGACAACATCGGACGGGTATCCGATCATCGGCACGATGCCGCGAAGGAACAGGTTCACCTCTCCGAACTCTGAAAGTCCCTGAAGGGCACGCCTGCTCATCAGGCGATAGTCCGCGTGGTTGTAGACCATGTTGGCACCGAGGCGGTTCATCAGTTTGTAATAGCCCTGCGCGGTATTTCGCTTGAAGGCCGTGTCGGTCTTTCTTGCCGAGCGCACGCCGTACACGATGTCGCACCCGTCATAGTACTTCTCGAGCATCTCATCGCAGGCATTGATGTCGTCCTGCAGGTCTGCGTCCATGGAGATTGCCATGTCGCAGTGATCTTTCACGGTCATGAGTCCCGCAAGGAGCGCATTCTGATGTCCCCGGTTTCTTGAGAGATTGACTCCGGAAAAGAGCGGATCCTTTTGGTGGAGCTCCTCAATGATCTCCCAGGTCCGGTCCTTTGAGCCGTCGTTTACAAAAACAACGCGGCTGTTCTCCTTTATGGTCCCTGCCTTCATCAGCGCATGCATCTTTTCCTGCAGCCGCCGGCTCGTCTCCGGCAGGACCTCTTCCTCGTTGTAGCAGGGTATGACGAAATACAGCCTGTCAGCCATGAAACTGTTTTCTCCCGATCGTTCAGTCAATGTCCTTCAGGACATCCTTGTTCTGATAGAAATAGGTGATAAGAGAAATCACGGTCAGTGCAAGTGCAATCCACTTCACGATCTGGGTCAGCACCTGGATGGCGGCAATCTGGATATCGGCCACCATGAGGATGACCATGATCATCTGAAACGTCGTCTTGAACTTTCCCCAGTAGTTCGCCGCAATGACCTTTCCTCTCTCGGCCGCGATGAGGCGGAAGCCCGAGATCGTGAACTCTCTCGCGACGATGATGCAGACAATCCAGGACTCCAGACGTCCCAGTCCCACGAGGCAGATCATCGCGCAGCAGGTGAGCAGCTTGTCCGCCAGAGGATCCATGAACTTTCCGAAGTTCGTGATGTAGTTGTACTTCCGCGCAATCTTGCCGTCTGCCATGTCCGTCAGGGACGCGGCAACAAAGATCACCAGAGCGACCCAGTTGCTGACGGTCTCTCCGAACGGCTGTGCCAGAAGGAAGAAGACGAAAAAGGGGATCATGATGACCCTCAGAATCGTCAGCCTATTGGGCAGGTCTTTGCTCGGTACGTGGTTACTCATAATGAATCAGGTCTCCTTTCCCTCATCGTATACAATCTCCCCCACAAGATCATATCCGTCGGCTGCGCTCACCCGGGCCTTCAGGTAGCAGCCGGTCTCAAGATCCCGGAAACTCTCGATATAGATATTGGAATCCAGCCCCGGGATATCCTGATAGGTTCTGCCGACATAGATGTATTTCCCGTCATCTGTCTCCTCATCGGCAAGGCGCCCGTCAATGGTCACCTCAAGGAGCTTTCCCGTCAGTTCCTTCGCCTTTTCAAAGGCGATTTCCTGCTGCGCAAGCATCAGTTCTTTCCGGCGCCGCTTCTTCGTGGACGGGTGAACCTGCGGCTTCATCTTTGCCGCGGGTGTTCCGTCTTCCCTCGAATAGGAGAAGACGCCGAGGCGGTCAAAGCGCATGTCTCTTACAAAGGACAGGAGCTCCTGATGCTCCTCTTCCGTCTCGGTCGGAAACCCCGTGATCAGAGTCGTCCGAAGGCAGATACCCGGCACCTCTTCCCGGAGCATGGCGATCGTGTCCACGAGTTCCTGCCGGGACGTGCGCCGTCCCATGAGCTTCAGAATCCGGTCGCTTGCGTGCTGAATCGGCATGTCGAGGTAAGGAAGAACCTTTTCCTCGTTCTTTATCACCTCGACGAGATCCTTTGTGATCTCCTCCGGATAGCAGTAGAGAATCCGGATCCAGTGGATGCCGGAAATCAGGCAGAGCCTCCGAAGCAGCTCCGAAAGCATCTTCCTGCCATACAGATCAATGCCATAGAGCGTTGTCTCCTCGGCAACAAGGATCAGCTCCGTGACGCCCTGCTGTGTGAGATCCTGTGCCTGCCGCACAAGATCCTCCATCGGGACGGAGCGGTAATGCCCTCTCACCCTGGGGATCACGCAGTAGGTGCAGTTCTTGTCACAGCCCTCGGCGATCTTCAGATACCCGTAGGCTGTTCCGAGCGTAATGAGCTGTTTCCCGGTGGGAACGGCAAGGCTTGCGTCCTCGATGAGTGCCCCCTTCGGCTTTTTTCCGGCAAGGACCGCGTCCAGAACCTGTGTCAGCTTCTCTTCCGCCGTGGTTCCGAGAACTGCGTCCACCTCCGGGATGTCCTTCAGGATCTCGTCCTGATAGCGCTGTGCAAGACAGCCCGTGACAACAAGAGCCCTCAGCTTCCCGGTCTTCTTCAGCTCTGCCAGGGAGAGAATCTGTCCGATGCTCTCCTCCTTTGCCGAATCGATGAAGCAGCAGGTGTTGACCACAGCGGCTTCTGCCGCGTTTTCATCATCCGTGAAGACGTACTGCTCCTTTGCTCCGGCAAGCCCCTGCATCATCTGCTGGGAGTCCACAAGGTTCTTGTCACAGCCAAGGGAGACAAAGAGTGTAGGAATCACTGCTCGTCCTCATCATCGTCGATGACTTCCGGTGTGGAGTCCATGATGGAGGAAGCCTTCTCATAATCGACATCCTCGCCCTCTCCGGACTCTGCAGCCTCTTCCGGCGTCTCATCGCTCTCATCGTCCGCATCGGAATCCGGCTCTCCCTCGGTCTCAAGCTCGTTTTCAAGAGCCATGGCCTTGTCGAGATCTGCTTCCTCGGACTTCTCAATCTCCTGCTCATCGCGGGGCAGAATCTTGATCTTCTCATGCTCGAGCTCCTCGACGGCGATCGAGAGCGGCTTCTTTCCGTCTGCATCGTCGATGAGCGGATCATCGCCGTCGATCAGCTGACGGGCGCGCTTTGCGGTTGCCATGACGATGGAATAACGGCTGTTGATGACGGGCGCTTCGCCCTCCTCAACGTCCTTGTTGACAATGTTCATCAGATCAACATATGAAGGATGGATCATCTCTTAAAACCTCTCCATGAAAAAAGCGATACTGGTTGAATTTTACGTAACTTATAAATCATACAGAACAAGCCTCCGATTTTCAAGTCGGGAAACCGTCCCGCCATGGACATTCTCAGAGCTTTTCCCGCTCCCCAATCAGATCCTTCCTGAAATCCGAGAGAAAATCCGCCTGCCGGATCGGGGAATACTTCAGGGTCTGAATGGCGTTGTGGACGCGCTCCACCGCCGCATCGAGGTCATCATTTACGATCAGCATGTCGTAGGAGGAAATCCGGTCGATCTCACGGGTTGCCTGCTCGAGGCGCTCTGCGATGACCTCCTTCGTCTCCGTTCCTCTGCCGGTAAGACGCTGCACCAGCGTTTTTGCATCCGGCGTGACGACAAAGAGCATGATCGTATCCGGGCGCTTCTTCTTTACGATCGCGGCCCCCTGTGCCTCGATCTCGAGCAGGACATCTCTTCCCTCCTTTACCTTCTCCTCCACCCAGGGCAGAGGCGTGCCGTAGGAGTGATCGACATACCTTGCATACTCGAGGAATTCTCCTCTCTCGATCCTCGCGTCAAACTCGTCCTGTGAGATGAAGAAATAATCCTTTCCGTCCACCTCGTGGGGGCGCGGCTTTCTCGTCGTGCACGACACCGACAGGCAGTAGCTTTCATATTTTTTCAGAAGTGCCTTCATGATGGTGCCCTTGCCCGCACCGGAAAATCCGGATACGACCGTCAGGCTTCCTTTTGTCTGTTCCATGCCTTTATTCGTCCTCTCCTCCGACTCTTCCCCGGATCGTCTCAGGAAGCAGGGCGGAGAGCACGACGGCGCCGTCCTCCATGAACAGCACGGCCTTGGTCTTTCTCCCCTGGGTCGCGTCGATGCAGCGTCCCTCTTCCTTTGCCTTCGCCGACAGGCGCTTGATCGGTGCCGCATCCGGGCGCACGATGGCGACGATCCTGTCCGCATTGACGATGTTTCCAAATCCGATATGTATCAGCTCCATGACTTACTCCAGGTTCTGGATCTGCTCGCGGATCTTCTCGATTTCGGTCTTCAGGTTGATCGCGATATTGCTCGACTCCACATCCACCGTCTTCGAGAGGATCGTGTTGGCCTCCCGGTTCAGCTCCTGTGCGAGGAAGTCAAGCTTTCTGCCGATGCTGCCGCTCTTGTTCAGCTCGAGCTGTACCGCCTGGATGTGGCTCTCGAGCCGGACCATCTCCTCGTCGATGCACACGTGATCGGAGTAGACCGCGACTTCCTGAAGAATGCGGTTCTCATCGATCGAGGCATCGCCGAGCATCTCCTTTACCTTTGCGGTCAGGCTCTCCTGGTACTGCGCGACAATCTCCGGAGCCCTCTTCTTCAGTGTCTCGACCTCCAGGGACATGTTGAAGAGCTTTGCGAGAAGATCATTTTTCAGGAACTCGCCCTCGCGGCTTCTTGCCGCTGCAAACTGCTCTGCCGCCTCATCGATTGCCTCTTTGAGGGGCGTCCAGAGATCACAGTCCTCCTCGACGTCCTGCATGGTCAGAACATCCGGATAGTTTGCAAGCTGTGCCGCACTGATCGAAAGCGGAAGATTGAACTCTTCGGAGATCTGCTTTAAGGCTTCCATGTATTCCCCTGCAAGCGCCCTGTTGTAGACGACCTTCTCGTCGCTCCTGTCGCTCTCCTCAAGGCCGATGAAGACATCAACCTTGCCGCGCTCCATGTAGTTCTTCAGCTCCTGCCGGATTTTCGCCTCAAGAGGGTTGAAGGCCTTCGGCATCCGGAGCGCAATCTCCAGGTACCGGTTGTTGACCGATTTCATTTCCACTGTGAACTTTCTGCCGTCTGCCATCACTTCCGCACGGCCAAAGCCCGTCATGCTCTTTGCCATAGTATTTCGCTCCATCTGCGCATCGGTTACTCAAATCTGTCCCAATTCTAACACTTTGCCCTGCACTGGTCGAGGGCGGCGGGAAGACTTATAATACGAGGCAACGGCCGAAAGAGGCCGGATTTGAAAGGATTTTTTCTTATGGCATTCGATGGATTTACCACAGCGGCACTGACGAAGGAATTCCGGGATCTCCTTGTCGGAGCCCGCATCTACCGCATCATACAGCCCGAGCAGGACGAGCTTCTCATCACCTTCAAGCCGATGATGGAAAAGGGCGGTGGAACCGTACGCCTCTGCCTCTGCGCGGACCCGACGCTTCCCCTTGCCTATCTCACCGATGAGAACCGCACCGCGCCCGCCAGTGCGCCGACCTTCTGCATGCTGCTCCGCAAATATCTCCAGAATGGAAAGGTGACCGCCGTGGAGCAGCCCGGGCTCGAGCGCATCATAAGGTTTCAGATCGAGCACCTGAACGAGATGGGAGATCTGTGTCATCATACCCTCGTGCTGGAGCTTATGGGGAAGCACTCAAATCTCATTCTCCTCGATGAGAACGAGGTGATCACCGACTCCATAAGGCGCATTTCATCCCTGGTCTCCTCCGTGCGGGAGGTTCTTCCCGGCCGCCCCTATTTCGTTCCGGAAACGCAGAACAAGAGAAATCCCTTTGAGGAAACCAAAGAGGCCTTTGACAGCGCACTGAAAGGCTGTGGCACCACACCGGCAAAGTTTCTGGTCTCCACCTACACCGGCTTCTCGAATGTCATCTCCCAGGAGTGCGTCCACAGGACGCACCTCGGGCAGGACCGCTCCTGCGCAGAGCTTGATGAAAAGGAGCGCTCTGCCTTTTTTGAAGTCTTCTCCTCGATGCTCTCTGACGTAAAGAACGGAGCCTTCTCCCCTGCGATCTACTATCACCTCGGCAGTGCCGATGTCATTGCGCAGGGAGAACCCGTGGAGTTCTCCGCCCTTCCGATGACGATGTACCGCGACCTTCCCAAAAAGGACTACGACTCCATGAGCCGTCTCGTTCGCGATTTCTATGCGCAGAAGAACATCGTGACAAGAATCCGGCAGAAATCCCAGGACCTTCGCCATATCGTGAGCACGATCCTGGAGCGTGACATTCACAAGTATGACCTGCAGCAAAAGCAGCTGAAGGATACGAAAAAACGCGAACAGTACCGGATCTACGGGGAGCTGTTAAACGCCTACGGATACGGCATTCCCTCCGGCGCAAAGAGCGCCGTGCTCGACAACTACTACACCGGTGAGAAACTGACCGTTCCCCTGGATCCGACAAAAACGGCGCAGCAGAACGCAAAGCACTACTTCGACCGCTACACGAAGATGAAGCGCACCGAGGAGGAGCTCTCGAAAATCACGGCCGATGTAAAGGCAGAAATCGATGAGCTCGAGGGCATCCGCCACGCACTGGATCTGGCAACGACGGAAGGGGACCTGAAGCAGATCCGCTCTGAGATGCAGGATGTGGGGTTCGTGCACAAAAAGCAGGATAAGAATGACCGGCGTACCTCCGGAAAGACGGCACCTTCAAAACCCCTGCACTTTGTCTCGACAAACGGTTTTGATCTCTTCGTCGGAAAGAACAACACGCAGAACGACGACCTGACCTTCCACTTCTCCTCTCCCTCCGACATCTGGTTTCACGCAAACGACATGCCTGGATCCCATGTAATCCTCAGGACTGCCGGAAAGGCGTTTGAGGACATCCCGGATGCGGACTTTGAGGATGCGGCGCGGCTTGCCGCCTATTATTCGAGCGGGGCCAGGAATAACCCGGGAGGCCGGATTGAAGTGGACTACCTCGAGCGGCGCGGCGTAAAGAAGCCCTCCGGCGCACGTCCGGGGTTCGTGATCTACCACAGCAACTTCTCCATCAACGTGCTGGCCAGCATCACGGGGATCCGTGAGGTAAAGGACTGAATCAGACAGCAAAACGAGACCGCCGGGAAAACCACTCCTTTCCCTGACGGTCTCGTTTTCCATTCATGTTTACGATTTACGCAGCCTTCCTGGCCGGAAACCAGTGGAAGCGCTCCATGAGACGGCAGATTTTTTCTCCCTTCGGGACGCTCCTCACATCATTCCTTGTCATCGTCCCGCTCTTTGCAAGCAGGAAGAAGTACAGGACAACGCAGACAAGAAGAGCAAGAAGGCCTGCGATGAGATTTACAAAGTAGGCTCTTCCGATCACAAGACCAAGGAGATGGAACAGAAGCTCATAGACGATCACGCCGGCAGCTCCCATCACCAGGGCGCACAGGAAGGGCCTGCCGTAGGTTCTTGCCGCGTCCCGCCTGATCTTCAGGTAGTGGAAAAGGAAGATCTCATTGCAGGCAAAGATCATCACGGAGTAGATCACCGAGACAATGGCGAGCGCATAGACGCCCAGGTTTGTTGTGACAAGAAGGATGCACAGCACCACGGTCTGCACGATAAGCGCAATGCCCGCGGAGACGAGGGGCATGTTGATCTTTCCGATCGACTGCAGCACGGCATTCGTGATCGTCGCCACCGAGTAGAACAGCACGGTGATGGCAACCACCGAGAGAAGGCCGGACGCCTCATCAAGAGATTCCATCTGCGGATAGAGCATCCAGGTGATCGGGCGGGATAACAGGCACAGTCCCACGGTCGCCGGGATGGCAATCATTGCGGTGATGCGGACCGCGTTGTAGGCGCGGTGGCGCGTCTCCTCAAGGCTGCCTCTCGCGTAGGCCGCAGAGATCGAGGGAATGATCGCGGAGGCCATGGCAGTTGCGATCGAGATCGGGATGTTGGAGATGACAACGGCCTTGTTCGAAAAGATGCCGTAATCTGTTGTCGCTGCCGTCTCTCCGACACCGCGAAGGTTGATCATGATGCGGTAGTAGATCGTCTGGTTCAGGGATGTCGTGAGGTTCAGGATGACCCCCGAGAGCATGAACGGTGTGATGACAAGGATGGTTTCCTTAAAGACCGCGCCAAAGCGTTCTTTCTGACTGACGGTGTCAGCCTCGCACCGCTCTTTGATCGCCTGATGATGGCGATAATAGCAGAAACACATGAATAACAGCGCGATCAGGACGCCGGATCCGGTGCCGAGAGCGGATCCCATGGCGCCGTACTGGGCGCGGGTCGTGGTATCCTTGTCTGCCACAAGGTGCATGAGGAAGGCCGCCGCGCCGATACTGACCGCGGCATTGGCCAGCTGCTCAAGGATCTGGGAAACGGATGTCTGCACCATGGAACCGTGCGCCTGGAAGTATCCTCGCAGGGCACCGAGAAGTCCGAACAGGAACACGGTCGGCGCAAAGACCTGCAGTACCGGGACCGCCACGGTGGGAACCAGAATCGAGGCTCCGAAAAAGAGCAGGGCACTTGCCGCCGCTCCGACGAGAAGCCCGTAGAACAGAGCGCTGTGAAAAATCTGCTGGGCGTTCTTGTACTCCCCGAGGGCAAGCTTCTGGGACATCAGCTTGGAGATTGCCGACGGCACGGAGTAGGAGGAGATCATCAGCACGATGGTGTAGATGTTGTAGGCACTGCCGTAGTAGCCGTTGCCCTCATCTCCGATGATTGCGGTGAGCGGGGAGCGATAGAGAAGCCCGATGATTCTCACGATGATGCTGGCTGCAGCGAGGACTCCCGCCTGCACCAGCACGGAACTGGTTTTACTTTTATTCTGCTGCATGAAACAGTCGCTTTCTTCCAAAAGAAAAGGTACGCCGAAAATCGACGTACCTTGCATCTTACATGATTTGCGGTTTTCTGTCCATGCCCTGCATCAGCCGATCAGCCAGTCGTACATGACCTGATACTGACCTGCCGACTTCTTCCAGGAGAAGTCCTTTGCCATGCCGCGGTCAACGATCTTGTTCCAGTCTCGCTTCTTGTCGTAGAAGATCGACTCCGCGTACCGGACCGTGTGCATCATCTCATGCGCATTGTAGTTCGAGAACGAGAATCCGGTGCCGGTGCCCTCATACTCGTTGTAGGGCTCCACGGTGTCCTTGAGGCCGCCCGTCTCGCGGACGATCGGAACGGAGCCGTAGCGCAGAGCGATCAGCTGAGACAGTCCGCAGGGCTCAAAGAGCGAAGGCATCAGGAAAGCATCCGATGCGGCATAGATCTTGTGGGAGAGATCCTCCGAGTAGTAGATGTTTGCCGCCAGCTTGTCGGAGTACTTCTCGTCGAAATACCGGAACATGTTTTCGTAGCGGTCCTCGCCGGTGCCAAGCACCACGACCTGGATCGCATCCTGCGAGAGCATCTCCTCCATCACATAGGCGATAAGGTCGAAGCCCTTCTGATCGGTCAGTCTCGAGACGATGCCGATCATGAACACCTTCTCGTCCTCGCGAAGCCCCAGCTCCTTCTGCAGCTCGAGCTTGTTCTTGACTTTCTCCTTGCGGAAGTTCTGGGCATTGAACCGGTACGGGATTCTCTGATCCGTCTCCGGATTGAACACATCGTAGTCAATGCCGTTGAGAATGCCGCGCAGGTCATGCGCTCTTGCGCGCAGGATTCCGTCGAGTCCCTCGCCGTAGTACGGGGTCTTGATCTCCTCCGCATAGGTGGGCGAAACCGTGGTGATCGCATCGGCATACACAATGCCTCCCTTTAAGAGGTTGGCATCCTTATAGGCTTCCAGCTTGTCCGGCGTGAAGTAATAGCCGGAAAGTCCCGTGATATTCTCGACATCCTGCACGTTCCACTTGCCCTGGAACCGCAGGTTGTGAATGGTCATGACACACTTGATTCCGCGATAGAAGGGGTTGTCCTGGAACCGCTCCTTTAAGTAGACCGGGATCAGTCCCGTCTGCCAGTCGTGACAGTGGATCAGATCCGGGCGGTAGTCGATGTTCGGCAGTGCAGAGAGGACAGCCTTGCTGAAGAAGGCAAAGCGGCGGATCTCAAAAAGCGCATCATCGGTGTACGGCTTCCAGGTATTGAACATGTCCTCATTGTCGAGGAAGTAGTAGACAATGCCGTCAACCTCTGCCTTCATGATGCCGACGTACATGCTCTTCCAGTCGAAGTCCATGTAGAAGCTGGTGACGTACTCCATCTTGTCCTTCATCTCCTGCCGCATGCAGGAGTACTTCGGCATGAAGACCCGCACGTCATAGTATTCCTTGTCGATCTCCTTTGGCAGAGAACCCACGACATCGGCAAGTCCGCCGGTCTTGATAAACGGAACGCCCTCGGATGCTACGAAAAGAATGTTTTTCATGAAATGTCACCCCTCGAAAGGTTTTTATCCCTGATAACCGGCGTTTTATGCAAAACCACCGATTATTAAGCAAAAAAAACGGTTCACAATGAACATATTGATTATACTAGCAACACGGGCATTGTGCAATCATACATCCAAAACTTGTTCAGGCGCCGGCAAAATAAGACGTTGCTTCTGACGTGTCCTGTCTATGATCTTTCTCCTTTCGTCCCGGAGCAGTTCCCATGAGTTCTGCCACATGCTCCTTTGGGGCTCCCTCTTCCAGAAGATGCTCCATGAGACTTTTCCGAAGGCTCTCCGGCGTGATCGTATCGGGAAGTCCCGCCTCCTCAACGCACTCATGCACGATCTTCCAGAGTCCCTGCCTTGTGAGGGCTTTTCCGGTTCTTCCGGGGAAAAGAAGAGATTCCTGTGCCATCTCCTTTGGCAGATGCCGGATCCTCTGAAGGTCATCGAGGTAAATCCTCACAGCACGCAGCGTATTGAAGCCAAGGGGAATCTCCCGTCTTTTCTCCCCGCTTCCGGCACAGAGATTCCCGCTGATGAGATCAACATCCTTTACCTTCAGCTCAATGAGCTCGCTCGTCCGGACTCCCGTATACACAAGCAGCATGAGGAGCGCCCTGTTTCTTTTCAGGATCAGTCTCTCCCCGTCCTGGGCTGCAAGGAGCCTTGTTACCTGTTCTGCAGTGATGGTCTGCTTTTCCGGCTCTGCCTTCCGGTCCACCTCAATCTGCTGGTTCTGCAGGACCTCCTCAAGCGAGAGATCCTGCATCGGATTTGTTCCGATCTTTCCCGCGCGCCGCTCTGCCCGAAAGAATCCCATGAGTCCGGAAAACAGCCGCCGGATCGTGGCATTCGACCTGCCGTCCTTTTGCATCCAGGTAAAGAACTGGGACAGAGTCCTGCTGTCGAGTTCCTCCACCCGGTACAGGTGAAAGGTCCTGCAGAACAAAAGCAGATGATTGAGGTCTGCGCGGTAGCTCATCACCGTGTTCTTTGACAGACCGCTCTCCGAAAGTTCCTGCAGATACCAGGCAGCCTCATCTTCGATGAGTCCTTTCATTTCGATCATGGGGGGACCTCCTTCTTTTTGCTTTCCCGGAATATAAAAGCAGGGCAGCAAAGCCAAAGGCTTTGCTGCCCCACCGCATTGTTTCGGACAGGCTGACGATTACTTGGCGTAATCCGTCACTCTCGATTCACGAATGACATTCACCTTGATCTGACCCGGATATTCCATCTCGTCTTCAATCTTCTTGGTAATATCGTGGGCAAGCAATACCATGTCGGTATCGCTGATCTTTTCCGGAACTACCATGACACGAACTTCTCTGCCGGCCTGGATCGCATAAGAATTACTGACACCTTTAAAGCTGTTGGTGATTTCTTCAAGCTGTTTGAGTCTTGTGGTATAGGTTTCGAGTGTCTCTCTTCTGGCACCCGGTCTTGCTGCGGAGATCGTATCGGCCGCCTGCACGATGCAGGAGATCAGGTTGGTCGGTTCCACATCTCCGTGATGGGATTCGATGGCATTGATGACGATCGGAGCTTCCTTGTACTTGCGTGCAAGTTCTGCGCCGAGCTGTACATGGGATCCCTCCATCTCATGGTCAACGGCCTTGCCGATATCATGCAGAAGGCCTGCGCGCTTTGCCATGCGGACATCGAGTCCGAGCTCTCCGGCGATCAGTCCGGACAGCTGTGCCACTTCGATGGAATGCTTCAGCGCATTCTGACCATAGCTGGTACGGTACTTGAGCTTTCCGAGCAGTCTGATCAGTTCCGGATGGAGACCGTGGACGCCGACCTCAAGGGTAGCTGCCTCGCCTTCCTCCTTGATGTTGGCCTCGACTTCCTTCTTTGCCTTTTCGACTGCTTCCTCAATCCTTGCCGGGTGAATCCGGCCGTCGACGATCAGCTTCTCCAGCGCGATCCTTGCCACCTCACGGCGGATCGGATCAAAACCGGAGATGACAACGGCTTCCGGTGTATCGTCAATGATCAGCTCCACACCGGTCATCGTCTCGAGCGTGCGGATATTGCGTCCCTCGCGCCCGATGATGCGTCCCTTCATCTCATCATTCGGCAGCTGAACCACGGTGATCGTGGCCTCGGCAACGTGATCTGCGGCGCAGCGCTGAATGGCGTTGACCACGATCTCCTTTGCCTTCTTGTCAGCTGTCTCCTTTGCCTCGGACTCAATCTCCTTGATCCTGAGTGCCGAGTCATGTCTTACCTCATCCTCAACAGACTTTAAAAGGTATTCTTTTGCCTGGTCGGAGGTTAAACCTGAAATTCGTTCCAGTTCCTGTGTCTGCTTCTCCTCGAGACTTGCAACCTCTTCCTGCTTCTTGCGAAGTGTTTCTTCCCTTGCGGCAAGCGACTGTTCCCTGCGCTCCAGTCCATCGGACTTGCGATCAAGAGCTTCCTCTTTCTGCTGGATGCGGCGTTCATTGCGCTGTGCGTCAGCCCGTCTGTCCCGGATCTCCTTTTCGAGATCATCTCTGGCCTTCAGATTCTCTTCCTGGGCCGCGACAAGGGCTTCGCGCTTCTTGTTCTCCGCTTCCTGCTTCGCATCCTCGATGATGGACTTCGCCTTCTGCTCGGCATTGTCGAGTTTCGACTTGTCGAGCGCGTCACGCTTCTGGTTTGTGACCTTCATCGTGACCGGGATCGCTATCACAAGGGCAACAACCACCGCAATCAGCGCTACGATTGCTGTCATCATGATACAGGAGTACCTCCTTATTAAGTTTTGAAAAGGACAGACCGATCACCACTCGGTCTCCCCCATGCTGCTGTATGCGATACAAAAGGGCGGTTGACTGACCTTCCAGACGACTCCTTGCACGAAGAAAAAAGATCATTCTGCCACTCTGATTAACATATCACAACAAACTTTATTCTATGCATTTCGAAAGGGAGTGTCAACCGGAATTAAAATTCGTGTAAGGATCTGACTATCCCCCTCTCAGTCCTCCTTCGCACCGTTTTTCAGGCGTTCCACGGCGCCGTAAACGGCATCCGGCATGTATCCTTTTCTTGAAATAGAGGCCAGAATCTTCTGCCTCTCCTCATACGGAAGATCGGGATCGTAATGCTTCTTTTCAAGGAGCCGCAGGATCTGCTTCTCTTCTTTTGATGCCGCATTCTCCTCCTCTTCCTCAAGGGAATTCAGGGTCTCTTCCAGGATCTCATCGCTGATTCCCTTCGCGCGAAGATCCATTTTGACACGAAGAAGGCTTCTCGATTCGATGTGGGAGCGAAGATACGCAGCCGCAAAGCGCCTGTCATCCAGATACCCGGCATCGATGAGGTCCTCCACGACTCCATCGATGATCTGCTGCGGGAAGCCTGCCTTTTTCAGTTTGTCGGAGAGGCCCTTCACGGAGTAGTCCATGTCCTGAAGGAGCATGCCGCTCTTTCGAAGTGCCCGCGAGCGCAGCTCTTTCCAGAGTTCGTTCCAGGTATCCTCCGGGATCTCCTCTCCCTCCTGTAGATCGTAGCGAGCGACGTCGGAAGGCGACAAAACCAGGGTGTCGGTCTCATCAATCGTCACCCTGGTCTTCGTCTTCGACAGACGCTGCAGTGCAGTTACTGTCATCTTTGTTCCTCTTGTTTACTCTTCTGTCTCAGGCTCTTCAGGACCTGCTTCCTCGTCCTGCTGCGGCATCGCCGCAGGCTTTCTTGCGCCGTCCGGATCCAGTCCGTAATGCTCTCTCACCTTCCGGTCCACTTCGTAGAGGACGTCCGGGTGATCTTCGAGATACTTCTTCGTGTTCTCGCGTCCCTGCCCGATCTTCTCGCCGTTGTAGTTGTACCAGGCACCGGATTTGTTCACGATGTCCGCATTGGCCGCAAGATCCAGAACATCGCCGCTGTAGGAGATGCCCTTGCCGAACATGATGTCGAACTCCGCTTCCTTGAACGGCGGCGCGACCTTGTTCTTGACCACCTTGACTCTGGTGTGGTTTCCGATGACTTCGCCGTTCTGCTTGATGGACTCAATGCGGCGAACGTCAAGACGCACCGAGGAATAGAACTTCAGCGCGCGGCCGCCGGTCGTCGTCTCGGGGTTGCCAAACATGACACCGACCTTCTCACGCAGCTGGTTGATGAAGACCACCGTGCAGTTGGACTTACTGATGACGGCGGTTAGCTTTCTCAGGGCCTGGCTCATCAGGCGGGCCTGCAGGCCCACATGGGAATCGCCCATATCGCCGTCGATCTCGGCCTTCGGCACGAGAGCTGCGACGGAGTCGATGACCACGATGTCAATCGCACCGGAACGGACCATGGTCTCCGCAATCTCCAGTGCCTGCTCGCCGGAATCCGGCTGAGAGATGTAGAGGTTGTCGATGTCCACGCCGATGTTCTTTGCATAGACCGGATCCAGGGCATGCTCGGCATCAATGAAGCCGGCAATGCCGCCGCGGCGCTGGCTCTCCGCAATCATGTGAAGGGTCAGAGTTGTCTTACCGGAGGATTCCGGTCCGTACACCTCAATGATTCTTCCCTTCGGCACACCGCCGATGCCAAGGGCAATATCAAGGGACAGGGATCCTGTCGGAGTGGACTCCACATCCATGCGGTTGGAGGGATCCCCCAGTTTCATGACGGCACCCTTGCCGTACTGCTTCTCGATCTGCGAAATCGCAGCATCGAGCGCTTTCTGCTTTTCATCCTTATTGGTAACTGCTGCCATGCAATATTCTCCTCCTGGAAAAACGGGCGGTTAACTCTCTGATGAGACCACCCAAAAGACGGGCATATAGAAACGAACGATGAGCGGTGGACCTTCAGCACAGTGCCACTGCTATCATAATACAGGATTGTGCTGTTAAGTGCAAGAAATATAATTCAGCAATCGGATTTCTCCCGTCCGTTCCGTCTCAGATCACCGTGGTGGCAAGACCCATCTTGGAGATGCAGACCTCATGCAGAATCATGCCCATCTGCTTCTTGACCTGAGGCGTGATACCGGCAAGTTCCTTCACGGGAAGCGTCATCTCCCGGTAGAGCGGTGTTCCGTCTTCCGAGCGGTGTTTTGGATCCAGTACCTCCGCGGTCACCTTGGTACGAAGGTGCTGGTAATACTTTGCACTTTCGCTGTCCGGGCTCAGATAGTAGAGATGGCTCTCGAGCGTCGTATTCCCGTCCACTTCCTTCTCAAATACCTGCCGGCAGATGTTGCGGAACTTCGTGCTGATATCCGGATTCTCGATGACCTCCTCGTAGGTGTATTTCACCCCGAGCCGTACGCTGTACAGATCATCGAGGACATATTTGAAATCATTCTCTGCCATAGATCAGTCGTCCTTGTAGTCGATGGAATCGATCTTGTTGGCCGTAAGGCGAATGGCTTCCATGATCTCGTCCTTTGTGACCTCGCCCTCGGCGGCAAGCTCGTCCACGGTAACCTTGTGTCCCACCATCCCGGCGAGATCATCCGCCTTTTCCCGGACGTGGTTTACCTTCTGCACCGCATCGGCGCCGATTGCCTTTTCGTCGAGATTTTCCGCGACAAGGTCCTCCATCGCATTCATGATGAGCTCGCCGAGGCGACCCTCCACCTCTTCCGGTCCTTCGAGGGGTGCAAGCACGCGGACACCCCGCACCAGTGCCTCATTTCCGGCACCGATGAGGTCCTCCATGTAGACGCCCTGCCCCTCATAGAGCTTGGCGATGTCGATGACCTTGGGGAGCATGCAGGTGATCAGGGCTTCCTGCGCGTCCTTGTCCCCGGCCATCGCATTGATCTTGATCGCCTCGAGCTCGCCATCCGAGGGCTGCTCCAGAGCATTTACGCTCTCCGTATAGGCTGCAAGGTAGTCCTTCTCCTCGTCGGTCAGGTTGTCGGCATCGGGCGCCGGATCATCGATCCCGATGTTGTTCTGCGCAAGATAATCCGCGATCATCTGCTTTCTCGAATCGTCGAGATTCATGCCCTCAAAAGCTTTTTCGAGCTGCTTTGAGGTCACCACGTTGTGGTTGCGGATGGCCGCCTTGACCAGTGCCTGAAGGGCTGCAAGGAAGGCCTTCTGCTGATTGAGATCGGATGTATTACTCATTTCCACCGTCCTTTGGATTGTCATTCACCATGTTCTGGAACGCCTGTGCCATCGGCGGCTTGCCGTTCGCGGCGTGAATGTGATTGAAGAGATGATCCTGGCAGAACTCGTAGCTTCCCTCGCACTTGGAGCAGTAACGGAACTCGAGTTCCGGGTGATCCACCTCGGTCCTGCCGCAGATCGCGCACTTGTGCACGTAATTGGTCGGCCGCATCTTCTGCACGCGGTCCGCGCTGCCCTTTGCCTTCGGGTTTGCCTCCCTGAACTTCACGTCCTTTGCCCCGAAGCGGGGATCGTTCTGCTTCTTCCAGTCCCGGCGCCGCTTCATCTCGGAAGGCCGGAAGCGGTAGAGGTTGCGGCTCTGAACATAGAAGATCACAAAGTTCAGGAGGGACGCCACAATGACGATGCAGTGCGGCCAGTTGCCGCGGACCGCGTAGACAATGAACTCATAAGTCAGGAACACGCCGTCCAGCACGCCGAGCCACTTCACCTTGATCGGGATGAAGAAAAACAGCAGCACCATCGCATCCGGGAAGGTCGCCGCAAAGGCAAGGAAGATCGTCGTCGTGATGTACACGGTGGTGAAATTCCCCGAAATCTGAGCAAAATACGCCGCAGCCGTTTCCGCAGACGCGGCAAAATAGCTGTGATAGACCAGATACGAGATCCCCATGATCACAAAGGACGAGATCACCGTGAAGATGAGGCCCGACAGGATATAGCTCGTATAGCGCTCCTGCCCCCAGCTGCGCTCCAGTGAGGTGCCGATGGAGTAATAGAACCACAGCGCAATCATCAGAAACAGGATGTCCATCAGCGACAGTCCGCTGCCGGACGTGATCAGAATCCACGTGACCAGCCGCCAGACCTGCCCCCGGACGATGAGGTACGGATTCAGGGTCAGATACGGCGTCAGAGCGGGAAAGAGCGCATTGAGCACATATCCCAGCGCATAGATCACGACGATATACATGGAGAGGTTGCGGATCGCAAGTCCGCCGAACGGATGCTCTCTCGAGACTTTCATATAATAGCCTCCTTCTGTTTTAACGTTAAAATCATACCGGCAAAGGCCGCGTGAATCAAGTAAAGTCCCTGGGCAGGGCTCCGGCTTTCATAAAAGGTTTTCTGTGAATTATACAGGAGCGATGCTTCGCCATTTCTAAAACTTCGATAAATTTCCTTTACTTTCCCCGGAATCCGGGACAGTTCCCCTGTTTTGTTGCATGTGGCTTCGTTGACATTGAATCGTGCGCGATTTAAAATCCTTGCGTATTTGGCAAAAATTCACGGCCGCAGGTAAAATGCGGCAGTTACGGAGTATTGAAACACATGCTTTCCAGGGATTATACATTAGGAATCGATGTCGGATCGACAACTGTCAAGGTAGCTCTTCTCGATCCCACGCATCATCTTCTCTTCGGCGACTACCGCCGTCATCACGCGGAGATTCGCGAGACGCTCTATGCGCTCCTCGTGGAGATTCACGACAAATTCGGAAACATCAAAGTCCACCCCGTGATCACCGGTTCCGGCGGACTCAACCTCGCCAATCACCTCGGTGTTCCCTTCGAGCAGGAGGTCGTTGCCGAGGCGTCCGCGGTTGAAGCCATCGCTCCGAAGACGGATGTCGTCATTGAGCTCGGCGGCGAGGACGCGAAGATCATCTACTTTGAAAACGGCAACGTCGAGGAACGCATGAACGGAACCTGTGCCGGCGGCACGGGCTCCTTCATCGATCAGATGGCCTCTCTTCTGCAGACCGATGCAAAGGGACTCAACGAGTACGCAAAGAACTACCAGTCCATCTATACGATCGCAGCCCGCTGCGGCGTGTTCGCAAAGAGCGACATCCAGCCCCTGATCAACGAGGGCGCCACCAAGGAGGACCTTGCAGCTTCCATCTTCCAGGCAGTCGTCATCCAGACGATCTCCGGTCTTGCCTGCGGCAAGCCCATCCGCGGCCACGTCTGCTTCCTCGGAGGTCCTCTGCACTTCTTGACTGAGCTGAAGGCTGCCTTCATCCGCACCTTAAAGCTCGACGATGAGCACGTTGTGGAGGTCGAGAACTCCCACCTGTTCCCTGCGATGGGATCGGCGCTCAATGCAAAGGAAGAGGTCTGCTTTGACCTTGAGGACCTGCAGCAGAAACTCTCCCACAAGCTCGTCATGGACTTTGAGGTGGCCCGCATGGAGCCGCTTTTCAAAGATCAGGAAGACTACGACGCGTTCTGCGCCCGCCACGGCCAGTATCATGTGAATAAGGGAGATCTCAAGAGCTATCACGGCAATGCCTTCCTCGGCATCGACGCCGGCTCCACGACGACAAAGCTTGCTCTTGTCGGAACGGACGGGCAGCTTCTGTATTCCTTCTATTCCAATAACAACGGCTCTCCGATCCGGACGGCCATGCGCTCCATCACGGAGCTCTCCCGCATCATCCCGGACGACGTGCACATCGCAGGCAGCTGCTCCACCGGCTACGGCGAGGCACTCCTGAAGAGTGCTTTCAAGCTCGACTGGGGCGAGGTCGAGACCATCGCCCATTATTACGGCGCTTCCTATTTTGATCCGAATGTTGACTGCATTCTCGATATCGGCGGACAGGACATGAAATGCATCCGCATCAAGAACGGTGCGGTCGATTCCGTCACCCTGAACGAGGCCTGCTCCTCGGGCTGCGGCTCGTTCATCGAGACCTTCGCGAAGTCCCTCGGGTATTCCGTTCAGGATTTTGCCAAGGCAGCTCTCTTTGCCGAGCATCCGATCGACCTCGGCACCCGCTGCACGGTCTTCATGAACTCACGCGTCAAGCAGGCACAGAAGGAGGGTGCGGAGGTCTCCGACATCTCCGCCGGCCTTGCCTACTCTGTCATCAAGAACGCGCTGTTTAAGGTCATGAAGGTCTCTTCAGCAGCAGAGCTTGGCAAAAACATCGTCGTTCAGGGCGGTACGTTCTACAACGATGCGGTACTGCGTGCCCTTGAGAAAATCTCCGAGGGTGAGGTCATCCGCCCCGATATTGCGGGCATCATGGGCGCCTTCGGTGCAGCCCTGATCGCACGGGAGCGCTATGACGAGACGCAGCCCACGCAGATGCTCTCCTTTGAGGAAATCGAGAACTTCTCCTTCCAGACGTCCATCCGCAACTGCGGCAAGTGCGCCAATAACTGCCGCCTTACGGTCAATCACTTCAACGACGGCCGTCAGTTCATCTCCGGAAACCGTTGCGAGAGAGGCCTTGGCCTGGAGCGCACGGATTCCGACGTCCCGAACATGTATGCCTGGAAGCTCAAGCGCCTGTTCTCCTATAAGCCGCTCTCGAAGGACCAGGCGGTCCGCGGAACGGTGGGCATCCCGCGTGCGCTGAACATCTACGAGAACTATCCGTTCTGGTATACGTTCTTCACAAAGCTTGGCTATCGCGTGATCCTCTCCCCGCCCTCCACGCACAAGACGTACGAGCTGGGTATCGAGTCGATCCCCTCGGAGTCCGAGTGCTATCCCGCAAAGATCACCCACGGCCATGTGCAGTGGCTGATCGACCATGCAAACGCCGACTTCATCTTCTACCCCTGCATTTTCTATGAGAGACAGGAGTTCAAGGATTCGGACAACCATTACAACTGTCCGGTGGTGACCTCCTATCCGGAGAACATCAAGAACAACGTCGAGGACATCGTGAACGGCAAGGTGAAGTTCCGCCATCCGTTCATGGCTTTCACGAACCTGGAGACCGTAACCGAAGCTCTGCTTCGCGAATTTTCCGATCTTCCGGAGGACGAAGTGAAGGAAGCCGCAAAGCTTGCCTGGGACGAGCAGGACCAGTACCGGAAGGATACTCAGGCAGAGGGCGAGCGTGTTCTGCATTACATCGAGGATCACGACATGCGGGGCATTGTCCTTGCAGGCCGTCCCTATCACGTGGATCCGGAGATCAACCACGGCATCCCGGAGATGATCACGTCCTACGGGGTGGCAGTGCTCTCCGAGGACTCCATCTGCCAGATGGGTCAGCTCGAACGTCCGCTTCGCGTGCTCGATCAGTGGATGTACCACACCCGCCTGTATTCCGCAGCGGACTTCGTGCGCACCAGAGATGATCTGGAGCTGATTCAGCTGAACTCGTTTGGCTGCGGTGTCGATGCCGTGACGACGGATCAGGTCAATGAGATCCTCTCCGGCTCCGACAAGATCTACACCTGCCTGAAGATCGATGAGGTGAACAGCCTGGGTTCCGCGAGGATCCGTGTGCGCTCGCTTCTTGCCGCCATGCGTATCCGCGACAAGAAGAAGGCAAAGCGCACAATCCGTCCGACCGATCTGCCGAAGGTTCCCTACACGGAAGAGATGCAGAAAGAGAAATACACGATCCTCTGCCCGCAGATGTCACCGATCCACTTCGACCTCATCGAGCCGGCCTGCCACTCCTGCGGCTACAACCTGGTTGTCTTAAAGAACGACAACCGCAAGGCCGTGGACTACGGCCTCAAGTACGTGAACAACGACGCCTGCTATCCGTCCCTGTTCGTCGTAGGACAGATCATGGAGGCGCTGGAATCCGGAAAGTATGACCTGAACCACACCGCGATCATCATGTCCCAGACGGGCGGCGGCTGCCGTGCATCGAACTACATCGGCTTTATCCGCCGAGCCCTGAAGAAGGCCGGCATGGAGCAGATCCCGGTCATTTCGGCAAACCTCTCTGGACTTGAGTCGAATCCGGGCTTCAAGATTTCGATGAAGCTCATCGTCCGCCTCGCCTTTGCCATTGTGTTCGGTGATGTGCTGATGAAGTGCCTGTACCGGGTGCGTCCGTATGAAAAGGTGGAAGGTTCTGCCAATGAGCTCCTTCAGAAGTGGAACCGGAAGTGCACCGATTTCCTGACACACACAAGCGGCGTGCCGCTCCGCAGAGTCCAGAAGATGTGCCTCGAGATCATCCATGACTTCGACACATTTCCGATCCGGGAAGATGTGGTCAAGCCAAAAGTCGGCATCGTCGGCGAGATTCTGGTCAAGTATTCCTATGCGGCGAACAACCACCTCGTCGAGACCCTCGAGCGTGAGGGCGCCGAGGCAGTCTGTCCGAGCATGATGGGATTCTTCCTGTACTGCTTCTATAATCAGGTATACAAGGCAAAGTACCTTGGCACGAGCAAAAAGGCGAGCATCGCCTGCACCGCCGGGATTCACTTCATCGAAAACTTCCTGAAGCCGATCAACCGCTCGTATGAGAAGAGCCGCCGCTTCGAGCCGGACAAGAGCATCTATACGATCGTGGACTACGCAAAGCCCATCGTCGACATCGGCAATGAGACCGGTGAGGGCTGGTTCCTGACCGGTGAGATGGTAGAGCTCATCAAGGAGGACGTTCCGAACATCATCTGCATCCAGCCGTTCGGGTGCCTTCCGAACCATGTGGTTGGCAAGGGTGTGGTCAAGAAGGTCCGTTCCATCTATCCGCAGGCAAACATCGCCGCGATCGACTACGATCCCGGTGCATCTGAGGTCAATCAGCTGAACCGTATCAAGCTCCTGCTTGCCGGCGCCCAGAAGCAGATGGCAAAGGAACAGGCAGAAGAAGCAGCGAACGTGACAACGCAGGAAGAGGAAAAGGCAAGCGCCTGATCTCTGAGTAGGACATATGAACGATAAAGAAGCTGACACCCGCAGCAGGGCGTCAGCTTCTTTTGCTGGTGCGCTCGGCGGCGCACGTTTCTAACTGGTGTAAGTCCAGAATCCACCCGGTAGTGGGAAGGATATAGCCGAAGGCAAGGGTGTCCATCGC
>OMXP01000007.1 GCA_900315055.1 uncultured Lachnospiraceae bacterium
AGTGTTTCGACAGCTGCCGGATGAAATTCAGGACAGCACAATGGAACTGATGAGATCTATTTTGCTTCAACAAGAAAAAAAGACTCTCTAAGAGGAGACCAATCGCAGCACCGGTCACCGTTCCGACCGTGGAATCGATCTGCCCCTGAGCATTGTAATGGATCGTATAGTTCTCGGTGCATGCCGGATACATGTGATCGGTCGTTATGCTGCGCAGCGTATAGTCCTTGTTGTAGCGGAAAATGGTATCGTAGGATGTGTCCTCTTCCACCTGCCGGTGCGTATGGCACTTCAGAAGGCAGTTCTTTCGATTGTACGTATAGGTACTTGTAATGGTTCCGAAGCCTTCGACATCCGTGTTGACCGACTTGCGGACAAGACCTTTTTTCACCTGATACGTCGTTGTCCCGACATCTTCGGAAGGGAGGAACTGCCCGTCGTTCTGATAGTCATAGTACTCACAGTTTTCGTGAATGACCTCGTAAATATCACAGCCCGTCAGCAGCCTGTCCCAGTCCTGCGGCACACCGCCGGTATCGGAGATCCATCTGGGCTTGCCGCTGTCGACGCGGACAATGCTCGTCGGTGTATTGGAGCTGCCGAAATTCAGGTTTGCGGCACTCACCGGCAGTGCTGCAAGCATCCCTGCCATCAGAATGCCGGCTGTCAGCAATGTTTTGATTTTCCCAGTTTTGACCATGACGAAGTTCCCCCTTCTTATGCGTTCCGGAAATGAAAAACAGCAGGTTCCTCAGAACAGGACTGCCAGTGCATGTCGTACCGGAGAACAAGGATCAGAGCGATGGTGCCTGCCACGGCAAGCATGCGGCCAAGGATTGTCCGGAACTTTTCCCTTCCCGTCTTCTCCCCGCCATTTTCTTCGCTCTCTGCGGCTGCAGCCGTCACCGTATTCTCACCTGTCTCTTCCGGTCCCAAAGCCTTTTCTGCCTGATCTTCCTGTTCTTTACGTACCTGTCACGATGGACAAATTCATGATAATCGGTTTCCTTCGCTCAAAGAAGAGTGGCGCTGCTTTCAATGGCCTGCCACATGGTCCGGCTCCTCCGGTTCTGCAGCCGGATCCTGTCCCATCGCACTGAAAAAACGGAGGGATCCGCAAAGGATCTCTCCGCCATGATGGTATATCTGTTCAGTTTTCTGCTGGGATCGTCTGTATCGGTCACTCCGTATCCGTCCCGTTGTCCTCTCTGACACGCCGCATCGTCGCCCTCCATGCCCAGCCTGCCATGTGAACCACCGCAGAAGGGGCAGACAGGCCAGCCACGTTCCGGTACAGTCCGTAGATTCTTTTAATCGCCGTCAGCTTGTTACTCGAAAGACTCTGCTTCGGCCTCCGGTAGATGACAAGCGGCACGTTCAGCCCGTACGCCGTAACACCGCTCTTTAAGATCTGCCACCAGGTCGCGGTATCCTCGGAGCCGATGTCCGGCATGCGCATGAGGGACTTGTCGATCTTTGCCGTATCCAGAAGCACGGTGCTCGTAAAGATGACGGTCCTTGTCAGTGCCTGTTTGAAGGTCAGGGTCTTTGGCACCCTTGTCACCTTCCCCGTCGGACGGGCATTCTCATCGCCGAAGTGATAGGCGGTAAAGACAAAGCCTGCACCTGTCTCTTCCATATAGGAGAGGGTACGCTCGAGCTTTCTTTTGTCCCAGAGATCGTCCGCATCAAGGAAGGCGATATACCGTCCCCTGGCTGCGTCCAGTCCGGTATTTCTTGCCTTTGCCGCGCCCTCATTGACGGGCTTTTTGATGATCCGGATCTTGTCTGCCACCGGATCCGGAAGCGTTGCGATCTTCTTTTCCGCCGCTTCCACCGATCCGTCCGGGCTCTTGTCATCCACAAGGATCAGCTCCCAGTCGGGATACGTCTGCTGCACCACCGTGTCTATGGTCTGTGCGATATAGTTCTCCACCCGGTACACCGGTACGATTATGGATATCATCGCTTTGTCCTTTTACTGTCTTGTCACCTGTAATTCTTTGTGTAAACTGTCCGACGACAGAAAAACGCCTCGCCTCTATAATAACCTCCGGACACCGGGAAGGAAAATCTTCCTCCTGTCCTGCCGGGACTCTTTACTCCGGCAAAATCAGCGACAGAAAGAAGAAAGACAGACATGACAGCATTCAAAGCATTCCTCAGGCGCAAGAACATCGAGATTTCGGTGAAGCGCTACCTCATTGACGCCCTCGGTGCCATGGCACAGGGCCTGTTCGCATCGCTCCTGATCGGAACCATCCTGAACACCCTCGGGACACAGCTGAATCTATCGGCTCTCACTGACATCGGCTCCTATGCCAGCCAGATGTCCGGCCCCGCGATGGCCGTCGCCATCGGCTATGCCCTTCAGGCACCGCCCCTTGTCCTGTTCTCCCTCGTCACCGTTGGCTTTGCAGCCAATGCACTCGGCGGCGCCGGCGGCCCGCTCGCAGTCCTCATCATCGCCATCGTTGCAGCCGAGTTCGGCAAGGCGGTGAGCAAGGAGACGAAGGTAGATATCCTCGTCACGCCTCTCGTTACGATCTTCATCGGCGTCGGGCTCTCCGCCCTCATCGCCCCGGCTCTCGGTGCGGCAGCATCGTCCCTGGGCAACGTCATCATGTGGGCAACCGAGCTCCAGCCGTTCCTCATGGGCATCGTCGTATCGGTCCTTGTCGGCATCGCCCTGACGCTTCCGATCTCGTCCGCCGCGATCTGCGCAGCTTTGGGTCTTACCGGTCTTGCCGGCGGCGCCGCCGTTGCCGGCTGCTGTGCCCAGATGGTCGGCTTTGCGGTCATGTCCTTTAAGGAAAACCGCTGGGGCGGCCTCGTCTCCCAGGGCATCGGCACCTCGATGCTCCAGATGGGCAACATTGTGAAGAACCCGAGGATCTGGCTTCCTCCGATCATCACGAGCGCCATCACCGGGCCCCTTGCCACCTGCCTCTTCAAGATGCGCATGGACGGCACCGCCGTCTCCTCCGGCATGGGCACCTGCGGCTTTGTCGGCCCCATCGGTGTCTACACCGGCTGGGTGAACGACATCGCGGCAGGAACGAAGGCCGCCATCACCCCCATGGACTGGATCGCAATGCTCCTCATCTGCTTTGTCCTCCCCGCGATCATCACCTGGATCCTCGGCGAGGCCTTCCGCAAAGCCGGCTGGATCAGGGAAAACGATCTGAAGCTGAACTGATCACAGAGCATCTCAAACAACATACGTCCGTAACCGAACAGGCAGTGCAGAACTCTTCTTCGTCCCGCACTGCCTGCTTTCTTTGTCTTCTATTATCTGATTTTCCCTATCTTCTGTTCTTCTGTTCCGGTATCCCGATGTCTATTGCTTCCCGGTATCTTCCACTCCGATCTGCTCCCCGAAAAGTTCCAGGAAGTAGTCCACCACCTGCTCCGGGTTCCTGCCGTCCATATCCAGGGTCGGCATGACCTCCTCGTAGATCTCATGGAAGAACTTCTGATCCTCCCGGATCTCATGCATGTAGTAGGTTCTGTGCTTCATCTTGTATTCGTCCGCGTCCGGAAGGAGCCTATCCTCATCATCGGTAAAGACGAGCCGGTCAAAGATGTTCTCCTCCCGGTCGATGAGATCCGCTGCAAAGACATCGTCTGCTTTCAGGATTTCGTCCATCCCGTGCATGTACGTGATGGGAGGGGCAGCGATGACGACGGGTTTCTGTTCCTTTCTCGCCTGTTCGATACGGTCCCGCACAAGCTTCGTCCGGATCTCATCCCGCTGCGGTCTGCTGTAGTTCTTGATAAACGCCGCAGGTCTTATGTGGTAATCCGTCCGGAGCCTGTCGTCGATGTCCTCGTAATCCCAGGAGAGTCTCTTTGCAAGTCTCTCCCCCGTCACCGACTTTCCGATGTTCGAGGATCCGAAGAACAGAACGGCAATCACTCTGTTCTGCTGTTTTGCGGTTGTCCCCGCCATGCCTGTCTATCCTCTCGTGTGGTGGTGTGCCTTGACCGTGTACATCTGCCGGTCCGCCGCATTGATGAAGTCATCAAGCCTCGTCCCGATCTCCGGATTCGGCGCAAGGACCATGCCCATGGAGATCCGGACCGGCACCGGATCCCCGGCTTCCTCCCCTGTCACATCCGACAGGAGCTCGTTCTCGACCCGGTCCCTGTACGCGGCAAGGCTCTTCCCGTCCGTCACCTCTAGGATCGCAAGGAACTCGTCTCCGCCGTAGCGGCAGACATAGCCCGTCCCCGGAAGGTTCTCGTCCATCACGTGCGCGATCCGTCTCAGCACCCGGTCCCCGAACTCATGGCCCCTGGTGTCGTTCATCTCCTTGAAAAGATCCGCGTCCGCAAAGCACACGCCGACCTTTGATCCGTCCGCAAGCATCTGAGAGAAGGCAGGCTCGATCCGGTCCTTCAGGGCTGCTCTCTGGTACACCCCGGTCAGACGGTCTCTCTCGTAGAGGGCCTTCATCTTGTGCATGCTCTCGACGATCCGCTGATGATCCCGGATCTCCTGCAGGGTGTTCAGCACGTGCTCGTGGATCCGGTAGATGTACTCATATTCCAGGAGGAAGCGGGGGTTGATGGTGAGCAGGTATCCTGCCACCTGCTCTTTCAGGTGAAGCGGTGTGACGAAAATCAGATACCCGGTTCCCGCCTTCCCTCTCAGGTACTCCAGAAGCTCCTCTTCCGAAGCCCCGGCAAGAAATCCGGAATTCACGGCCCGGTCCTTTGTCTCCTGCCCGGCCTCCTTCTCAAATCCTCCAAGGACTCTCAAATGCGCATGCTCAAAGACGTCCGGCAGCTCCTTGCTGCCTCCCTTTTCGGTCAGCCTCTCGTCGAGGACAAGGAAGGCGCCGTCACACCCAAGGTCGGAGAGCTTTGTGAGGACGCAGTCCCGCAGCTCCTCAAAGGTCTGGCACTCCATGAGCCCTGACTCAAACAGCGCCTGTTTGTCATCCGCCTTTCCGCTTTTGATCCCGTAGAGGATCGTGTCCTTCAGATACGAGCGGTACGAGACCGTCCCCGTATTCGGGCAGCCGCAGGACTCCGCAAAGTGGCAGACGGAATCCACGTAGCTGTACTTTTCGACCGCCTCTTTCTGCATCTTCCGGTAGAGCACCCGCATCGCAAGGGAGCCGATCTTTTCTCTTGAGAGCTCTGCGCTTGTGATCTGCGGATCAAAGTACATCGCCTTGTCGAGGCAGTCAAAGCCCGTGACCTTTACGTCTTCCGGCACCCGGATCCCGTGCTTTTGTGCCTCCAGGATCACGCCGACCGCGATGTTGTCGTTTGCGCAGACAATCGCATCGGGCAAAGGGCTTTCGGATGCAAGGATCTTCTGCACCGCATCCGTTCCGCTCTCCGCCTCATAGGTGCCAAAGCAGAATCCCTGCTTGTCTTCCGGCACCTGATGCTTCTCCATGCACTCCTCAAAGGCCCTGAAGCGCTCCAGGTTTTCGTAGTTGTCCTTCGGTCCTCCCGCAAAGAAGAAGCTCCTGCACCCGTGCACCGTGTACAGGTGCTCCAGGATCGTCCTCTCCGCACTCCTGCCGTCGACGCCGGCATAGAGAAGCCCCGGAACGTCAAAGCAGAGGGACACCGCAGGAACGCCCGATTTCCGGATCCTGTCAATCACCTCGTCCCGGACCTTCTCGTCCACGATGTTCGTCACGTCCACGATGATCCCGTCAAACGAGGACAGATCCGGCAGATCAAAGACCGCGTATTCTCCCTGATTGAAGGCGCGGTTAAGACTCGCATTCCCCCAGCACTGATACTGGACAAGATCCACAGAAGTTCCCGTCTTCTTTTGGATCTTTTCGCATTCCTCCCGGATTCCGTCGGTCCATGCGGCCGTTATCAGCCGTCTCCACCCGTCAAAAAGCAGTGCTACCCGGCACGTGCTCTCCCCTGATTCCAAAGATTTCATCCCCTTTTCCCAAAGATGCTGCCATCAGCCGTCCGTCAGTCTCCCCGCAAGTGCCAGTGCCGCCCCCGCGGCATTCTCATCGGTCACCACCGGGAAGTCTGCCCCCTTTGCAAGTTTTGCATACCCGATCACGCGGTCCGTGAGGGTTGTCGGCCCGTCTCCCGGCTGCGCCCCGGAGATCCCGATGTAGCCGGTCACTCCGGTTCCCTCGATACAGCGCGCAAAGCGCTGTCCCGTCTTCTCATAGTCCGTATCCGCCTTCGTCTTCAGGATGACAAGGAAGGCATTCTCGTCATACCGTCCGCAGACATCGCCCTCTCTCGTGCAGGACAGAAGTGCCTGTCCGACATTCCGGAGGCTCTCGTCGGAAACCTGCCCGTTCAGCCTAACATACAGCAGGGCAAACGGCGTGTTGTCCCGCCGGAAGGTCTCCCTCGCATTTGTGAGGTACGACATGAGATACGTCCTGTTTGCCGTCCCGGTCAGAACGTCCCGGTTTCCGGGAGTCAGGGCGGACTGATACGCGACCCCTGTCGGCTGCGTCTGCGTCTCCTGACGGAAGAACGTCACCTGCAGGGATGGCGCTCCCTCCTCGTCATTGATCACCATCGAGGTGAACGAGACCTGCAGCTGGTACCCGTCGCGGCTTCTCATGCGGCCGTGCAGGACGTCCGGCAGGCCCTGTGCCTGTACCTTCTCAAAGGGACACATCTGACCGCAGATCGCCGCCCCGCCGGGAAGCGTGATGAGGTTCCCCAGCTCCGTGCAGGGGCGCCCGAGCATCGCCTGCTCGGTGTAACCGGAGATCGTCTGCGCCATGCGGTTCCAGAACACGATCCTGCGGTCCTTCCCCACGGCGATGACGCCGAGGGAGAGCTGATCGAAGGCATTGAAGTCAAACCCGTCGCCGCTCTCCGGCACCGGGGACTCCTTCCCGGCAAGTGCCGCGCACATGGTATCGAAGGAGTCGGAAAACGAGCAGAAAAGGCTCGCGCTCACCGCCTCCTCCCGCCCGAAGGCGGAGCCGACGGCCGTAAGAAACGCATCAAGGTTCCCCTTCGGAACATCCGGAGATACCACCGCGATCTTCTCCCCGAATACCCCGGTCACCGCCCGGTCGGAGAGCTTTGCGGCTTGCCTTGCAACCGTTTCTGCGGCAGGGATCAGCATCCGGTTTCGTCCCGCATCCCCTGCCATCCCGTAGGACTTCGTTATCCCGGGGACCTCAAGTGTCACAAGGACATAGGCCTCTCCCGTTCTCTCCTCGTTCTCCGCAAGGGCAACAAGGCTCTTTACGAGCTGCCGGTCCCCCTGAATCTCTCCTCCGGAAGGAAGGGCGGAAACAGAGGTTCTCTTTCCCTTAACCTCTTTCCCCGCATCTTCGGACGGCACCGCTCCCAGGGCTTCCTGCAGCTCTGCAGCGGCAGGATAGATGCAGTAATAGCAGCAGTCATCCCCGCCCTTCTTTCCAAGGGAGAGGAAGTGCAGCATCGGCACATAGTCGAAGGAGCCCGTCGCGGCATCCCGGGTTCGAAACACCTGCATGAGGTGCGTGCGCTTTGCTGCGGTCAGTCTCTCGAGAAGACTTCCCCGGTCCGTGAACTTTCGATACGCCGCAAGGTCTCCGGGGTCAATGTCCTTCATGCGGTCCGCAAAGTAGGCCTCGACGCCGGTCCCCGTGATCTCCAGCCGGTCAAGCTCCCGGTTATAGTACACCGTCTGCACGGCATCACGGGAGAAGTTCAGGATGGAAAAGCGCCCCGTGGTCGCCCGAAGGTAATCCACGAGGATATCCTTCGGCTCGTCCGTCTTCTCGGGGACGATCCAGACGTGGCTTGCCAGGATCTCGACGTCCCCGCTCTTTGCCTGGAGGAAGAAATCCGCGGCGATCCTGGTGCGTCCCTCGTAGAACTCCAGATGCTCCGCATTCCCCTCGAGAAGGGATGAGCTGTGCTTTCGAAGAAGCCCCAGCACATCGGCGCCGCTCCCGTTGAGGCGCTTTGCGGCATCCTCCGGGCCCGTGACGCCGGCGGACTTCATCAGCTCCTGAAACGCCCCGTTTGCGGCAAGAAGGGAGACCTTCCCCGTCTCCTGATCGCAGTACAGAAGGCAGATCGCCCGGGCGCCTGCAAGGTCCGTCTTCTTTTCGGCAAGGTCGAGGCACTCCGTGAGGGTCCCGTCCTCTGCGGCAAGCCCCATGAGATCGCACATGCGCTCGCACTCCGGGTACTCCATCGGGGTGAGGATCGCATACCCTTCCACCCGCTCGCACCCGATGCTCTTCAGGTAGTCAATCCACTCGCTGCTCTGCACGCCGACCGCAAGGGTCTTCTGCCCCGCGGCCCGGTTTTCCCTGAAGAGGGACAGGACCTCACGCCTTGACTCCTCATCGATCTTCTTGCTGTGGCGAAGGTCGATCTTCACATGGTCCAGGGGAAGCGAGGTGAGCTCCTGCCCCTGCCCCGCCTTCTTCTGCGCATCGATCCCGACGGAAAAGCCGGCATCATGCAGGGCAGTGAGAAATTGCAGGGTTTTGCGCCGCTCTGCCTGTGTCCTTGCCGCCCCGCCGACCTCCAGGACAAGGTCCGCGGGATCGCAGTCATAGGAGTGCAGAAGGTCCAGTGCCTTCGGAAGGAAGATCTTCGAGTTCGCATCGGTTGGCGAAAGGTTCAGGATGAGCCTTATCTTCTCCCGTCCCGCATCGCGCCGCTTCTGCAGAATCCTGCAGGCGTTCTGGATGCAGCAAAGATCGATCTTGTAGGCGTCCCCCGCCTCCTCGAGAGCCGGGAGGAACTGACCCGGCATCAGCATCCCGTGGGCCGGATCCGCCCAGCGCACAAAGCACTCCAGTGCCGTCACCTTTCCCGTCATGGTCCGGAGGACCGGGATGACATAGATCACGATCCATCCCCGCGCCACCGCCTCGTCCGCGTGCGTCTGGACATATGTTTTGAGATCAAATGCAGGGTCTGCCATGGTTTACACTTCCTGTTCAAACGATGTACACAATTAGGAATAGTTTACCAGTTAAGCGCTTACCTTTCCAGTATTCGGACGACAGAAGTCCCAAAACCCGTTTTGAAGATCCCCATTTACTGCCGTCCCTGTCGAAAACGACAGAAAGCCCGGGGCAGCGGTCTGATCTTTCGCTGCTCCGGGCAGACAAACAATGCTATGCCAGGGATATGCTGTTTTCAGATGATATACTCCGGCTGCTCGAGACGGCTGATGCGGTTCAGGAAATCCCTCGTCCTGTCATTCTTCGGGCGTCCGAACACCTCTCCGGGTGTTCCGCTCTCCACGATGTGGCCCCCGTCCAGAAAAATCACCTGCTTGGAAACCTTCTGCACGAAGCTCATCTCGTGGGAGACCAGAAGCATCGTCAGTCCCTCGTCAGCAACGTTCCGGATGGTATCGAGCACCTCACCGACAAGTTCCGGGTCGAGGGCGCTCGTCGGCTCATCAAGGAGCAGGAGCTGGGGCTTCATCGCGAGGGCTCTTGCGATGGCAACTCTCTGCTGCTGGCCGCCGGAGAGGTGCCGCGGGTAGTGATCCCTCCAGGGGAGCATCCCCACCTTGTCGAGTTCCTTCAGGGCGATCTCCTGTGCATCCGCCCTGGACAGGCGACGGACCGTAACCAGTCCCTCCATCACGTTTTCGAGGGCGGTCTTTCGCTCGAAGAGGTTGAAGCGCTGGAACACCATGCCCGTCTGCCGGCGAAGGGCGAGGGTGGATCTGCGGCTATGTTTTCCAAGCTCGTACTTCTCCCCGTTCAGCGTTATGCTCCCGTTCTCCGGGATTTCCAGCTGATCAAGGCACCTAAGGAGCGTTGACTTGCCGGTGCCGGAGGGGCCGATGAGACTTGTGACCTCGCCCTCCTTCAGGGAAAAGCTCACATCGTCCAGAACCACGTTGTTCTGAAACCGTTTTGACAGGTGTCTGACTTCGATCATAGCGCCACCTTTCCGACAGGGCTGCTCTCTGACGGCTGCTTTGTCTTTGCATCCGCCCCGGCTGCGATCTTCGGGGACTCCGGAATCGCAAGTCTCTTCTCGATGAGGCGGATGATCTGCTCGATGAGGATCGTGATCGCCCAGTAGATGATCGCAAGGGAGATGTAGACCTCAAAGTAGCGGTAGCTCCTTCCGCCGATGATCTTGCCCTCCGCCGTCATCTCGACGACCGCGCAGGCAAAGGCAAGGGATGTACCCTTGATAAGTCCGATCAGAGAATTGCCAAGGTTTGGCAGAGCGACGGTGATCATCTCGGGGAGAATGATACGCCGCAGTGCCTGCGGATAGGTCATGCCGATCGAGGATGCCGCCTCGATCTGTCCCTGATCCACGGAGAGAAGCGCCGAGCGGAAGGTCTCTGCAAGGTAGGCGGATTCATTGAGTCCCAGGGCGATGATCGCATAGACGATGCCGCTTCCGGTATCCGCCACATACGTTCCGCCGGACTGAATCGTAAAGTACTTGACGATCATCGGGATGCCAAAGTACGCGATATAGAGCTGCACGATGATCGGCGTTCCGCGAAGGGCGGAGATATAGACCGCCGCGATCTGCCGGAGCACCGGCACCTTCCGGATCCGGATCAGTGCAAGGAGGAGCCCCAGCACCACCGCAAGGACCATCGCAAAGAGCGCAATCTCCAGCGTCACCGGAAGATAGGCGAGCATCAGCGGGATATCCTTCAGGATCTCCTCGGGAGCAAAGATTCTGGCCATGAACGATCACCTCCAATCTGCTTCAGCCGCTAGTTCACTGTCTTTTCATACTCGGAATCATCGGGGACCTGATCGGCGTTGAAGTACTTCTCGGAGAGCTCCTTCAACGTTCCATCGTCCCTGACCTCAACCAGTGCCTCATCGATCTTGTCCCGGAGCGCCGCTCCGTCCTCGGTCTTCGGGAACAGGAAGTAGGCTTCCAGGGAGTCCGAGATCTTTGCGACCTCCTCGTCGGAAAGAGGTGTCCCCTGCAGGTCAAAGCCGTAGTCCTGCAGGTAGGAGTTGAAGATCGGCTGATCGTCGATCCGAAAATCCGCCGCCCCGTCCACGATGTGCTCGAACCGAACACTTAAGTCCGCCTCGGTGTAGACGATGTTGATCGGATAATCCGGGTTGTTCTTGTTCCAGTCCTCAAGCGCTGCCGTCACGTTTTCGCTTGCGCCGCACTCGATCGTGTAGCCGCGCTTGGAGGCATCCTCAAGGGATGTCAGCGGCGTGTCATCGGATCTCTGGATGAAGTCGTACTGGATGGCATCGTACGGATAGGAGAAGTAGTAGTTCTCTGCCCGTTCCGGGCGATAGGACAGGTTGTTGACGGCGATGTCATAGGTGCCGGCGGACAGTCCCGAGAACAGGGACTCGAAATCCGCCTGCTCGACGGAGAGCTCGTACCCCGGCAGTTTGTCGACGATTGCCTGCAGGACCTCGATGTCAAAGCCCGTCAGGTTCCCGTCATCGTCCGTGTAGACGTAGGGCTTCGGAGAGCCGCCGGTCACCGCACGGATGACCTTCGTGGTTCCATCCGACGATGCGGCTGTCCCGGAATCCGCGGACGCAGAGGTCGTATCCGATGCCGCAGCCGCAATCGTGGAATCGGAAGATGCGCCCGAACTGCTGCCGCAGGCAGAAAGGGACAGGGCAAGGGCTCCTGCCGCAAGGCCTGCAAGGATTGCTGTGATCTTCTTTCTTTTCATTGCTCGCTCCAATCTTTTTCCTCTCCCATCGGTTCGCTCCTTTGGCGGAAGAAACAGGTAAATCTTCAAATTTCTATATTTCCTATGTATTTGCTATACATTGATTATACACAGATCCCGGATCCCGAACAGTCCCCGCTTTCCGATGACGGGTTACAGCCTGAAACTATAGCCAAAAAGAGCGGCAGGAATGCAACACGCAATCGCATTCCTGCCGCCTGTGCAGATCCGTAGGAAGACAGCGCCAGGATTCTGACTGTTGCCTTGATCTTTGGACGCATTTTTGCTATCAATAAACTTGAATTCCCGGGTGCATTTTATAACTACACCCTGACTACGCTTCGTCCACATCAATCTCCGGGAGGTGATACTGAGGTTTCAGCTTATCCCCGCTCCGGTCGATACTGATGGGACATGTGATATCAAAACCGTTGTAGAACTCGTTCGCTTTCTTCTGTGCTTCGCTGGTCAGGATCTTCGACTTATAGACGATGCACTTCTGATTCCGAAGCGACATGAAGAGCTCTTCACGGTCAGTTGCCAGTTTCTTCGTCTGCTTCTGTACATATACATTGATCGTCGAAGCAATCATGGACAGCAGCAGATGGCCCCGCAACGCTTCCTCATGATGAATGCGAAGCGGCGTGAGATTTGAGATCCCCTTGTCGATATCGAAGTATTGTTCGACAAGCTGTTTCGTGTAATACGCAGGAAGGATATCTTCTTCGGTGTAGCAGAGCGAAGTGACAATGACAAAGTATCCAACCTTGTCCAGCCGCTCACTCAACTGCTCAGCGGACATTTTCTTCTTCTGAGCAGCGGCAGTTACCTTGCGTGTTTCGTCGGCAGCACGTTCAACATCATACCCGAGAAAGGCATAGGCCTCATACTGAGAGGCAGTACCAACCTTGATCGGGACACGCTTGATGTAGACATATCGGTCAAGGTATTTCACCAGATGGCCTTTGCTCCTGAGATCGTCCGACTCCTTCTGGATCATCTGCTTCCAGACTTTGTGAGTTTCCGGCAGTCTTGTGAGCCATTCGATGTGAGCACCGTAGAGTTCATCAATGTTTGGCTTCGTGCAGTACCCCGCGTCGATTATGGCCATATCGACTTTCAGACCGCGTTCAATGGCTTCGTTAACGGACCTTGTGAGTGTGGAGCAGTCAACGATGTTGCCAGGATTGATACGGAACATCAGCGGATAGCCGCTGTCTCTCTGCAGAATCGTTGTCATCCGTACTTCACGACTGATCTTTCCGTTGTGATTGCTGATGGCCGTAAGCGGAAAGTGAATACTGTTCGGCAGTCCGGTGGAATCGATCAGGACAGCCGGATCATCTGTGGCATATTTCTTCAGCCATGCGATATGAGCATCGAAGAACGCGCTGAGATTTTCCATCTTTCCGATTGACGCCAGAAAGTCAGATATCCTTTGAGACGTAAGGTTAGCATTGGGATAGAGAATACTTGCGTAGCTGCCCTCGTACCAGGTTAATGCGTGATCGTTTGCCTTGTCATTCAGGGTGTAGTACTCGATCATCGCGTATAACGTATCCCTGTTCCTGTAAGATATGGCGTCCAGCACCTCTGAATAGTGCATTTTCGTCAGAAGTGCATCGACCAGAAAGGCATCGCCAAAGTCAAGCAGTACCTTTGCTTTTCTGCGGCCATCATCTTTCAGTTCGGAAGAATACGTTTCGCTGGCACTGCCATAGGTCCGTGTTTCAGGATCGTAGGTGAACGTTCCCCGTTCTCTGCTGCAGAAGACATTGTGCGCCTTGTCAATCACTCTGCCGAGATAAACCTCGCCCTCCTTGTGGACAGAGCCATTACTGCGGACCGACTTACCAGGGATTTTGGCATATTCGATATTGTTACGTATATAGTAGCTGAGCTTCATTGTCGTGGATCACTGTAGTTATAAAATATTAAATGCTGACTACATTTTACCACGACCACGTTTTTAAACAAGCCCTGAATGCCGATTTTTCTTGGATTTACAGCATTTCTAGGCTACCAACTTTTACGAAGTGCGACTGTAGTTATACAATCACACCGGGAATTCAAGATAAAGCACTGCAAAACAGAGAGTCACGAAACCACGAAAGAAGGAAAACTGCCATGACCACCTGGAACGATTACAAAGACCATGTCCGGAAAGAGAATCCCGAGATCGGCAGGGACATGGACGAAGCTGTCGAAAGAGCCAGGATCATCGCTGCCCTGATCGACCGCCGGCGAAGCCTTGGCCTTTCCCAGAGAGATCTCGCGCAGATGTGCGGCCTTCCGCACTCATCCGTTGCAAGGATCGAGTCCGGCGCATCCTCTCCGAACCTCACGACCCTGCTGAAGATCCTGCAGGTGCTGGAGCTTACGCTGACCGTAGAGCCGGTGGAAGAGAACTGAGGCGATATATTATGCGAAATGACGAGAAACAAACTAATAGTGATGCAGTGCTTCTGAGAATAGAAGGCGTAATGAAGGATAAAGGGATATCTCAGAGAAAACTGATACAAAGCCTGAATCTAAATCCGAGTTCTTTTACCCAATGGAGGTATGGGAACGGAAGATCTTATATGAAAAATATAAACCGAATAGCAGATTATCTCGGAGTATCTGTTCAATATCTCTTAAAAGGCGAAGATGAAATCGAGGAAGGTATGCTGTCGGATCGTGAGATCGAATTGGTTAAGTCATTCAGAGATATTACAGAGACACAGAGAGAAACAATACTTGCACTGATACATTGTATGAATCAAAAACAAGATAACTCGAAAGTGCTCTCTTAGAGGAGGAAAATACCGCCTTTTTGCCTTTTCCGTGTATCAGTGCAGTTCTTCCACCGCTCTCTGCAGCCTTGTCAGCGCTTCCGTAAGCGTTGCTCTCGTACAGGCAAGGTTGATTCTCTGGTAGCCCTCGCCATCCTTTCCGAAGATCCGTCCGCTGTCGAGAAAGATCTTTGCTTTGTTCAGGAACAGGTCATCGAGTTCGTCCGCTGTAAGGTGCAGCTCCCTGCAGTCGAGCCAGGCAAGGTAGGTCCCCTCCGGCCGGATCAGCCGGACTCCTTTGATGTTGTCCTTCACGAACCTCTCCGTATAGTCAAGGTTGCCACGGATATACGAGAGCATCCCCTGATACCACTCTTCTCCGTGCGCATAGGCCGCCCTGGTTGCCACAAGTCCCAGGGTATTCTGCTGACTGTATCCCATCGCGGAGACCTCCTGCCGGAAGCGCCGCTCCAGGGGTTCGTTCTCGATGATGATGTTCGAGACCTGAAGCCCTGCCAGGTTGAAGGTCTTGCTCGCCGAGGTGCAGGTGATCGTAAAGGCAGGAAATGACGGATCACAGCTTCGGAACACCTGCTGCTGAATCGAAGGATCCAGTACCAGATCATCGTGGATCTCGTCGCTGACGACAAGGACATGGTGCCTTGCACAGATCCTGCCGATGCGGGCAAGCTCCTCTCTCGTCCATACCCGTCCTCCCGGGTTGTGGGGATTGCAGAGAAGAAAGAGCGGAACGTTGTTTTCTTCCAGCGCTTTCTCAATCCCCGCCTCGTCAAAGTGATACTGCCCGTTCTCATCGGAAAGAAGCGGTACGTTTACGACCTTCCGTCCGTTGTCCCTGATCACCTCATAGAAGGGATAATAGACCGGTCCCGTGACCAGGACGCCGTCTCCTTCCTCGGTGAACGCCCGGACCGCTGCCGCAAGGGCAAAGACGACGCCAGGGGTAATGATGACGCTGTTCGGATCGATGCGCCAGTTATGGTGTCGTTCATACCAGGATGAGAGCGCCTCAAAGTAGGCATCGTCCGCCTCGGTGTAACCGAAGATCGCTTCCTCCGCCCGCTCTTTGATCGCATCCGCGACAAAGGACGAGGTCCTGAAGTCCATGTCTGCAACCCACAGGGGGAGGGCTCCTTCCGGGGCGCCGCGCTTTACCGCCCAGTCCCACTTGAGGCTTCCGGTGCCGATGCGGCTCACCGGTGTGTCAAAATTGAGGTTCTGTTCCTGTGCTGTCATATCAGTCCTCCAGTGCCTGCTGCAGATCTCGGATGAGATCATCTGCTCCCTCGATTCCCACCGAGAGGCGAAGGAAGTTGTCGGTGATCCCGAGTCTCTCCCGGATTTCCTGCGGTACGTCCTTGTGGGTCTGGGTTGCGGGATAGGTAAGAAGCGATTCCACACCGCCAAGACTCTCCGCAAAGTAGATGAGCTTTACTTTTGTAAGTGCCCTGAGAGCCCGCTCCTTCGTATCGACGGAGAACGAGATCATGCTCCCGGCACCGGTTGCCTGGGAGCGGTTCAGAGCATACCCCGGATCGTCCGGAAGACCCACGTAGTGGACAGCCTCGACATAGGGCCTCTCCTTCAGCCACTGTGCGATCTTCTGTGCGTTCGCCTGCTGTTTCTCCATGCGAAGCGGCAGGGTCTTCAGGCCCCGGAGTGCAAGATAGCTGTCCAGGGGTCCGAGGCAGGATCCGCAGGTCATGGTAAGTGCCTGCACCCTCTCTGCGTCCTCCCTGGTCTTTGACGTCAAGAATCCTGCAAGGACATCGTTATGTCCCGAGAGGAACTTCGTCCCGCTGTGGATCACAAAGTCCGCACCCAGGGTCAGGGGCTTCTGGAAATACGGCGTGAGGAACGTGTTGTCCACCGCAAGGATCAGGTGGTGCCTTTCGCAGATCTTCTTCAGGGCGCGAAGATCGCTCACCCGCATTGTGGGATTTCCCGGGGTCTCGACAAAGAGCGCCGCGGTATTGTCCCGAATCGCCGCCTCGACTGCTTTCGTATCTCCCGTATCCACGGCTGTCACGGAAAGGCCATGGTTCTTGCCGACGTTTTCAAAGAGACGGATGGTGCCGCCGTAGATGTCCTCGCTGCACACGATGTGGCTTCCCTGCGGAAGAAGCTCCATCCACAGGGTAATCGCCGCCATGCCGGATGAGAGGGCGACGGTTCCTGCGCCCTCTTCGAGCGCGGTCACCGTGTTCTCAAGCTCCGCCCTTGTCGGATTCGACACTCTCGAGTAGTCATATCCCGTGCTCTCGAGGAACCCCGGGTGGGCATACGCTGTGGAGAAAAAGACCGGCATGGTGACTGCCCCGAACGGGTGCGGAATCCGGTTGTCCGGATCCCCGTGGGTACAGAGTGTTTCGATACTGCAGTGATCTGACATAAACGACACCTCCCTCTTTCTTCAACAGTGTGCAAGTCCGTACAGGATCCCTGCCACGTCTTCCAGTTCCTTCGTATTGGTGTATTCCTTCGTCGTGTGTGCCGCATGCATGGCATTGCCGGCGCAGATGGCGGACAGCCCGTGGCGGCGGAACACGTTGACATCCGAACCGCCAAAGGTTGCTTTGGAGCGCTTTTCGATGCCAAGGCTGTCCAGCACCTTCTGGTAATGGATCAGAGCCGGATCGTCCGCCCCGACCTGATAGGCGGTAAGGTGTACCGTATGGGTGACCTCAGCAGTCGCGCCGATGGCCTTTGCCTCGTCCTCAAACGTACGGGTCAGGTTCGCAAGAAGCTCCAGTGCCTCCTCGTGCACGGCGCTTCGAAGCTCTCCCTCAACCACCGTCTCCTCGGGGACGACGTTCGTGCCGCTCCCGCCCTGAATCAGGCCGATGTTCAGCGTCGAGTGGTCATTCACTCTTCCCTGACGGATCTTTGCGATCGCATTGGCCGCCGCAAGAATGGAGGAGATTCCCTTCTCCGGCTCAAACCCCGCATGGGCAGCCTTGCCCCGGATCCGTACCTTATATGAGATCAGGGTCGGCTCCTGCGTGGAATAGGACCCGATCGCATCGGAGAGATCAAAGCAGAAGGCTTCCCTGGACCGGATCTTTGAAAGATCAAAGGCACTTGCTCCCGCCGTGTAGGCTTCCTCCGCGGTGGTAAAGAGAAGCTCCACCGGCCGGTGCGGGGTATCAGACTCTGTAAGCTCACGCAGGCACTCCAGGATTCCCGCGACCGCTGCAAGATCATCTGCTCCGAGGACCGTTGTGCCGTCACTGTGAATGGTCCCGTCCGGATCCACCACGGCCTTCTTTCCGATCCCCGGCTGCACCGTGTCCATATGGGCGCAGAAAAGAACGCTCTCTCCGACGCCTGGAAGAAAACCGTGAATGTTGCCGGCGGTACTGCCGGTTACCTTCCCGCTCTCATCCTCTGTCCAGTTGATCGACAGATCATCCAGCTCCTTCTCAATCCGGTCCGCCATCTGCCGCTCGGAAAATGAGGGCGAGTCAATCGAAACCAGCTCCGTAAAAAGGGAAAGGAGCCTTTCCGTATTGATCCTGTGATCTTTCGTCTGTGCCATCGAACGCCTCCTGCTTATCTTTCTGATTGCTGTGCACAATTATAGGGAGAAAGTGGAAAACAGGGCAGGGGGAAAATGACTGGAACGGGCTATAGCGGGAGAATATATCCAAAACAAAACCGGCACACGGGAAATCCTGCATGCCGGGATGTCGATTAAAGATGAAAAATACTCGACGCGGCAGAGGAAGTTCTGCTGCGATACCGCTGTGCAGGGAACGAACAGGAACGAATTGGAAAGGAGGCACCTCCTGGCATCGAAAGCTGAAGAAATCAGACCCCCCCTGGAGGCGATTCCGGTCCATACGGTGATTGATACAGCAAACCTCTGCAGGACATTCCCGGATATCCCGGAAAAGACCTGCTGCAAGGTTCTGGAGCGTATGGTAAAGAGCGGCTCTCTGGTGCGGCTTACGAAAGGCCTCTACTATCGTCCGAAGAAAACAAGGTTCGGGACCGTGCCGATGAGCGAAGACGAGATCATTCGGTATTACACCGAAAACAATATAGGCGTTGTCGTGGGATATGCGATGTACAACCGGTACGGACTGACAACGCAGGTTGGAAAGAATGTCCGGATCCTGAGCAATGCCGTCAGGGAAGAGAAAAAGAAGATCGGAACTGTCTCCATAGAAAAGGCAGGTGTCAAAATCGATGACGCGACAAGGGTGATTCTGGAGGTTCTGGATGTTCTCCAGAATTATTCCGCAATTGAGGATCTGAATCGTTCCATGCTGGCCTCTTTCCTTGCAGAATTCTGCAGGCGCCATTCGGATTCCGCGGCAGTCTGTGTGCTGGATGAAAGAAAGTACAAGAAGAGAACTATCGCCTTCATGAAGGCTGTGCTGGACGATCAGGGAGTCCGGAATTCTCTGGGGAAGTACCTGTCCAACCTCTCAAAATATCAAATTCCGGAAATGGACGAGATCTTTGCTGCTGCATCGGCGCAAGGAAAACATCAATAATCCGGCAATCAGGACAAGCGGCATTTTGAGAATTCCCTGTAGCCGGCTTGTGTTATACTCCTAATAGAGGGTAGCGGCGTTGACCAGCTATCGTGAGCTGTGAAGCAGTTGACTGTGCCGGAATGCAGCCGATTGCGGAGCTCGTACATGGGTTTGGCGGCAACCACAAACCGGATAGGTTCTTCGGAGCTGAATGAAAACGCTGACTTTACATGGAAGGGGATCCTGCAGCTGCGGGGTCCCTTTGTTATTGTTCATAAATCTTTCATTCAGCATGATCTTCTCTGAACTTTTTAAAAGCCGCTGATGCGTTCTGCACTCTGCCCGCCTTCATATCTTCATATCCTTGCTCCAGTTTTGCATTTATCTCATCTGGAGACATGGAATCGTCATCTTCGCCCTCTTCAGCCAGCACATCTCGCATCATCTCCTGCACAGAAGAATAACTCTTTGCAGGAATTCGCCCTTCTGCGATCGCAATGCCTTCCGCCATCGCTTCTCTTGTCTTCCTGTTAAAACGTGGATCCGGCATCTCAAAGGGAAGCTTTCCTTTCAGCAGAGACTCCTCGAGAAAGAGATGGATGGCCTCGTCGATGGACAGGCCAAGTCCCTCAAAGAGTTCTTCCACTTCCGCCTTAAAGACAGGATCCACCCGCACCGTAATATTCACCAGCTCGTCCATCACACCACCTCCTGTCCGCTCAGCCATTTCCGAAACGTTCCCCGGTCCGTATTCGTCATCCAAAGCAGATCCGTATACGACGTTTTTCCTTCTTCCACACTCGCCAAAAGTGCCCGGAGGAAACGGTGATCCATCTGATCGGTCAGCACTCCGGAAGAATCCTCTCCTTCGGATCTCCAGTATCCCGGCTTTCCCGCAGGACCGAGAAGTTCAGCCGCAACCTCATTGCACTTTACATCGATCTCGCTGACACCGACCGCATGTCCGTTTCTATCGTTGTACAGGCTGTTGACACCCAACCAGACATGAACCGTCTCGTGCATCAGAGAAAACAGCTTTCCCGTTTCGGTATCGACGCTGTTGATGAAGATCAGGGGAGCATACCGGTTCATGATCGTAAATGCCCGAAACTCCTTTATGTTCAGCACTCGTCCGGGATCATTGCGGGCAATGCCACTTGTCATCACCAGCACGCCGCAGTCCTCCAGCCTGCTCCGAAGAAGCTGAAAGGCTTCCTTTGTCGTCCTGCAGGATACAAACCAGTCCGGGCTCAAATGAAGGTGCTTCCGGATACTCTCTGCAATACTCTCAGAGGACACCTTGGAATCCACGCTGCCGACAAAACTCAGCTCCCCACAGCCGTTTTCCTGCAGGCACTCTGTCTCCCAGTCCTGGATCTCCATCATCTGATCAACGGTATCGATCAGCTCACGGCTCGGTTCCGAATCCGCTGTGCCTTTCACCGTCCGGTATTCCATGAGCGGGAAATGCTCCATCAGAGGCTGATCCAGAAAGAAATACCCGAAGGGGATATGGATTTCTCTGCTGACCTCCTCGACCTCGTCAAAAGCAGGAGTCTTTTCTCCGCTTTGCCAGTCAGTCAGCAGCTCCACCGCAGAAGACGGCACGTCCTCAGTGCGGATTCTCTGAAGAATCCAGTTCAGTACTTCCAGTTTTACGGAAACCTCGATCCCCGACATGCATCTCCTCCGTACTGTATCCGTCTGTATGATCCGAGTAGACTTCGAACGGAAGCTGCCCTGTTCACATTATAGTATGCAGGCGGCAGGAATTCAGCTAAACATTTCGATTCTGACTATTATTCCGGTTTTAATTATCCGTTTTACTGTTTTCATTCTGCAGGATATCGTTTATGCTGTAGTAGATGTTCCGGACAGTTGGAGATTCGGCAGACAGTGTTCTGCAGATGCAGATACTGGAGAGATCGTTCGCTCATTGCGAACAAGGAAGGGAGGAAACTTCGATGGTTGTCATGGATCTTCGCATTCACAACTTCTTCGCCTTTCAGCACTTCCATCTCAATCTCTTCTACCCGAGGAAGATTGCGCACTCTCCTGTCCCGAACGAACATCTCCCGGAACGGGATAACTTTCGTTACCGAAAGGCTGTCATCCTCCTTGGCCCGAATGTCAGCGGTAAAACCACTCTGGGACGGATCCTGACGGGGATCATCAAGCAGATGCAGCAAAAGGATCTCTCCCCTCTTCGCCGCATGAACGCAGACCCCGCGGAGAAAGCTTCGTTCTCCATCGAGTTTGTGATCGACGAGCCGGTCCTGTACCGGTTTTCCGCAAGGTTCCTGCCACTGCAGGATGGCGAAGATCCAGATTCCGGGATTCTTCTCTCCGTGAAGCTTACGACGATCGGTGCAAATGACAGCTATGAGACGTGTGTGAAACGACTGGACCTGCAGAAGGCAGAGGAGACAACGGATGTTGCAGAAGCGCTCAGGAGCATTTCAGGACTTGGCCATGCGTTTGTTTGTTCCGGTGATGTCCCGGTGTGTTTTGATTCGGACGAGCGGCTGCACATCCTGGAGAGCGTTCTGAAGGTACTGGATCCTTCCATTGTCCGCGTGACAAGCCTCCCTCAGGTCAGGGATTCGTACCTGATTTCTTATCCGAACCGCAGGGTCATCCTTCAGGAGGGGCAGGTCGCAGACAGGGATCAGCTCTCCGGCGGAACTCTGGAGGGCATTCGCGTTGCCGGCGTGCTGGCAGATATCCTCTGCAGAAAGGGCGGACTGTACTACTGTGATGAGATGTTCTCCCGCATTCAGAGCGATGTCGAAAAGGCAGTTCTTTCCGTCATGGTAGACCATCTCGGAGACTATTCCCAGCTGTTTTTCACGACCCGCAGTACGGACCTCCTCGCCATGCCATACCCGAAGCACACGTTCGTGTTCCTCAATGTTTACGGGACATGAGTAGCACATGGAAATAAGCGTTTTGTCAATATTTGTAAATATTGACGAAACGCTATACTCCTGATTTCTTCTGTGTTATCATTAGCATATTGTCAATTATTTCAAAAAATGACGATACGCTATAGAGGTGAGGACATGTGGACAGATCAAGCTATGCTTAAGCTCTCAGATAAAGAATCCTATAATCGGGAAGTTCTTTATCATGTGTTGCGCAAAGAGAAACCGGATTTAAGCAAAAGTGCTTTCCGATGGACTTTATATAATTTGCAGCAGAAAAACAAAATTTTCCGGACAGGTCGCGATTCTTATGTGACAGTAAAATCAGAATTACTTCCCATATACCATCCGTTTTACTCAAATGAAGCAAAGAGAGTGGCAAAAGAAATCTCGCTCATACACCCGGAGATACCCTTTGTGATATTCGAAAGCGTTCTGCTCAATGAGTTTTTAAACCATCAGATTGCCCAAAACACAATCTATATCCAGGTGCAAAGAGATATCAGTTCCTATGTTTTCGATCGTCTCCAGGATAATCATGCGGGAAGTGTATTATACAAGCCCACGAAGAAAGAGTTTGATCGATACTGGACAAAGGACTGCATCGTTATTCTCGACCTAATTAGTCAATCGCCGATGTCTGATGAATCTCCACATGAAATAACCGTCGAGAAGCTTCTGGTTGATATGATTGCCGAAAAGAGCATTGCTGCTACTTTCAGTCCTGCAGAACTTCCAGATATTTTTCAGAATGTACGCGAAAGCTGCCGGATAGACAGGCACCGGTTAAACCGATATGCCGGAAGAAGAGGAAAAACAGAGCAGATAAATATATATATGGGAGATTCCTGATATGTTATCAAGGCAGATGTTTACAGAAGAATATATTCGCAGCCTGCAATCGGATACCGGAAATGATCCTGCGCTGTTGGAACGAATGATCTATGCTTTCGGCCTGCTCGAAGCCATTCGGAGAGCAGAACTGCCATTCTGCTTTAAGGGAGGAACTGCACTGATGCTTCTTTTGGAGCATCCGAGGCGACTCAGCACAGATGTTGATATCATTGTTGATCCCGGCACAGATATTGACGATTATATCCGCAGGGCTGGAGAAATATTTCCGTTTACTGATGTAAAAGAACAGACGCGGATCGGAAAAAATGATATTGAGAAAAGGCACTTTAAATTTAAGTACAGGTCACCCGTAGTCGGCAGAGATGTTACAATCCTGCTTGACGTTTTATTTGAAAAACTGCAATATTCCGAAACAATTGAAAAACCTATCTGCAACGAAATGCTCCTGACAGAAGGGGAAGACCTGCTGGTAAGAATACCAACCGTAAACGGGATACTTGGCGATAAACTTACTGCGTTTGCGCCACATACAACGGGTATTCCATTCGGGATAAACAAAGAGTTGGAAATCATAAAACAGCTGTTCGACTGTGGAACCTTGTTTGATGTAATGACTGATTTTTCAGAAGTAAAAACAGCTTACGAGAAAATCGTTAAATCAGAGATCGGTTATCGTGGACTTTCCATTTCCCGTGAAGACGTGCTTACAGATACAATTAACGGAAGCCTTTGTATTGCCAGTCGTGGAAATCCAGAAGGCGACTATGCTTTTTACAGAGATGGAATTTCGAAAATCCGTAATCATATCATTGGCGGGAAATTCAGTGGGGAGTTTGCCGGAGCGTTCGCCAGCAAGGTATTATATCTTGCGTCAGCAATCTTGTGCGACGCTGAGACAGTCATAAGAATTAAGGAAAGCTCAGCCTACCTGAAAAAAACACCAGAGATCGAAAAGCCAAGAAGATTCTCTTATCTGAAGGTGGTAGATCCTGTGGCATACGGATATTTGATCGAAGCGACAGCTTTGTTGCGGAATGCTGATCTGGCCTGAATTTGCATCAAATATTGAGTCTGCCCTGTGCCTTGGCGGCAAAAGTGAAAAAGTCAATTCGTCTGATCGAGAAAACAGCCGTCGAGGTCTTCCTGTCCCTTGGACCATCTCTTCAGAGCTGAAACACCACGCCGATCACGGCAGAGATCGCGATGTAGACAATCGGGTGCAGCTTCCACTTCCGGTAGCAGAACCACAGGATCACCGCAAGAAGGATGCACTTCCAGTTGAACAGATCGAGGATCTTCCCCGTCGCGGCAAACGCATCGGTGTTGAGGAGCGCAATCCTTGCCACCGACAGTCCCGCAGCCGTGATGAGGGCAAGGGATGCGGGGCGAAGCCCCTTAAAGATCCCCTGCACCACCGGGGAGTCCTTGAAAGCATGCAGAATCCCTGCAACGATGAGGACGATGACAACGGAAGGGAACACAAGTCCCAGGGTCGCCGCAATGCTCCCCGGAACACCGGCAACGGTGTAGCCGACATAGGTAGCCATGTTGACGCCTAAGGGTCCCGGCGTTGACTCGGAGACCGCCACCATATCCGCAAGGTCCTTTGTCGTAAACCACCCGGTTGCCTGCCCCATCTCCGAGAGAAACGGGAGCGTTGCAAGCCCTCCGCCGACCGCAAAGAGTCCGGTCTTGCAGAATTCATAGAACAGACGGGCATACAGAAGCATCGTCTCCATCACCTTGCCCCCTTTCTGTCACGCTTCCGGCGAAGCAGCATCATCACATATCCCGTCACCCCGGCAAGGATCACCAGAAGAGGTGTTGAGATCGAGGTAAAGATCGACAGCGCCATGACGATAAGAAACAGGATCCAGGAAAAGAGATCTACGAGATCCCCCTTCCCGATCTTCAGCACGGACTGAAAGATGAGAACCGTGACACAGGCCCGGATCCCCGCAAAGGCATGTCCCACCGCCGGGATGCTGGCAAAGTTTTTGAGGAACGCCGCGATGACGCAGATGATGACCATCGAGGGAAAGATGACGCCAAGCGTTGCCACGATCCCGCCGATCACACCCCGCATCTTGGAGCCCACAAAGGTCGCGGTGTTCACCGCGATTGCACCGGGGGTGCACTGGCTGATCGCGTAGTAATCCGTGAGCTCGTCCTCACTTGCCCAGTGTTTCTTTTCCGTCACCTCATGCTCGATCACCGGCAGCATCGCCACACCCCCGCCGAAGGTCGCGGCCCCGATCCGCACAAAGGTCAGAAAGAGCTCGAAAAGCCCTGCCTTCGGTGTTTCCTCCGGTAATGCCGCCTTCTGTGCTTTTGTCTTTCTCTTCTCTTCCTGTTCCATACCTGCCTCCATTCCGTGAGTCAGTCTACCATGGAATCAGATATAGGAATACTATTTGTTTCATTCACATCCATACGCATTCCATATGCTTTCCGGGCAGCAAAAGGCCGGCAGGATCTTCTCCCTTCGGGAGTTCCCGCCGGCACTTTCTTCCATATCTATATGCTCTCTGGAATACTCTGTTTCCGTGTGTTCTGTGTGTCTTCCCGGTTCTGCCTGTTCCTTATTCGTCCTCCGGCAGATCTCCGTACTTTCCCTCGGAAAATTCCTTCACGATGGTCTTCAGGTCCACGTCATCGTCGAAGTGATTCTTCTTCGAGTACGAGAGGTACAGGCGAAGGATCTTCTGCAGGTAGGCCTGCTGGATCACATCGTCGCCTGCAAGGACCGAGAAGAGCTCCCGGTTGTCCATCTGTGTCAGCGGTTTCATCTTCCCCTCCTTCTATCTTCCGGTGGTGCCAAGGTAGGCGGCCTTCACCTTCGGATCCTCCAGAAGCTCATGACCCGTGCCCTGCATCGTGATCTTTCCGTTCTCCATGACATAGGCGTAGTCCGCGATGTGCAGAGCCATGTTGGCGTTCTGCTCGACAAGAAGCACCGTGCAGCCCTGCTCGTTGATCTTCCGGATAATATCGAAGATCTCCTGGACGACGATCGGTGCAAGGCCAAGGGACGGCTCGTCCATCATGATGACGTCCGGGTCTGCCATGAGGGCGCGTCCCACGGCGAGCATCTGCTGCTCGCCGCCGGAGAGGGTTCCTGCCTGCTGCCAGGATCTCTCTTTCAGCCTCGGGAACAGTCCGTAGACGCGCTGAATGCTCTCCTCCAGGTCGTCCTTTCGAAGATAGGCGCCGATCTTCAGGTTCTCGAGCACCGTCTGGTCCGGGAACACGTGCCGGCCCTCGGGGACCAGGGTGATCTTGTGCCGCACGATCTCCTCGGTCTTTCTGCCAAGGAGCTCGAGGCCGTCGAGCTTCACGCTCCCGCTCTTTGCCTTCACAAGCCCCGTGATCGCGCGAAGGGTCGAGGACTTGCCGGCACCGTTCGCACCGACCAGGGTGCAGATCTTTCCGGACGGCACCTCGAAGCTGATGCCGCGCACCGCCTGAATGCCGCCGTAGTTGATGATAAGGTTCGAAACTTCCAGCATACGTCAGTCCTCCTGCTGTACCCCGAGGTACGCCTCGATGACCTTCGGGTCCGAGGCCACCGCATCCGGGGATCCCTTCGAGATGAGTCTGCCGAAATCAATGCAGTAGATCCGATCCGAGATGTTCATGACAAGATTCATGTGGTGCTCGATAAGGAGTATGGTCAGATGATACCGGTCCCTGATCTCCTCGATAAAGGATGCGAGCTCATCGGTCTCCTGCGGGTTCATGCCGGCTGCCGGCTCATCAAGGCAGAGCATCGAAGGGCCTGTGGCCAGCGCTCTTGCGATCTCAAGGCGCCGCTGCATGCCGTACGGCAGAGCCGAGGCCTCCCAGTCTGCATAATTCTGCAGGTTCTGCTCCTCGAGCAGCTGCCAGGTCTCGTCCCGCATGCGCTTTTCTTCCCTGTGGTTGAGCATGAACGTTGCGGTAAACGGGTTCTGCTTTGCCCGCATGTGCTTTGCGACAAGCACGTTGTCGAAGACCGTCTGCGAGCCGAAGAGGCGGATGTTCTGGAAGGTCCGAGCGATTCCCCGCTTCGTGATCTCATCCGGCGTATGGCTGATGGTCTTCGTATAGGTATCCTTGTTCTCCCCCGCGTACTGTTTCTTCATGCGCCCGGTCGGGTGACCCTCGGCAATGGTATCGCCCTGAAAATCGATCTTCCCGTTGGTCGGCGCATAGACGCCGGTGATGCAGTTGAAGGCCGTCGTCTTTCCGGCGCCGTTCGGACCTATGAGAGCAACGATCTCTCCCTCGTCGACGTGCAGGGACAGGTCATTTAAGGCGACGACACCGCCGAACTGCATCGTCAGATGCTCCACAAGAAGGACGTTCTTTTTCTCACTCATTTCTTCGCCTCCTGTGCTGTCTTCTTCCGCTTCCTGCCCGCAAAGAATGCCGCAAACCGGTCCCAGGTCACTTCCTTCGAGCCCGTGATGCCGTGATTCCAGAAGAGCACGACGACCATGAGCAGGATACTGAAGATGACCATGCGGAAGCCGTTCCGAAGAAGCGGTACCTTCATGCCGCCAAATGCCGTGCCGGCAAGGTTTTTGAACAGATCCGACCAGTAGTACTCCTTGTCGAGGAACCGGAGCCATTCCTGGGAGCCGGTGACAAGGAAGGCGCCGATGATCGACCCGGACACCGAACCGATGCCGCCGAGGACCACCATCAGGAGGATATTGTAGGTGAGGGCCACCGTGAAGGTGCTCGTCACGGCAGAGCGCATGAACACCGCAAGAAGACCGCCCGCAACGCCCGCAAAGGCGCTGGAGATGACAAAGGAGAGCTCCTTCGTGCGGAACAGGTTGATGCCCATGGCCTCCGCCGCCACATCATCGTCTCTTATGGCCTTGAAGGCACGCCCGTAGCTCGAGTGAATCAGAAGCCCCATGATGACAATGCAGACCGCGCAGATTGCGACGCACTCAAAGATACTTGTAAACGCCGGGATGTTCGAGACGCCGTAGGAGGCGTTCGTGATGGGACCCAGGCCGTCCCACCCGAATACCGCACGCACGATCTCGGAAAAGCCGAGCGTTGCGATCGCAAGGTAATCGCTCTTGAGACGCAGGATCGGCCAGCCGATGAGGTAGGCGATCCCGGCGCACAGGGCAAATGCAATGATCAGCGCCACACCAAGCGGCAGGTGGACATCATGGAGCCAGGGCGCCATGCCGTAGAGGTAGTAGATCTGATCCCGCATGTCCACGGGGATCGTGAGAATGCCGGTCACATAGGCGCCGATGCACATGAAGCCCGCGGTCCCCAGGGAAAACTGCCCGGTAAAGCCGATGATGAGGTTCATCGACACCGCCGCCACCGCATAGATGCAGGATCTCTCCACGATCGTGATCGCGTAGGAGTGCTGCATCGAGTTTGCCTGCAGGAAGGCAAGGTACGCGATAACAAGGGCCAGGACGATCAGGGTCAGAACAAGGTTTCTGGTCTTTACTTTTTTCTTTTTCATCGCCCGCCTCCTATACCTTCTGGGTTGCCTTTTCACCGAACAGTCCCGTCGGCCGGATCAGCAGAATGATCAGCAGAAGGACAAAGGTGAAGGCGTCCGAGAACACCGAATAGCCGGCCGCGGTGATCGCGATCTGGCAGATGCCGACGATGAAGCCGCCGATGACGGCGCCGGGGATATTGCCGATGCCGCCGATGACCGCCGCGACAAAGCACTTGAGTCCGGGAAGAGACCCGGAGTAGGGCTGCACCGTGTTGCGGTCCGTAAAGTACAGGATCGATCCCACGGCGGCAAGGCCGCACCCGATCGCAAAGGTGATCGTGATGATGGAATCGACCTTGATGCCCATGATCCTTGCGGTCTCCTGATCCTTCGAGCAGGCCCGCATCGCCATGCCAAGCTTCGTGTGGTTGACCACCATGACAAGCACCACGGTGAGAATCACCGTAAGAACCGGCGCAAGGATAGTCACACGGGACACCGAGATGTCACCGAAGGTGTAGACGTGCTTTAAGGCCGGGATCTGAGGATAGCTCTGGGGCATTGCGGTGAACAGGTAGTTTGCAAGGTTCTCCAGAAGATACGAGACACCGATTGCCGAGATCATCACCGACATGCGCGGCGCCGTGCGAAGCGGCCGGTACGCCGCCCGCTCGATCGCGATGCCGAGCACGATCGTGCAGACAATGACGAAGGGGAGCGAGATGAACCACGGAAAGACGGCCATCGAGTAGATCATGAAGTAGCCGGCCATCATGAACACGTCGCCGTGGGCAAAGTTGATCATGCGCAGAATGCCGTACACCATCGTGTAGCCGATTGCGATCAGCGCATAGGCTCCGCCCAGCGACAGACCGTTCAGGAGCTGTTGCAGAAAATAGGACGCAGACATGATTGTTCTCCAAAAACCAAGACACAGAGCACTGCCAAACAGCACTCTGTGCCCCATTTACGTGTTACAGATGCAGGACGAATCGCTTGCGATTCGTCCACGATTCGAAAACGAATTGTTTTCTATTCATCCACGGTCTCGGTGCTCTTGTAGGTCCAGGCACCGTTCTCGATGTCGCAGATATACGACGTGTTCTTGATCGCATCGCCGTTCTCATCGAACTTGTACGGTCCGCAGGCAAAGCCGTCGGAGGCATCCATCGAGGCAATCGCATCGCGGATGGCCGTGCCGTCGAGGCTGTTGGCCGACTCGATCGCATCGCACAGAACCATGTACGCATCATAGGCGACGGCGTGGTTGCCGACGATCGCATCGGAGTCGAGGTTCGTGGAAAGTCTCGACTGATCCGCGTTCAGCCATTCCTTGAAGCCCTTGTCAAAGTCCGCATTGCCGCCCTCGGAGTAGAAGGTATCCGCGACGACGCCGTTTGCATTGTCGCCCGCATCCTTGATGAGGACGTTGGAGTACCAGGTATCACCGGCGATCCACTGGACATCAAGCCCGAGATCTGCAGCCTGGTTCAGGAGAAGCGGCGCATACAGGTAGTCGGTCGGGGAGAACACGGCGGTAACGCCGCTGTTCTTGATGTTCGTCAGGATGGCCTTGAAGTCGGACTCATTCGTCTGGAAGGTCTCGGCATCGACGACAGTTCCGCCAAGCTTTGTGAAGGAATCCGTGAAGGTCTTCACGAGACCCGAGGTGTACTCGTTGCCGATGTTGTCGATCGTTGCGACTTCCTTGTAGCCGTTGTCGATCGCCCAGTTCGCCATGACCTCGCCCTGGAACGGATCGAGGTAGCAGGTGCGGAAGTAGTAGTCATTGCCGAGCGTCACGTTCGTGTTCGTGCAGGAGGTGCCGATCGCCGGGATCTTGGCATCCTGGAAGTAGGAGCCTGCCGCGATGCACACGCTGGAGCCGTAACCGCCGATCACGCCGACGACACCGTCGGAGATCAGCTTCTGGGCTGCAGTGACGGCGACCGTCTTGTCGGACTGGTTGTCCTGCCAGTCGAGCTGGATCGTGTACTCCGTGCCGTCAACGGTCACGGTAGGTCTCACCGAGTTCGCGTACTCGATGCCCAGCTCCTCCTGGGATCCGCCGCCGCCGTTCTCACCGGTCTTGGGCTCGAAGACGCCAAAGAGGATGGTGTTGTCCCCCGAGGACGCCGCCGCGCTGTCCGCGGACGTGCCGGCACTCGTCGAGGACGATCCCGAGGACGATCCACAGGCTGCAAGAGACGCGGCCAGTGCACCGATCAGTACCAGAGCTACAGCTTTCTTTTTCATTTTTTTCCTCCTCAGAAAATAGGAAAAGCAGGTTTTTAAAACACAAAAAGGCAGAGAAGCTTTTGTTCGACTTCTCTGCCGTGTGCTTTTCCTGATTCAATTGTGAATATCCTAAGCCCGTCGGAATTGTTTGTCAACTGTTTTGTATACAAAAATACAACCTGAACAACTCCGTAGAACTGCAAACCGTCAGTGTCCTTAAATCTTCACCTTCTCCTCCGCAAGCTCTGCCGCTTCCTGTTCCTTTGTGAGGTACGCGGACGGCGCAGGTTCTACACCGAGGTGCCACTCCACAAGGTTCACCGCAAGGAAGGTCAGGGCACTGACGAGGCACCCGAAGACAACCGGCATCATGAAGGCAAGCGTTGCACCGCCGGAGAGGATCTGCCAGAGGACAAACGCAACGGTCCCCGCGACAATCGAGACCTGTCCGGAATGCTTCGTCGCCTTCGGCACGATGAGCCCCAGGCCGTACGCCGCAAAGGGTCCTGCGCAGCGGATGCCGAAGGCAAAGGTATTCATCGTGACGATGGAAACGCCTGCCATGGAGATTGCCATGGCGACCACGGCGCAGACAACGTTCGAGACACGGGTCCAGGTGATGGTCTGCCTCTCGGAGAGCGTCTTCTTCCCGCCAAGGCCGTGGTACAGGTCATTGATGATCATCGTCGACATGCACAGAAGGTTCGAGTCCGCAGAGGACATCGTGGCGCAGATGACTGCCGCAGAGACCAGGCCCGTGATGATCCCGGGCGCATAGGCGCCGGTCACCGTGACCATCGCGTTCGACCCGTTCTCGGCAAGACCGGGCAGGGAATCACGAAGCGCATAGGCGGACAACCCTAAGAGCGTCGGGAACACGGCCATCGCCGTCATGAGAATCGCCGACAGGAAGGAAGCGTTTCGCGCCGTCTTCTCGTCCTTTGCGGTCTCAAAGCGGGAGACCATCTCGGGGCCTGCAAGGAAGGTGCAGAAGTAGTTGAAGATGTAGCCGATGATCGAGGCCCAGCCGATTTCGGTAAAGCTCAGCTTCTCGCCGGGCAGCATCGATGAGATCGTCTGCCAGCCGCCGGCATCGTGGATCACGATCGGCGTTGCGATCGCAAGGCCGATCAGGATGACGAGGAACTGCACGAGATCCGAGATCTGATCCGCGATCATGCCGCCGAGGGTCGTGTAGAGAATGATGACAACGCCTGCAACGAGAAGACACACGTTCAGCGGGATGGAGGGAAGAAGTGCCGCGATGATGCCGCCGGACGCCGCGATCTGCGATGAGGTCAGGCAGAACAGCGACAGGACGCTTAAAATCGCCGTGAAGTTGCTCGAGAACTTCCCGAATCTTCGTCCCACGACCTCGGGGATCGTGATCGCCATCGTCTTGCGGATCTTCGGCGCAAAGAAGGCCAGCGGGATCATCGCGATCGCCGCGGCAAGCACGTACCAGATGGCGGACAGGCCCCAGTCGCCGAAGGCCTTCTGCGCAAGGCCCACGGTGCTGCCGCCGCCGATGTTGTTGGCGGACAGCGAGAACGCCACCATGAACAGTCCCTGCCGTCTTCCGGCGACCAGGTAGTCCCGGGAGTTATTGATCTTCGTCCTGCCGACGACAAAGCCGACGATCAGCATGCCGACCAGGTACAGGACCACAAACAGCAGCGGTATGATCTGAATTTCCATTTCCTTCCTCTCCTCTCACAGGAAAACAGCTGCAGAAAGCAGACACAGCTGATAATAAGAAAAGCGCCATGGAGCCGTTTCCGGTTCCATGACGCCCTTGTCTGTCATTCAGAATACATCACGAAGAAGCATCTGTGAACAGAAAAATTCTGAACAAAATTCTACTCATGCCCGTTTCCGGTGTGCGGGTGGGTGCGGTTGTACTCCCTGTTCTTCTCCTCGTACTCCTTTTTCTTCTGCCGCATCTTTTTTGCCTCGTCGGAGTTTGCATTCGCGAGGATCTTCAGCCCCCTCTTTAACTGGTACGGGATCAGGCCCTTCACCTTGTCCTCTGCCATGCGCATGTCGGTCATCTCCGGGTGATCGCGGTAGAGGTGGATCGCATCGAACCTGCACCTTGTGGTGCAGATGCCACAGCCGATGCACTTGTTCGGATCGACGATGCTGCGCCCGCAGGACAGACACCGGTTCGTCTCCGTGTGCACCTGCTCCTCGGTGAGGTCTCCTGTCGGGTCCCTGAACGGATCCGCAAGCGTCGGGTCCTTCGGTTCCTCCTGCCGTCCTGCGGTGTCATAGGAGTCGACGAGGATGTCGTCCTTGTCGAATTCGACATAGTCATGCCGGTCTCTGCCGATGGTCATCGAGGCATTCCTCTGCACGAAGCGGTGCAGGGACTCCGCCGCATAGTGACCCTCCGCGATGGCGTCGATGACGAACTTCGGCCCGGTCAGCAGATCACCGCCGACGAAGATCTCGGGATCCGAGGTCTGGTATGTCAGTGCGTCCGCCTGCGGGTAGTTGCCGTGGACGAAGGTGAGGTTCCTGCCGTCCAGCAGGTTCCCCCACTCGATGCTCTGGCCGATCGCAAAGACGATGAAGTCACAGGGAATGGTCCTTGTTGTCTCCTCCTCATAGACCGGAGAGAAACGCTTCGTGTCGGGATCGATGGTGCGAAGGCACTTCTTGAACACAAGGCCCGTCACATGGCCGTTTTCATCGACGGTCACCTCCTTCGGTCCCCAGCCGTTCTCGATCGAAACGCCATCTTCCAGCGTCTCCCGGATCTCGATGTCCGTAGCCGGCATGGTCTCCCGGCTCTCAAGGGCCACCATGGTAACGTTGTCCGCGCCGCGCTTTTTCGCGTTCCGTGCACAGTCGACCGCAACATTCCCGCCGCCGACCACGACGACGCGCCCGGTCATCGCGGGGTTCCCCTTTGCCATGGAATCCTGCAGGTAGTGGACCGCGATGTCCGTCTCCGGTGCCGTATCGTTCGGCACCCCAGGGCGTCTCCCGCCCTGGCAGCCGATCGCAAGATAGAAGGCCTTAAAGCCCTCCTTCTTCAGCTCGTCCAGGGTCACGTCCTTCCCGACCTCGACGCCGCAGCGGATCTCGACGCCAAGTTTTCGGATGATGTCGATCTCCGCCTGCAGCACATCCTTCTCCAGCTTGTAGCTCGGAATCCCGTACATCATCATGCCGCCAGGCATCTCGTGCTTTTCGAACACCACCGGGGAATAGCCCATGCGGGCAAGGTAGTTCGCGCAGGAAAGACCCGCAGGTCCCGCACCGATGATCGCGATCTTCTCCGGAAAGCTTCCGTGCATCGAGGGAACGACCTTCGGCGGAAGGTAGGGATTACCGGAATGAAGATCCCGGTCCGCGACGAACTTCTTCACCGCATCGATCGACACCGCCTGATCAATGGTACCCCTCGTGCAGGCCGTTTCGCACCTCTTGTTGCAGATCCTGCCGCAGACAGCGGGGAAGGGATTCTCCTCCTTGATGAGGGCGAGGGCCTCGTCGTACTTGCCTTCGTTCGCCTTCTTCAGATATGCCTGCACCGGCACATGCGCGGGACAGGCCGCCTTGCAGGGAGAGGATCCGGAAGGGTACGTGTTGTGGAGCCTTGCGGTATCCCGGTAGCTCTCGTCCCAGGCATACTTTCCCCACGCAATGGCATCGGGAAGAATCGCCTTCGGATAGGTCTGCTCGGAACCGTCCTTTTTGCAGAGCTTTTGTCCCAGCTTTACCGCACCGGCAGGGCACGACTCGACGCACAGGCCGCAGGCAACGCACTTCTCCGGCGTCGTCCTTGCGGTGTAGGCGCTGCGCGACAGGTTCGGGGTGTTGAAGAGAAGGCTCGTCCGCAGGGCGTTGCAGATCTTCACATCGCAGTTGCAGATGTCGAAGATCTTGTTCTCGCCGTCGATGTTCGTGATCTGATGCACGAATCCGTTGTCCTCGGCCTTCTTCAGGATCTCCAGGGCCTCCTCATGGGTGATGTAGTGCGCACGCCCCGTCTCCACGGTGTAATCCGCCATGTCGCCCACCTGGATGCACCAGTCGTCGGGATCATCCCCGCACCCCTCCCCGAGGGTTGTCCTCGAGTAGCGGCAGGAACAGATGCCGGCGGAGATATGCCCCTCGTACTTCTTCAGCCAGTACGAGATGTGCTCGAGATCCACCGACTCGTTCGTGAAATCCACCGCCTTCTCGACGGGGATGACATGCATGCCGATGCCGTCTCCTCCCGGCGGCACCATCTGGGTGATCCCCGCAAGGGGAAGGAACGTCATGCGCTCAAAGAACGAGGCAACCGGGGGATTTTTGTCAATCCGATCCTTCGACGAGTTGAACAGCTCCGCAGAGCCCGGGACAAAGTACGGGACGCGCCATCTCTTGATGCGGGGCCTGTCCTTCAGCTCCCCGTTGTGATCGAAGTTGTCGCCGTAGTCGTACTCGAGGATGCCGATGACGGACATCTCATCGAGAAGCTCCTGCAGGTGCTTCGGCTCGATGTCCGGGGCAAGACGCATCATGTCCTCAAACGTATAGAACTTCCGAAGCTTCATGCGGTTTGCAAGGTCCACCATCTCATCGGTCAGGACCTCCTTCAGCCCCCAGTACTCCGGATCATCGGTCGTAATCCCCGTGATCTTGTGGGCGACCACATCCGTGATCTTTCGCCCGAGCTTTGCGACCGCGGCATTCCGCTCCTTCTCGTTCTGATAAATGCTCCTTGGTTTTTCAAACTGCTCCGACAAGGCATGCTCCTTTCCATCAGCCAAAGAACCTTCTCACCAGGTCCCTGCTGTACTCGACGGTCTCCTCCATGTCGCCGAACGACATGATCTCCCCCGCATAATACGTGTTCTTCTGTCCCTGCATCGCCTCGACCTTATCGTACCAGCCATCCGCATAGTCTTTGGAACTTACATGCGGGAAGTAGTACCAGTCGTCGATTCGCTCGGTCTTGACCACCGGAAGCCCCGAGAAGGCCATGTCCTCGAGGGTCATCTTCTGGGCTTTTTCCGTCGGCACATCGGGCATGCCCTCGTGGTTTCGAAGGGTGAACGTGACAAGCGGCTGCGGTCCGCAGTCCGGCCAGCGGTGGTAGAACACCATGAGGTGTCCCCTCGTCTCGTTCGTCATATGGTCAAAGTAGTAGTACGAGATATCCGGCGCATCCTCGTCCCTTGTCCGCACCGCCATCGTGAAGTACTCCTTCGAGACAATCTTCGAGAAAAGATCCCTCTCCTCATCGGTCGGATCACCGTAGTCAAGGAACATCTCCAGCGGCGTGCAGATGATGAGGCGGTCGAACTCCTCCGGGGCTCCTCCGTTGATGGAGACCTGGACCTTTCCGTCCTTTCTCGTGATGCCGGTGACCTCGGAATTCAGCACCGCCGGGTGCTTCAGGTGGCTGTTTACGCCCTCCCAGATCGACTGGGTGCCGTTTTTCCAGGTCCAGAGCTTTCCGGTGGAGAGGAACTGCCGCACCGTGAAAGCATCGAGATATTTCAGCACGTAGGCCGCCGGGATCTCGTCAAAGTACCCATAGCCGAACGACGTGAACGGTCCCTTCCAGACCATCTCCGCGTCCTCGCAGTGGTTGAGCTTTAAGAACTCCGAGAAGGGCATCGTGAGATCCTTCAGGTTCTCATTGACCCCTTCGATATGGGCAAGCTTCTTCTCCGGGGACGGACACGGTCCCTCGTACCGCCCCTGCGCCACCCCGCGGTGGCCGTTGACATCGTATCCCACGTATTTTGTCGCAAGGATCTTCGAGAGCTTCTTCATCTTGAGAACCTTTTTGAGGAGCGTGAGCTTTGACTGCTTTAAGGGCGTTCCGTCGACGTTCATGAAGCGCCGTCCCATCGGCGGGCCGTCAAGGTGCGACGTTCCCCCGAACTCCTCGCACTCGTGCACCGCAAAGTAGGTGTCGCACCCCATGACCGCACCCATCTCGATGGTGCGCATCTCCTTTGTTCCGTCCCGTGTCGTGACCTCCATCATCGGCGAGAAGGCCTTTCCGCCGACCCTGCCGCTCTTCTCGTAGATCACGTAGTTGTCGTACCCGTTCTTTTCCAGGTACATGGCCATGGACGTTCCTGCCGGTCCTCCGCCCACGATACAGATGCGATCGTTCTTGTTCCCCATTTTGTCCGCCTTTCTCTCCCTCACAAATACAACAGTGCCGTTTTGTTCGTTTCGTCTCAAAAAGGTGACACCGCTCCCCAAAGCTGATGTCATTTTGAGAACTGATCTCATCATATCAGACTTCTTTTCCGTTGTCATATTCAACAAAAAGTATTTTCAAAATCCGCCCGGATTGAGCATGTTTGAGACATAATTCCGGAGGTTGATACCTCTTCCTCAAAAAGCGCACAAAAAATCCGGGGCAGCAGCTGCCGCTCCGGACCGGAAAATCTGTTCTATAACTGTCACGGTGTCCCCTTAAGGTTCACCAGAATGCACCCTGCCATGATAAGACCGATCCCCGCATACCCGTAGAGACTGATCCTCTCATGGAACAGGAAATACGAGAAGATGCTCGTCGCGACGATCCCGATGCCGCACCAGAGGGCATAGGCAATCGCAAGGTTCAGGTACTTCAGCGCATGGCCGAAGAACACGTAGCAGACAATATAGCCGATGACGCAAAGAACCGAGGGCAGGATCTTCGAAAATCCCTCCGAGGCGCGGAGCATCGTCGTTGCAAACACCTCTGCGCCGATGGCGCCGAACAAAAGAGCGTATCCCATGAAAGCCTCCTCTCAAAAGTACTCTTAAGTATACTCCCGGAGGTGCTCAGAGGCACATGGCCATGTAGAGAGGAATGCAGGTGATGCCGTCCTCCCGGTGGTAGTCCTTCGTGTAGAGAATATAGCGGTCTTCGACCTTGATCGGATATTTCTGAACGAAGTAATCAAAGGATGCATGCCGCCTGTACTGGGAGGACTTGACCTCCAGCGGGCATACTTTCTGCTTCCGCACGATCAGAAAATCAATTTCGTAGTGATTCTCCTTCGTGCTGCCGGGTGCCTGATAATCAAACTCATGGAAGTACAGGGCATGGCCGTTCATGCGAAGCGCCTGTGCCACCGAATTTTCCATGACCATGCCGAGATTGATGCCCAGTTTCCCGAAGAGGAGCGACCGGTACAGATTTTCGGAATCCGGCTCTTCCGGATCCCAGGATCCCTTCATCATCTGTGTTACGAGAAGCCCCGTGTCGCCCATGTACAGCTTGAAGTTGGAGCGATCCGCATATGCCTCGAGCGTCACCTCCGGCTGCGTGACGTCAATGCACTCATTTACGATCATGGAATCCGAAAGAAAGCCCACGGCGTCCACGTAGTTCTGGAACCTCGCATTTTTGTCCACAACCGACCACTTGAAATGCGAGTTGTGGTTCATGAGCTGCTCCGGGATTGTCCGGAAAATGACTGAAGCACGCTCTCTGTCGTCCTGATCGTACTTTACGAGATCGTTATCATACAGATCCAGGATGCCCTTTTTAATCCTGTCGATCTCCCGCCAGGTGGCACCGTCGACAAAGGCCTGTACCGCCTGGGGCATTCCGCCGCAGGCAAGATAGGTGCGGTACCGGTTCATGATCGTCCGGTGAATCGTATCGCCGAGGGGCGTTTTGGATTCGAATGCGTCCCGGATGGCGTCAGCTGTCACCGTATCGCCACCGGCCCACAGGAACTCCTCGAAGTCCATGGGAAACATCTGGATTTTTTCTTCTTCGGATGGAATGACGATGTTCTGCACATTCCTGCGAATGCTGATCAGAGAGCCGGTCTCCAGATAATCGTAGCGCCCGTCCTTGACCAGGTACTTGATGGCCTGCCGCGCAGCGGGAAAGAGCTGGACTTCATCGAAAATGATCAGAGACCGGCGGACCGGAAGATCCTTTCCTTTTAAGAGGAACAGGTTCCGGAAGAACACGTCCGGCTTTGAGAGGTTTGCAAAATTGTTCCGGATCTCGTCAGACTCCAGCGCAAAATCCAGGACGATGTAGTCGTCATATTCGTTCTTTGCGAACTCCTCGGCAACGGTCGATTTCCCGACACGGCGTGCCCCCTCGATCAGCAGCGCGGATTTTCCGTTGGATACTTCCTTCCATTCCTTCAGTTTCTCGTAAATCTTTCTCCGAAGCATATCAATCCCCCTGAAACGATGCCGGCAGTAAGGTCTCACACGAATTTCACAATTCCATTATGCCGGTTTTTAACGAATTTCGCAATTCTCATCCGGCTGTTTTTAACGGAATTTATAATTCTCATCCCCGCTATATTCACGAAAATCGCAATTCCCGTCTCCCCGCTCATGTTTAGCTAAAGTCAGCTAAACAGCCAAACACGGCAGAACCGCTGAAGATTCAGGGTTTCTGCCGTGTCTGCGTCCTGTAACTGGCGAACTTTCATGGATGCAAAAAAAACGGAAATGCGTCGCCAGGATCGCACTTCCGCTTTTCTACTGTCTATTCGGATTCTCAAATTCGGTTGGGAATCAATACTTAAAGTAGCCCTCGCCTCTCATGACTTCTCTCATGGACTCGATCCAGGCGTACTTCATGTCTGCAAACAGATCTGCTAACTTTCTCATCGTGTTGTACCTCCTTGGGTTCCTTGATGTTCTGTTCTCTTTACGCCCTGAAGGATACCATGGGAAACGATTCCATTCTCTTCAGATCCGCACGAAAACTACTCAGATCTTGCAAAAGACTCCGGGCCTTATCCGATCACTCCACTTCACAGGGCTTTATACAGGACAGATCATAAAAACAGGGACCGGAGGATAATGTCCTTCGATCCCTGCTGTCTTTCGTCTCTTGGTGAAACTTTGTTCTGATCAGAAGAAGCGGGTTTTAAGCATGATGTCTCTTCCTGATCTCCTCCTGCTCCTTCGGCAGGTTCTTCTCAACGGTCCAGAAGAGGATGATCGCTGCACAGATGAAGTACGAGATCGTCTCCACCCAGATGTAGCTCGTCGTGATGGCGCTCTTTACCGTGGCGGTCTGTGCTGCAACACCCAGGGCCACGTCTGCGTTCTGATCATAACCGGAGCCGTTCAGGATGGCCGAGAAGATGGCGTTCATGACGGGAGATGCCGCAACCATCAGGGAGGAGTAGATGGACATCGTCAGACCGTCGGTGCGGATTCCGCTCCTGTACTCGATGTGGTCAATGACATCGGCAAGCATCGCGAGGATCAGGTAGCAGGCCGGGGAGGAACCAAGGCACTTTAAGGCAACACCGATGGCAACCGGAACGATCTCACCGTTGCCAAGACCTGCGATCACACCGCCGATGGCGCCGATCACAAGGCCGACAAAGGTCACCATGCGCTTTCCGAACTTATTGGAGAGCGGGACGACAAACAGAACGGCAACCGCCATCGGGATGGCGCCGAGGACTGCAAGAAGCGACTGGGATGCGCCCCAGGCATCGGCGGAGCCGAAGAACGTGTTGTCGAGCACCCACTTGCAGAAGTAGGTCATGGAGCCGTTCTTGATGGCACCTGCCCACTGGAAGAACAGGTAGAAGACCATGACAAGCCACCAGTACTTGTCACTCGTCACGGCGTGGAGCTGCTCCTTCAGGGAGACGGTCTGCTTCTTCTCGGTCTCCTGTGCTCCAAGGGTCTCCTCGGTGACACGCTCTCTTGTAAACCTAAACTGCAGATAGATCGTCAGTGCGGAGAACAGGGAGATTGCCAGCATGACGAGGAACCAGAGGGTCTGGTTCTTCTTGAGCATGAAGGAGACAAGCATCGGGAAGATCATCGAGCCCGCGCCCATGACGCCAAGGCCTGCGATGTTGCTAAGCGAAGCCAACTCACTTCTTGCCTTGCTGTCTCTTGTGGAGAGCGGAATCAGCGTCGAGTTTGCCGTGTTGTAGATCGGGTAGGCGACCGAATAGTAGAGGTTGTAGCCGATCGCGATCCAGACCATTCTCGCACCCTCACTCTTGAAGGGAACGATGAACATCAGGACACCGGTCACCGCGATGAGAAGCGCGGAGAGCAGGATCCAGGGACGGGCCTTGCCGGCAAGCGTGCGGGTCTTCTCAATGACCTGCCCGACAAGAAGGTTTGCCACAACGATCAGCACCGTCGAGACCAGCTGCAGGACGGTGAGGAACCCCAGGGGGAGCTGCAGGACATCGGTCAGATAGTTCTGCAGGTTGCTGGTGAAGATACCGGAGGCAAGCAGACCTCCGAAGGGTCCGATGAGGTACCCCAGCGCCTTCTCCCAGAAGACCACTCTCGAGCGGTCCGGGATGGCAGACAGTGCCGGCGAGGACCACATGGTTTTATTTGTTTCCTTACTCATTTGCATACCCCTTCCTTCCGAATGGATCGACCATTCGGCTCATGAGAAGAGGATACCGCAGCAAAAGACGATGAAACAAAGGCCGGCGCAAACGGTCCCTTTTCCGGCGTAAACTGACCCTCAGTCAGGGTCTTTTCTCCTACCGGATCTCACTGGCCCTGCTGTAGAGCTCGTAGTAGAGCCCCTTCTTTTCCATCAGCTCCTTATGGCTTCCCTCCTCCACGATGCCGGCCTCGGTGAGAACGAGGATCCGGTCGGAGCGGACAATGCTGCTCAGGCGGTGGGCGATCGTGATGCTGGTCCTGCCAACGGACAAAGATGCGAGGGACTTTGCAACCTCGTACTCGCTCTCGTTGTCGAGAGCCGAGGTTGCCTCGTCGAGGATCAGGATCGGCGGATTCTTGAGGAAGACCCTCGCGATGGAGATCCTCTGCTTCTGCCCGCCGGAGAGCTTCACGCCCCGCTCTCCGATGTAGGTGTCATACCCGTCCTTCAGCTCCCGCACAAAGGAATCGGCGCCGGCGGCCTTTGCTGCCGCCTCCACCTCCTGCCTCGTCGCTCCCGGCTTTCCGTAGGCGATGTTCTCATACACCGTCCCCGAAAACAGGTAGACGTCCTGCTGCACCATGCCGATGCAGCTGCGGAGGGACTTCAGGGTGTAGTGGCGGATATTCTGGCCGTCGAGGGTGATTTCGCCGGAGGAGACATCGTAGAAGCGGGGGATCAAATTGCAGAGCGTGGTCTTCCCGGCACCGGAAGGCCCTACGATTGCGACCTTCTCCCCGGGGTGGATCGTGAGGTTCAGATCCCGGAACACCCGGTTGTGGTCGTCCGGGTATTCAAAGGAGACGTCATGGAAGCAGATCTCTCCCTTCGGATCGATAAGAGGTACCGCGCCCGGATCATCGAAGATGTCGATGTCCGCGTCCATGATCTGCAGAAACCGCTCGATCCCGGTCATGCCCTGCTCGAACTGCTCCGTGAACTCGATGATGCGCCGGACCGTGGCGATGAGGGTTGTGACATACATGACATAGGCCACCATGTCGCCTGCCGTGATCTTCCTTCCGACAAGGAGGAGTCCTCCGCCGATGATGACCACGAGGTAATACACGCCCTCGAAGATGCGGGTCGTCACCTGAAAGTCCGCCATGCAGCGATACGACGTCTTCTTGATCCGGAAGAACGCCTGATTTCCCTCCGCAAACTTCTCCTCCTCCCGGTCCTCATTCGTGAAGGCCTTGACCACCTTCTGCCCGAGAAGGCTGTCCTCAATCTGCGCGTTGAGCTCGCCGGTCTGGTAGCGCCGCTTTGCAAACGCGGCCCGCATCCGCTTTCTCACATGCATGCAGACGACGACCATGACCGGGGTCACCGCAAAGGTCATGAGGGTCAGGGGTACGTTGATCCGGACAAGGATCACGAAGGCCACCGCCATCTTGATCCCGGCGATGAAGAACTCCTCCGGACAGTGATGTGCAAATTCGGTAATGTCGAACAGGTCCGTCGTAATCCGGCTCATGATCTGCCCGACCTTGGTGTTGTTGAAATACGTGTCCGAGAGATAGATCAGATGATGATAGGCATCCCGCCGAAGATCCGTCTCGATGTAGGTTCCCATGACGTGACCCTGATAGGCCATGAAGAAGGCGGCAAGGGCATCGATCACGCGAAGGATCAGATAGAGTAGAGCAAGTTCCAGGACGATTTTGACCGAGAGCAGGGAAATGTCTGAAAGAGCGGTGTTTGTCAGGTACCGGATGATCATCGGCAGCACCAGCTCCGCGCCGCAGGTCAGAGCCGCGCAGGCAAGGTCCGCGACCAGCGTTCCGATGTACGGTCTGTAATAGGGAAGAAAGCGCCGGATCAGGACTTTCGTGTGATATTCGCGGACGGCGTTCGGATCATAGTTGCTCCCTCTCATGGCATCTCCTCCAGTTGGCAAAGTGGCTTGACTTTCTGCCATTATAGCCACATCACTGTCTCCTCTTCCAGAGCACACGCTCCCTGAAAAAAAGAAATGCCATGCCGCCCGAAAAGAGCTGCATGGCATTGATCCTGATTTCACTTTTTCAGAACGCCCGTGATGATGGTTCCGATGAAGCAGATGGCGGTGAGCCACCCGAAAACTTTGTGAGCCTTCATGTGTACCTCCGTGGAATGTTGTTATTAGGTATATAGCATTGTAATTCCACGAGGTTTGCAAATGTTAGTCTTATATAACTTCCTGTCGCCTCAGTCCGTCCTCTTGACGATCCTTGCGGGATTTCCCGCGACGACGGCAAAGTCCAGGACATCCTTCGTGACAACACTCCCCGCGCCGACAATGGCCCCTCTTCCGATCGTAACGCCTTTCAGGATGATGGCATTAAAACCGATCCAGGCATCCTCCCCGATGTGCACCGGCTTCGAGACGATATCTGAGTAGTCCACGTTCCGGCCGATGGTGCCGGAGCGGATCGCATCGGCTGCGCCCTGCGCATCCTTCCTTCGCTGCGCCGAGTGGAGAGAGTGCATGTTGCTGTCGACAATGTTGCAGCCCCAGGAGATCATGACGTTGTCGCCGATCGTAATCTCGTCCGCACAGAACACCCTTGTCCCCTGGTTGATGACGACATTATTTCCAATGGAAAGATGTCCCGACGGCACGACAAGCTCTCCGTTGAGGACGCAGTTCGTCCCAATGGCGAGTGTACCGTCCGGCGATACCATCGTGTGGTCCACAATGGACCCTTCTCCGATTGATACATTCTCTGACATGTCACTCCTTCTGCAGCGTTCTGCGATGCCGGCAAAACGTTCACGCCGTTATTGTACCCGCCAGGTCGATCATTTTAAATATGATCTCATTTTTAAAGAGAACTCCTCAATCTTTCTCCTCCGGGACATCGATCCGCTCGATCCTGAAGATGACCGGCCGTGTCCCGTCGCTGCAGCACGCAATCATCACATGATCATCGTTCGTCCACCCGTGCATGATCGCACCGCCCTGCAGGGCCGTGTAGATGTACCGGCTGATCGCATCCCAGGCCTCGGAGCAGAACGGCACGCCGTCCGTGCCGCAGTGCATCGTACCGGGAGACTGGAGATTTCCGGTATCCGCCTTGCCGGACTTTATAAGCGTCCCCGCTCCCATGTGCCAGAAGTCGTCCCGCTCGTCATTTCGGCAGAACAGGAACTCATCCCCGACATTGAAACAGGGACAGACACCGCTGTCCGGCACCGCGCAGTACTGCTGCTGCAGCTTGGGGAACAGTTTCTTGTCCAGTACCGTTACCTTGCATCTGTATTCCATGGCTCCTCCATTCTCCCTTTGGAACGTATCTTCCGTTTCCAGCTGTGTACAGGACAGATCCGTATTCCGGAACCCCTGCAGAAACCATGATACCCTTTCCTGTCCCGGTATCTCTCAATGGACAGTTTTCTCATTCTGCAAAAGTACAGACAGGATGCGGAATCCGTTTCTTGCACTGGTCTGTCTTTTTCCTATACTCCATAGATAGACACATGTACAAATCCATGTTACAAAGGAGGCAGCAAGATGAAGATTGCAATCGTGACAGGAGCATCCTCGGGGCTTGGCGCGGAGTTTGTCCGCACCCTTGCCGCAAAGTACGGCCACCGGCTGGACGAGATCTGGGCCATCGCCAGAAGGAAGGATCGGCTGGAGAGCCTGAAGAGTGAGATTACCGCCTGTACCGTGCGCCCGATGGCGATGGACCTTTCATCCCCGGACTCCTTTTCGCAGCTCTCCTTACTGCTTAAGAACGCCCATGCGGATCTTCGGATTCTCGTGAACAACGCGGGCTATTGCAGCTGCGGGAGGTTCGATACCATGGAGCCGGATCGCATGCTGTCCATGATCAGACTCAACGTCACCGCCCTGACGATGGTCAGCCGGTGCTGCCTGCCCCACATGAGGAAGGGAAGCTTCATGATTCTCACCTGCTCCGTCTCCTCCTTTGTTCCCGTCATCGGCCAGGCGGTCTACAGTGCCACCAAGGCCTACGTGCGGTTCCTCGGGCAGGCACTCCATGCAGAGATGAAGCAAAAGGGCGTCAACGTCCTGACCCTCTGCCCCGGAAACATGAACACCGAGATGAACCGGAAGGGAACCGCGGATGAGAAGGCAGGACGCCTCCCCTACCTCAACCTGAAGACAATCACGGCAAAGAGCCTTGAGAGAGCCGCGGCCGGAAAAGGCTTCTATACGCCCGGCTGGTTCTATAAGGGATACCGTGTGGTCTCAAAGCTCCTGCCGCAGGCACTTCTCCTGATGAAGGCCACAGACGGCATGTTTTAGAAACTCTGGAATCACAACATAGGGAAGGAACGACCCCGCATGAAATATGACCTGACAAAGAAGAGAACAAAGTTCGCAGAACGGACCCTCACCGCCTTTTCGGATGCACTGATGACAGATCTCAAAGATCATGCGCTCGAGGACATCACGGTGAACGGTCTGTGCGATGAGGCGAACTATCCGAGGGCTACCTTCTACAACTATTTCGACGACATTTATGACCTCCTCGACTACTGCTGGACCAGAATCGCCGGGGATATCGATATCGGAGATTATGCAAAGATCGAGCCCGAGCGGCGCACCCGTGTCCTGTTTGAGCGGTGCTACGACTACATGCACCTGCATCAGGACGAAATCCACGCCATCGTCCGCCACAACAAGGAGACCGGGCATCTTCAGGAGTCGCTTCGGCGCTTCATCAAGAAGACGATCTTTACCATCATCGAGGCCTGCCCCTGCTCGGAGAAATACCAGGTGCCGCACGAGATGATCGCGGAGCACTACGCCAGCACCATCGAGATGCTGCTTGAGTGGTGCTTTGTGAGAAAAGATACCATGGACAGGGACAGCGCCCTTGCGGCACTGGACTACCTGCTCGGAAACCTGTAACAGATACGATGAAAGGAACCGCACATGATTTTCTATTTTTCCGCGACCGGAAACAGCAGATACACCGCAGAGAAACTTGCGGAGAAAACCGGTGATGAACTGGTGGACATTGCGGCGTGCAGGAAGGAGGGACGCTTTGTCTTCACCCTGAAAGACGGCGAGAACATCGGCATCGTCACTCCGGTTTACGACTGGATCCTGCCCTCCATCGTGGAGGAGTTTCTGAATCGCCTCACCTTCGATGGGACGGTCAAAGATCCGTACATCTTCCTTGTCACGACCTTCGGGACCACGCCCGGCTGCACGGCATCTCTTGCAGACCGAATCCTGAAACAGAAGGGGCTTGCCATACGCGCCTTCTACTCGGTGCAGATGCCCGATACCTGGACACCGATCTTTGATCTCTCGGACAAGGAGAAGGTTCGAAAAATGAATCAGAAGGCCGACGGACAGATCGACGAGATCACAGAAAAGATCCTCGCAAGGCAGGCCGGGGATTTCTCGAAGCGGCGCCTTCCCGTGATCATCGAGGGACCGGCAAGGGCGTCATATGAACACGCAAGGAAGACGTCACACTTTACGGTGGGAAGCGAGTGCATTGGCTGCGGCCTGTGCGAGCGAAACTGTCCCGTTCAGGCGATCCGGATCGTGGACAAAAAGCCCGTCTGGGTCAAGGACCAGTGTGTGATGTGTCTCTCCTGTCTCCACCACTGTCCGAAGTTTGCCATCCGGTACGGAAAGAACACCGAAAAACACGGCCAGTACGTTCACCCATAAAATAGCAGACAAAACCGGCATGCAGGACGAAGAGATCCGATTCCATCCTGCGTGCCGGTTTTTATAGTTGATTATCCAAATTGGTCAATTCAAATTTCATATTACCAGCATGGCTCGTCTATGCCTTGCCCGTTTTCGCTTTTTCCTTCCGTCCGATGAGGAGCCTCGAATCGCCAAGCCCCAGAAGGACGGCCTCCCTCCTCGAGCGGAAGAAACGCTCCGTCGTATCGATGAGCTCCACGTCTTCATACCCCATCTCCTGCAGCCGGAACACGAAGCGGTCCATGTCCCCGTAGCGTGCATTCGACATGAGGTCGTGGATGACAAACGTGCCGCCATCCTTCAGCACCCGGAGGGTCTCCAGGAGAAGCTCCTGTTTGTTCTTTCCTGCGATGTTGTGGTAGACATAGTTGCTTGTCACGACATCAAAGGTCCCGTCCGGAAAATCGAGCTTTACGGCATCGCCCTTCTGAAAGGAGACGTTCGTAACCTCCTCTGCCCTTGCATTGCTCTCGCAAAGTTCCTTCGAGAAGTCCCTGTACTCCGCTCCCCAGTGGTCGATCCCGAGGACCGATCCCTTCGGATTTCTCCTGGCGCAGGCAATCGAGAGCGCGCCGCTCCCGCAGCCGACATCGAGGCAGGTGCCGCCGTCCGGGATGGAAACATGACCCGTAACGCCCTCGATGATGTCACGCGAGAGCTTCCGATCTCCCTCATAGGAAAACGCGCGCCTTGCCGCAACGGTGTACACGGTAAATCCCCCGAATACCGCGCCGCCAAGAGACAGGACTGTCCCTGCAAGAGTCTCAGCCGAAGAGCCGCTCTTTCTTCCCGCTGCATGAAGAGCCGCCGATGCCGCTAACAGCGCCGCACTCCCCGCTGCCGCACCCGCGATCATCTCTTTTGGCATCCAGTTGGCATAGTCCGGTTTGCGTTTCCGATACTGCTCCTTCAGGATCTCAAAGGACGGCATGCTGCTCTGCAGCGCATCCCAGTGCACCATGGGAACGTCCGGGTACTGCTGTCTTAGAGTCTCAAAGCAGGACGTCAGATCTTCCATCTCGTCCACGGCGTTTCTGCAGTGATCCGTGATGCAAAGATCGGAGAGCTTTGTTCTGCTCATTCCTGTGAGCATCGCAGTCATCAGAATCTCCCAGCTCTTTCCCGTATCATACCCCTCGTCCTCCTTCGGGCGGATCTTCATTCCTGCGCGCTCAATGAGACGGTACCCTTCCTTTGCGGCAAGCACCGCCTGCCGGATTTCGGAAAGGGAAAGATGGTGCATGTTGCAGTCATGGGCGTAAGACAGGAAGACACAGGGCAGGATGAAGGCCGCGTGGGTCCAGAGATATCCCTCCATGTCATCACACCAGTAAAGCCGATACCCGGTGCCGGAAAAGGCGGACAGGAGCTTCTCTTTCACCTCGTCCTCCGGCTCCTGATGAAGACACCCGACCGTCATGCTCCCGCCACCCTTCCGGACCACCTCGACATACGTATCCTTCCGCTCTCCGGCGCTCATCTGGAAGCCGAACAGCACCCGCTTTTCCGGGGCGGCTGCATGGATCTTTTCCACGATTTCAGCACAGTGCAGGTTGTTGCCGACAAGAACCAGAGTATCGGTCTGGATACCGGAAAGCATGGTCAGGGCTTCTTCCTGCTGCTCTGCCTGCATGACGGAAAAGACAAGATCGTAGGTCTCCTCGCCGGGACCGGACAGGACAATCGGGTGATCCACCGTGTCTTTATTCTGCAGCACGTGGTGAATACGAAGCCCATTCGTCTCCACAACCTCTTTCCACCGTCCCCTAAGAACCACGGAAACTTCATTTCCCGCCTGCATCAGGGTGTGCACCAGGAGCGATCCGATCACACCGCAGCCGACAACCAGAACCTTCATTTCATGCCTCCCTCACTCAAACAGTCTCTTATTCCGTTTTCCTTCCCCATACGCACAGCCAGATGTCCTTCTGGTCAACCCTGATGTCCCTGAATCCTGCCGTGGTCATCAGGTCCCTGATATCCTGCCTGTCGTAGAGCTTCATCCCCTCGATGATCCCGGAATAATGGACCGCCGCCTCATCGTGTCCGTTGGACTCATTGCAGATGAAAAACGTGCCGCCTGTCTTCAGCACCCGGTAAATCCCCTCGAAGGTCTTTGGCATGTCCGGCCAGAAGTAGATGGTCTCAAACGCCGTCACAAGGTCGAAAGTCCCGTCCTTGAACGGAAGATGGCTGACATCTCCCTGGACGATGTTGCAGCGGCCGGCATCGATTGCGGCGCGGTTGACCTTCCGGGACTCTCCAACGCTGATTTCGGAGTAATCAAGTCCCGTCACCTGACCCTCCGGGCAAAGATCCAGAAGGCGCTTTACATTGGCACCGCCCCCGCACCCCGCATCGAGAATCCTTGCATCCTGGGAGATCTCCAGATGCGAGATCCCCCACTTAGCCAGCCTGGCATGTGCTCCGCTGTTCATCCCCTTCACCATCAGGACTCCGCCAAAGCCCTCTGGCTTTCTGGTGTTCTGTAAAAACGACATCCTGCCCTCCTTTGCAGCACCGGTGTGTTCTCCGATCTGTCTTTCTGTGATTAGATATATCTAACTTAATGTGGAAAAAATACAGGGCAAAAGCCCTGTAACTCATTTCTCTAACGGACAGACCTGAAAGATCTTTCTGAAGTTAATCTATCGCCGTGTCCTGTTCCGTGTCAACCGGAAATTCTTCCGGTAATTCTTCCTTCTCTTTGCCTGTCACCTTCGCCTTCTCCCATACGGACCGGATCCGCACCAGAACGGCCGCGGCAACAAGAAGCCCGATCCCCGAAGGGTGGAAAGTCTGCCCAGGGTCAGAACAGCGAATACACCGATGACGGCTCCTCCAAGGAACGAGAGGACGGTTCCGCCATACAGAATGGCCTGTTCCAGAGAATGCTGCTCTCTCGTGTCCCGATAGGTCAATAGCCCCAGCACCGTCTGCTTGAAGTTATTGGTGATGAAGATCGGCGAGCACGAGAACCCTGCCGCTCCCGGAAAGGCCATCCACTGGCAGGCGGAGGCAAAGAACAGCGGATACACCCGGACAAGCGACGGTACGGTGTCCGGAAGCACCGTGACCAGAAAGAGTGCTGCCACATCGACGATAATCGAGAGAAAGGAGCGTCTCACCGTGTTCCGTTTTCCTTCCTGATACCCGGCCGCGATCCCTGCGGCAAAGATCACAAACGCAAGGACCCGGATCAGAACTCTCAGCCAGTCTCCCGCGTTGATGTCCTTTGCCATCGAGAGAATATTGCCGGTCTCGGCGGAGGCGAAATTCCCGTAGCCTGTTGCGGCAAAGGATCCGAGGAACCCGCCGACAACAGCCATCAGCCAGTGGATCCCAAGATCCATGCTCCAGAAGCTGTTCGCTTCTGACTTTGCCCGCATCATGCAAGCCTTCTGTAGACCGGTGTCCACTTCGTCTCATCCACAGCCTGTGCCGCATTGGCGATCGGGTGCCGGTTCAGTCCCTCTTCGATCGCTTCCTTTGCCACCGCGACAGCCACGTCCCTCGAAAACTGCGTCAGCATGGAGACCGGAGGCAGCACCGCCGCGCCGGGCTTTGCAGCATCGACGATGCCGCCGATGGAATGCGCGGCTACGGAGATCATGCGATCTGTCAGAAGACGTGCATCGGAGCTGATGACGCCAAGCCCGAGTCCCGGATAGATCAGCGCGTTGTTTGCCTGACCGATCTCATAGGTCACCCCGCGGAAGCTCACGGGATCCGACGGGATGCCGGTTGCCACAAGTGCTCTGCCTTCTGTCCAGCGGATGAGATCCGATGCCTTCGCCTCGGCAAGCTCCGTGGGATTGCTTAATGGGAAGATGATCGGGCGCTCCGTATGTGCTGCCATGTTCCGGACGATCTCCTCCGTGAAGGCACCGCCCTGCGTGGAAGTACCGACAAGAATCGTGGGGTGAATCGCATCGACCACTGCGGCAAGGTTTGTCAGCGTTTCCGGCTGTGCGAACTCGTCTCTCTTTCTTGCGAAGACTCTCTGCTCCGGGGTGAGGTCGTCCATATCTTCAAACAGAAGCCCCTGCCGGTCAACGAGATAGAAGTGCTTCTTTGCCTCTTCCTCCGACAGCCCCTGATCGACCATCTCCTGGAAGATCCTCCTGACGATGCCGCACCCTGCCGTGCCGGCGCCGAAGCACAGGTAGGTCTGATCTTTGAGTTCCTGCCCGGAGATCTTCAGGGCTCCGAGAATGCCGGCCAGGGTGATGATGCCCGTGCCCTCGATGTCGTCGTTGAACACCGGATATTTGTTCACGTAACGGTTCAGAAGCGCTGCCGCATGTCCCCGACCGAAGTCCTCAAAGTGCAGGTACAGGTGCGGGAACCGGGATTCGACGAGCTCCACGAACCGGTCAACAAATGCATAGTACTGATCATCGTCGACGCGGCGGTGGTGCAGGCCAAGATACAGCGGATCATTGAGGAGACTCTCCCGGTTCGTCCCGGCATCGATGACGACCGGCAGGACTCTTGCAGGATCAATCCCTGCCGCGGCGGTGTAGACCATGAGCTTTCCGGTCGCAATGCTGACGCCGTTCGTTCCCCAGTCGCCGATGCCGAGGATCGCCTGCGCGTCGGTCACGACGATAAGATCAATGTCCCGATCCTCCGCCGCATTTTTGATGGACTCTTCCATCGTCTCCGGGTGATCCACACTCAGGTATGCCGCATTCTGCGGGGTAATGAAGAATTCGCTGTAGTTGCGGATGCTCTCGGCGATTCCGGGATCATACACGATCGGCATGAACTCCTTCACATGCTGGGAGAAGAGGTAGTAGAACAGCGTCCTGTTGCGGCTGAAGAGGTTCATGAGGTAATGCCTCTTCTCGCTGACGTTGGGTTTGCTCTCAACGTTCTGATAGGCCTGTGCTGCCTGCAGCTCGATCGTCTGTACCACCGGCGGCAGAATGCCGACAAGTCCAAACTTTGCTCTCTCTTCTTCCGTAAATGCCGTGCCTTTATTCAGAAAAGGATCGTTCAAAAGGTCATAACCAGTTTTCATCATCGTTCTCCTTTGTTGTTCCCCTGTCCCTTGCTGCAGGTTTAATGTACCGCGTGTTTTCGCCTTTGTGAAATACAGAGTTCTTTGGTAGACTAACTTCAGGTTAGGCAGAAAGGAGATCATGATGACACTCAATCAGATCCGGTACTTCGTCACCGTATGCCAGTACCAGAACTTTACAAAAGCCGCAGAGAAGCTCCATATTTCACAGCCCGGCATCTCCAAGGCAATGACAGAGCTCGAGAGCGAATGCGGGACTGCCCTCTTTCACCGCATGCACAACAGCATTACCCTGACCCCTCAGGGAAAAGCGCTCCTCGAATACGCCCGGGTCTTTCTGGAACAGTATGCGGATTTCACCGCGGCGGCGCACTCCCTCTCTTCGATGGACTCGTCCCTTCGCATCGGCATGATCCCGATGTGCGGCAGCACCATCTTCCCGAAGCTCCAGACCGGCTTTTCCAACATCTGGCCGGACATCCGGATCACCACGGTGGAGGATTCCAACTACATCCTGTACGAGAGGCTGGACCGCGGCGAGATCGACCTTGCGCTGTGCGTCACCAACGCCCTGCCGGACGCGGACCACGCGTACTGCATCCTGAAACAGAGCCGCCTGAAGCTGTTCGTCTCGCACACCCACCCGCTTGCTGCAAAGCATGAACTCTCTCTGCAGGATCTCTCCGGCATACCGCTCGTTCTCTTCTCCGACCACTACGGCCAGACCAGGTACATCCACCGCCTGTTCACCGAAGCGGGGACCATGCCCCAGATCGTCCACCAGACCACTCAGGTCTTTACGATCCTCGAGTACATCCGCTCCGGCGCCGCTGCGGGGTTCCTCTCCGAGGAATTTGCACAGGAGGATCCCACCATCGTCCCCCTTACCGTCCGGGAAATCCCGGCGGCCAACGTATACCTTGTCTGGAAGAAGAAGGACGATATCACCCCTGCCATGCAAAAGTTTACCTGTTTTGCGGGAGAGACTTTCCCGGAAAGCATTTCGGTGTCTCCGCTGTAAGGGGTCTTGTCCGATCCCTTTGATATAACAGACGCCATCAAAGGCCGGTGCTCTCACTGATACCAACAAAAAAGCACCGGATTTGTGTTCCGATGCTTAGAAGCCATATATGATTCTTTTATTTTCGTTCACTCAATGGAATCCAGTTTCTTTGTGAATATGTTTTCATAATCCTGCAGTTCGTGATAAACAGCATCCACATACACTTTGCTGTCGACAATCCGATACAGCATTAGATACCGATGGTGCGCAAAGCGAACGGAATGATAGCCATGCTCTTTCAGAACCTGATTAGAACAAACCGGCAGAGACCCGGCGACAACCTTCAGCTGATTCACTGTATCCTTTGCGTCCTGCCAAACGCTCTCTGCAGCTTCATTATTCAGCAGTGTGTATTGGATATAGTCAATGTAGTCATTCAGTTGATCGACCGCTTTGGGAGAAATGATAACTTCATACGAATCCATGTCTTTTCCCCATCTCGTCCATCGCAACGTCTGCGTTAATGCCCTGCCCGTTTTCTATCTGCTGACGGGATTCTGCCAAATCCGAATAGATCTCTTCTGCGCTGAGCTTGGTAAATGGACTCGCAGGTTTTTCAGCCATGAATAGCTGCTGTGTATATTTAAAAACCTTTACTTTTGCCTCTTCCGGCATGGATTCAAGCATTGCTACTGTTGCTTCAAGTGTACTCATATCTATGCCTCCTTTTCATACTGATCCAACACTATACAAATCCACTGGTTCTTCACTAAAACCTCAGATTCATCCTAATGATCTTAAAAAGTACTTGTCAAGCAATTTACTTCATGGCTTGCCCTCCGTGCTGGACGATGCGGCCCAGGGCCTTATAGTGGCTTTACCAGTGTCAAATGTTTATTCACGGTTCTTCACATAAGAAAAGCGACACCAATTTCTCCTTACAGAAGCTGATGCCACAGAGGACGCCCGCCAAAAGTCCTGACCTTTCATCTTCACAGTCAGCACCTGTCCACAGAGAGATCCGGAGATGCCATCGTATCTGTACGTTTTCCAACAGAAAAGTGGGAAGAAAATGACATTTTTCCATCAGAAAATCACGCTCAAAATGACACTTTTCCAATTCCGCATGCTCCGTCGCCGTCCCTCACTCTGAATCAGCGCATCAAAAAGCGGCACCCGCCCTTCTCTCTGGAAAGGCTGATGCCGCTGTGCCGGCCTTTGCAGGCCTTGTGTATTTCTTGTTGTTATTGTTCTCTTACGGGATCACTTCAGATACGCCGCCGCAGCCGCTGCGATGACGCGGACATCAAAGCGGATCGGCTTGACCGGAGCGACGTCCTTCTTCATGCCAAGCAGCTGATACACGGCCATGCGGCCGGAGCGGACCGAGTACTCCTCCGTGAACACCACATCCTCCGGAATCTCGCAGAACTGACCTGTGAAGCCAAAGTTCGTGGAACCCTCCGGCACGACGGCCGGACGGTCACCGAGGGCTCTTGGCTGGAACTGTGCATCGATCCAGGGCATCGAGCAGGGAATTGCCGAGGCAACTTCGTCCCGGCACTTCTGTCTTGTCTCCTCATCCATGGGAAGCGAGCAGAGGATCTCCTCGAGGATTTCACGACCGGTGCAGTCATATTCACTCTTCTGGACAAATCTTCCCTTTGCACCGCTGTTGAACGCGCACATCCACAGGAACGTCGTGTCATCCGTCTGTCCCTTGAAGAAGGGAACCTTCGGATCCCGGATCTCCATGTACCAGGGGGATTCCACGAAGGTACTGGACAGTCCCTCTCCGGTCTTGTTGTGCGTGTACTTTTCCATCCAGTCCATGAAGGTCGTTCCGTGGAACGTGCAGGAGAATGTCTCCCATGCGGATTCCTCGGGCTTTCCGAAGAACTTGTCCGGATTGCCGAGTCCTTCCTTCTTCCCTGCGATGTTCTTCCAGAGCTGTGCGCTCATCGGATAGGCAGAGGCATCAAAGCCCGCGGGCGTATCCAGAGAGCCGAACTTTGCGCTGTCCGTCATGCAGCCGAGAGTTGCAACAACCTTATCCTGTTTCCGGATCGCGATGTACCCTTCCTTTCCTCTGCACAGGGTATGGAGTCCCGTCACCGTAATGCCGTCGCCGTCCGCAAAGTCCATGTCGGTGACCGCCGTGTCGTAGACAAAGTCCACACCGGCATCCTCGAGGACCTTCATGACCGGAAGGATCAGCGACCCGTACTGGTTGTAGGGCGTCAGGGTGACACCTCTGCAGTTCGTCAGGCGGATGATCAGGTGGAAGAAGCGCAGTGTGTATCTGCGAAATTCCATGACGGAGCTCCAGGGCTGGAAGGCGAAGGTCGCGCGGTAGCTGTGCCAGAAGATCGTCTTAAAGAAGTCCTCATCGAACCAGTCGGCAATCGTGACATCGTCGAGATCGCTCTCCTCCGCCTTCCAGAGGGCAATGAGCTGCTTGAGCTCGGCGGGACTGAGTCCGTAGCTGTCGCACGGCATGATTTCACCGGTCTCATCGAGGAATCTTGCTCTTGCGTAGCAGGGATTCTCGACGGAGAAGCTGTGGATCTCATCGGTTACGGACATGCCGGGCTTATTGAGGGAGGGGATGCTGCTGTAGATATCCCAGAGGTTTTCGTAGGTCTGCCAGTTCAGCATGCGCTCGCCCCTCTGGACGTAGCCGTGCTCTGCATTCCCCGCCGCATCATTGGAGCCGCCGGCCACCGGAAGTGCCTCGATGATGTGAATGTTCTTGCCCTCAAAACCGCAGTCGCGAAGAAGATACGCTGCCGCCGTGAGGTTTCCGATGCCGCCGCCGACAAAGTAAAACTGTGTGTCGTCCTGTCTCTTCTGATTTCCTAACATGTCTCAGTCTCCTTTCTTCCCGCCCTATGCGGTCCTCTTTCCTGCAAGGGCAAGATCACCCTTCTTCGTTTTGACAACGCCCGTGAGTTCCCCTCCCGTGACGGTCCCGTCGCAGTCATAGGCGACTCTGCCAACTGCGGTCTTCAACGCACCGGAGAACGAGAAGCGGTCCCCGCTGCAGATCCCGGGGGTGAACGGATTTTCCTTTCCCATAACGCGCATCGCGCCAGTCAGTGTGCCGTTCTCGTCCTTCAGGATCAGCTGTCCCTTCTTGACTCCCATCGGGGTTTTGAGTGTCACATCGTAAGTTCCTGTCATCATCGTTCAGACCTCCTGTCTGCTGTTTTTTCTTTGTCATGCCTGCAGTATAGGGTCCGCACTTCCTGCAAAAAACGTGCAAAAAAGCTCCTCCTGTCACACGTGTGACAAGAAGAGCTCTTTTGTACGATAACCGATATTGTGATGGACCGGATCCGTCAGAATCCGTGCTGCCCGCTGCGGGCAAGGGCGTTCTGAACGGTGCCGTGATAGACAAGATCAATTTCCCGGATCACCTCCTCGGGTGTCCGGCCTTTCGGCGTTTTCATCCATTCGACCAGGATACTTACGAGCGCCAGGGACATGAAATCCGTGATCACAGCAGTGTCCTCGTCCGTGGCCTTCGGATAATCCTGGCGAACGTTTTCGGCGAAGCGATCGACCATGGCCGCGGTCTGTTCGTGAAACATGCGGTGCAGTTCGTCCCTTCCAATGCTGTGGTAGGCGCACAGGCATACGGCCCGGTTCTGCTCCACGTAGCGCAGCACAAGGAGGATTCCCTCGTCCCAGGTCAGGACGTTCTCGCTCTCCTGCAGCAGCGCAATCAGCTCCGTCTCGAACAGCCAGGTCAGCAGATCGTACATGTCCTCGAAATGGTAGTAGAAGGTCTGCCGGGAGATGTCGCAGTCCTCGAGAATGTCCCGCACGGTAATCTTGTCAAAGGGCTTCTTTGCCATGAACTTCTTCAGGCTCTCCGCCATTTTTCTCTTTGTCTGATTGGAAATCTCTTCCTTCCGCATGCTCTCTTCCTCCGGAACAATACTCAATCCAATATATCCTCAAATTCCCCGCCCCGTCCAATCAAAAGAGTCCGGAGGATCCGGAAAAATCCCCGAAGAAAAAGCTCCCGCAGGCAAAACCTGCAGGAGCACTCCATGCTTTTTATATGGAAGAAACGGCACGGACCGGATCAGTCCGCGACCTCTCCCCAGACTTTCTTTGCGATACGCCGCACCAGAGCGAGCTTGTCCCACTGCTGCTGTTGACTCAGCCGGTTTCCGATCTCACAGGAGGCAAACCCGCACTGCGGTGAGAGATACAGTCTCTCCAGCGGGATATAATTCTCTGCTTCCCGGATCCTTGCGATGACAGTGTCCTCGTCTTCGAGCTCAGGGTTCTTCGTGGTGACAAGCCCTAATACAACCTTCTTGTCCGGGGAGACTTTTGCCAGGGGTGCAAAGCCGCCGGAGCGTGCATCGTCAAATTCAAGATAGAGCGCATCGATGTTCTCCTGTGCAAAGACGTAGTCGGCCACCCGGTCATACGGGCCGCTGCAGGCATAGGAGGAATGATAGTTCCCGCGGCAGATGTGGGTGTTTACGGCAAGATCCGCAGGCCGTCCCTCGAGAGCGAGGTTGTTGACGCGAAGGTACTTGCCCGCTTCCTCCTCGAGGGTGACGCCGTTCCCCACTCTTGCCTTCCAGTACCCGTCGTCCACGATCATGCCCCAGGTGCAGTCGTCGAACTGGACGTTCCGGCAGCCTGCCTGGTACAGGTCCTTCAGCACCGTGCGATAGGCTGCGGCGAGGTCCTCGATGAGCTCATTCTCATCGGGGTAGATCGCCTTTGTGATCGCCGCGTTATCCTCGCGGTAGAGCTCCGCAAGCGTCTGGGCCGGTGCCGGGATCGTCTGCTTTGCCACCGTGTTTTCGTCCTCGAACTGCTTCACAAACAGGAAGTCCTGCACGAACGGGTGGTTCTCACCGGAGATCTTCCCGGTGCAGCGGGCAGTGCCGTGGGTCGTCTCCTCCCCGTGGAAGAAATAGCCATGGGAGAGCTCCACATGGTCAATTCCCTGAAGCCCCCACATGAAATCCAGATGCCAGTAGGCTCTCCGGAACTCGCCGTCGGTAATCACGTGGTACCCGGCTTTCTTCTGCTTTTCGATCAGCTCCGTGATCAGGCGGTCCTCGGTCTTTCGCAGTTCATCGTGGGAGATATGCCCCTCCTCGTACTTCTTCCTGGCAGTCTTTAATTCTTCCGGGCGAAGAAAGCTTCCGACAAAGTCATAGCGAAACGGTGTATGCAGGCTCATGGTTCCTTCCTTTCCAGAGGCGGCTCTCCCGCCTCAGCAAATGTTCGTTTGAAGTATGAGCCGAGTATACGCATCGGGTTGTCATTCGTAAAATACCGCTTACTGCATGGCCATCATAGTTTCACGCTATGGAATACAGAACAGGCAATGCGAGAAGGTCCACTACCTGTCCTCTCTCCCGTCCCCGTTTCCCTTCGTGTAGAGCGAGAGCAGCTCGATGTAGCGCCGGGCATACCGTCCAGGCTGTACGCCGTCCTTTACGACATACCCGATGCGCATGGAATCCTGCACGTCAAGAGGCCGTGCCACGATGTCGTCCCCGTTGAGATCCGTGTTGAGAATCCCGCTGCAGATCGTGTAGCCGGACAGGCCGATGAGCAGGTTGAAGAGCGTTGCCCGGTCGCTGACGACGATGTCCTTTTTGCACCGCCTTGTGCTGGCAAGCTCCTCGGAAAAGTAGAAGGAGTTGTGGTCTCCCTGCTCATAGGAGAGCCTCGGATACGGATCGAGATCCTCGAGGGAAACGACGGTCTTCTTTGCGAGCGGGTGGGCGGCGGACAGGAAGACATGGGGCGATGCCTCAAAGAGGAGATGGAAGGAAAGCCCGTGATCCCGCAGCTCCCGCATCATCACCTGCTCGTTGAAGTCATTGAGGTACAGCACACCGACCTCGCTCTTCATCGCGGCGACATCCTCCAGGATCTCATAGGTTCTGGTCTCCCGGATGCAGAAGTTGTACTCCGGCCCCGGGTACTCCTGCAGAAGCTGAGAGAAGGCCTTGACCGAGAAGGAGTAGTGCTGGGTGGACACCGAGAACTGGCGCCTCGTGACGCCAGCTCCCTGATACTCCTCCTCCATCAGTGCAATCTGCGCCATCACCTGCCTGGCGTAGCCCAGAAGCGTCTCCCCCTCCGGCGTCGGAATGACGCCGCGGCTCGTCCTTAGAAAGATGGTGACATTCATCTCCTTTTCCAGTGCGTGAATGGCGTTCGAGAGACTCGGCTGTCAATGCCAATAAGTTAGCTGATTCATCCTGGTCTCGGACCTTTCCGAGACCAGTTTTTTAATATGGTGACTGTGTTAAAATTTCTCGTGTCAGGCGTATTACCTCTCCCAAAAGTTGGTACTATATTACAAAAATCATGTTGACATGGATTAAAACATGAATTATAATCTTAAGTGGTACCAACTTTAAGGAAAGGAGGTCGCTTTTTATGTCTATCGTTCGTTACAAGAATAAGAAAACTGGCTTAATTTCGGTCTATGAATCAACATCGAACTATGACCCGATCAATAAGACATCCCGTCCCAAAAGGAAATATCTCGGGACGGAAGATCCGGTCACGCACGAACTGATTCCATCATCTGGCAAGCGCGGCAGGAAACCAAAATCATCTACCACCGCTAAATCTGTGCCGATCGGCGCAGCTGCCGCATCACAGCCGGCAGAGTCTGCAGCAGCCGCTCCGGCTCAGGATGCGCTCCTGAAAGAGCGCGAGGATCTGAAAGCAGAGAACAGCAGGCTGCGGGACGAAAATCTGGCGCTCCGGAAAGCTCTTGCAGCAATCCAGGCATTAGCCGGCAATGCCATATCTTCCGGTAAATAGGACAAAAAGGCCTGATGAGTTGCACCTCACCAGGCCGGAAAGTTGCTTTTACCTCTTGAAGACGAACAGAGATAAAAAGCGAAAAATCGCACATGGTGATAATACTTTTTTTCTCGTACGGTGGCAAGTATGCTGCAGCACTACACGGTAAAAACTGTACAGTGTGTGCAACGCTGCGTGCTGTGGGAGGTGCAGTATGAAGTGCAATACACTGATCCTGCACCTGCTCAAGGAACTGCTGTCGGAGTGTATGCGGAAGATCATAGAAGATAAAAACAGCTATGTCAGCAATCCTGCGTACTTCACAAGAAAAAGGAAGCTTCCTCTTGCTACACTCATGAAGCTGGTACTTTGCATGACAAACCGATCAACTAACAATGAAATCCTGACATTCTTTAATGGCGAAAAGGCGCAGGATGTTCCATCTGCTTCCGCATTGGAGCAGCAGCGTATGAAACTCAGCTCCGATGCATTCAGGGATCTCTTCTTCCTCTTCAACAAGGACTGCGACAGTTACTGCAATGTCACGATGAAGGGGTATCACCTCTTTGCCTGTGACGGCTCAGACCTTGACATCTCTCTCGACGCTGCTGATGAGGAGACTTATATCCAGGAGAAGGAAAAAGGATACAATGCCATTCATCTCAACGCCCTGTATGATCTCATGAACAATCGCTACGTCGATCTCCTCATACAGGGGAAACGGAAGTCTGAGGAGCGACAGTCTTTTAACGAGATGGTAAGTCGCAGCAGGTTTGGCCGGAAAGTGATCTACATCTGTGACCGCGGCTACGAGGGCTGGAATCAATTTGTCCACGTCATGAAAATGGGTCAATCCTTCGTTATCAGGGTCAAGGATCCTGACAGTAACGGTGCACTTGCATCACTTTCCGACAGACTCCCGAAGGAGCCGACATTTGATACGGTGATCACGACGACGCTGACTAAACGACACACAAAGGAAACCCTGGGCAATCCGGATATCTATACGATCCTCTCGCCCTATACGAACTTTGATTTTCTGGATGACCCGGAAGCCTGTAAGGTAACAATTCGGATCGTTCGATTTGAAGTTTCCAAAGGCGTATACGAGGTTGCGATCACCAATCTCCCCCAAAATGTATTTTCAACCGCCGATATCAGAACGATCTATATGATGCGTTGGGGTGAGGAAAACAGCTTTCGGGATCTTAAGCACACCATCGGTCTTATCTACTTCCATTCTGAGAAGAGAGATCTGATCCTGCAGGAGGTCTACAGTGCTATGACGGTATACAACTTCTTCGCCATTGCTCATACAGAAGCCGCAAGATACAGAACTCTGCAATACGAAGGATCCGACAGGAAGAACAAATGGGTTTATCGAATCAACTTTACGACCACCGTGAAAATCTGCAGAGATTACCTTCTCCCGGATATCGGTGCAGAACCCGTGTCGTCTGAAGACAGCATTATCGGAATGGCAAGGTATGTCACGCCGATCATCAATGGGAGATCCTTTCCGAGAAAACTGAGACCACAGCGCTTTGTTGCATTCGGTAATCGGGCAGCATAACAGAAGCCGCTGCGCGATACTGTACTTCCGATAAAGTAATTGTCAGACAGGATAGCCCTGTCTTTTTGGCGTACCATAAAGTCGTTGAATAGTCTGATGCGCCCGAAAGATGTCTTAAAACATGCCGGCTATCTCTGCCGGATAGCCAGATACTGCCCGATATTCACGCTAACTTAACGAGTCGAGCCGCTCCATCCCGGTGGCATTGGCACTTGCTTGGTCTAACTTAATGGCATTG
>OMXP01000022.1 GCA_900315055.1 uncultured Lachnospiraceae bacterium
GTACAAAAAAGGGATTTGAAAACTTATGTATAGCTTTCAAATCCTTGAGAAACTCAACGATTATTGGTCTTCAAAATTTACTTCATGAAAGACCCCTGCTCAGAGCGGACGGAACAGATCCGCCGCCTCGCCCTTCTTTACGGTCTCCTGGACGGAGAGCACCTCGACCTTCGTCGTGCGGTCGCCGAACGAGATCTCAATCGTATCCCCGGTCTTTACCTCCGCCGAGGCTCTTGCCACCTTTCCGTTCAGCAGCACCCGCCCGTTGTCGCAGGCCTCATTGGCCACGGTCCTTCGCTTGATGAGTCTTGATACCTTCAGATATTTATCGAGCCGCATAATACCTCTTGGGATGAAAATACTCCGGAGCCAGAAGACTCCGGAGCACGCATTTCAGTTACCAGTGTTGAACGCAGATGAGGGATTACTCGTTGATGGAATCCTTCAGAGCCTTGCCTGCCTTGAACTTCGGTGCCTTGGAGGCAGCGATCTTCATGGCCTCGCCGGTGTGAGGGTTTCTGCCCTCTCTCTCAGCTCTCTCGGAAACCTCGAACGAACCAAAGCCGACGATCTGAACGCGCTCGCCCTTCTTCAGCTCTTCCGCAATAACCTCGGTGAAAGCCGTCAGTGCCTTCTCGGAATCCTTCTTGGTCAGCCCCGACTTCTCTGCCATAGCGGAAATTAACTCAGTCTTGTTCATATAGTCCTCCTGAATGATTTTATCCTGTTCATCTGCCTGCTGCCTTAAAATCGGTCACCCGGGCAGGCAGGCTAACAACATTTATAAGCGAACCTCCCTGCTTTGTCAAGAATATTCCCCCAACTTGAGCCGTTTTCAGGGCTTTTCCGGGGTCCTCACATACGTGGCAAGAAGATAGTCTCTGCTGTTGTGGGAGGGATTAGTCAGGACATCGTCCAGCATCTTCTGCAGGATCTGTCCCATCCCGCGTCCCGGCTTTACGCCAAGATCCGTCAGGTCCTTTCCCTTCACCGCAAGGCTCTTGAGAGAGAGACAGTCGCCCCTGGCGATGATTCTCTCATAGAGCTTCCTCCAGCAAAGGATGCGCTCTTTCTTCTCCTGTGCCTTAAAGGTGCTCTGCGCGGCAAGGTCCGCTTCCTTCACCTCAAGAAGCAGCGGGAACAGGTCCTCTCCGACCGCGACAATCCCTCTCCGGACGCCCTCCTCGGTGTCCTCCATGTTCCGGTCGTGGAAGGAGACAAGCCGCACCACTTTGTTTCTGGTGTCGTTGTCGTATTTGAGTCTCTTCAGGATCTCATCCGCCATCTTCGCGCCGAGGGCCACATGGCCGTGGAAGTGGTCGATGCCGTTTTCATCCGTTGTCCTGCACTGCGGCTTTCCGATGTCATGAAGAAGCATCGTAAGACGAAGCACTTTGTCGCTTCGTACCGCGCAGAGTGCATGGATGATGTGCTCTCCCACCGTATAGCAGTGATGGGGGTTGTGCTGCTCGCAGGTCATGCAGGCGTCAAACTCCGGAAGGAACTGCGCCGTGAGTCCCGTCTCATACAGAACCCTCATTTCCTCCGGGTGATCGGAGACAAGGAGCTTTTCCAGTTCCACGCGGGTCCGCTCCGCGGAGACCTTCCGAAGGTTCGGGGCAAGGGCACGGATCCCTTGAAGGGTCTTCTTTTCGATGACGGCATCAAGCTGCGCCGCAAAGCGCACCGCCCGCATCATGCGAAGGGCATCCTCCGTAAAGCGCTCTGTCGGATCCCCGACCGCGCGGATGACGCGTGCTTTCAGATCCTCGAGGCCCCCGAAGAGATCGATGAGCCCCGTCTCTTCACTGTAGGCCATGGCATTGACGGTAAAATCCCGTCGCTTCAGGTCCTCGTCAAGGCTTGCGGTGAAGGTCACGCTCTTCGGGTGGCGGCCGTCCTCATAGGCCCCGTCGATCCGGTAGGTCGTCACCTCGAACCCCTCATTTCCGATGAGGACCGTCACGGTGCCGTGCCTGATGCCCGTATCCACCGTGCGGCGAAACAGCGCCTTGACCTCGTTCGGCTTTGCGCTGGTTGTGATATCCCAGTCCTGCGGTGTGTGCATGAGGATCGAATCCCGCACGCACCCGCCGACGACATAGGCTTCAAATCCGGCCCCGTGAAGAGTTTTGAGCACCTGCCCCGCTCCCTCCGGAACCCGGATCGTGATTGTGTTCTTTTCCATCTTGTCTTTCTGTTCAGATCTGCACGACGTGCTGGTAATCTCCGTTGGAGATCTGATAGGTTGCCTTGCCGTGCTGCTTTACATCGTAGAGCAGGTGATCGGCGGCGGTATAGAGCGCCTCATAGCTTGGCCAGGAGCCGAGGTTTACGATGCAGCCCATGGAGACCGAGAGCATGTACCCGGCCTTCGGGTCGAGGACCACCTCACCGATGCGCCTCTCCACCTCGGCCAGCTTCTTCTCCACGGTGCGCACATCCTGCATGTCCACCGCATAGACGGCAAACTCATCGCCGCCGAGGCGGAAAATGATATTTCCCGTCTTCTCGGGCTCAAAAACCTCCCGCAGCACATCGGCAAGAGAACGCAGCGCCGCATCGCCCATCTGATGTCCGAAGGCATCGTTCACGTGCTTGAAGTTGTCGAAGTCAATCATGATAAAGGAGCCGGACTGTCCCCCGTGGACCATGGTGCCGATGGTGTTGATGGCACTGCGGTTGTACAGGCCGGTGAGGGGATCGTGGGTGGCATCCTTTGCGATGTGCATGTTCATGGTGAGGACTGTCGTGCGGTACATGACCGAGAAGCAGGCCGCAGTAATCCCGATCGCCGTGAGGACCAGGTCCCCGATGAGCACCTCTCCCCTGCGGGCTGCGATGGTCATCGCCAGATGCCCCAGGGCCTCCCAGGTCAGCAGCATGAACACCCGTCCCGGCACATCGGAGATGAGCGGGAACAGAATGGCAAACAGCAGCGGAATCATGTAGTTGGGCGCATCGGTCTGTGTAAAGTCATAGACGACGCTTGCGAGCAGCAGCGTGATGCCGACCAGGAGATAGATTGCAAGACGCGGATGCTTCCTGATGGAATCGCGCTCCGAGATATAGACGTCGAGAACGACAAAGAAGTAGATTCCCATCTCCACCGCTCCGCCGTAGCGCGGCAGTGCCGAAAAGACGAGCTGCAGCATGAGCCCGATCCCCGCAAAGAGAAGTCCCAGGCACGCGATGCGGCGGAAAGCCGTGACGTTGAGATCCTTTGTGATCTCATTCTCCTTCATCAGGCCTTCCGGGTACAGCTTTGCCCTCAGATCCTGAACTAAATTTTTGGCTTTGACGTTTAACAACCCTTGCTACCCCCGGACCGAGCAGAGACCTCTCTGCTCCCGACAATATCAAGTGACATTTTATGCAGGCGGAACCCAGAATTAGCTCCCCTTCGGAAGGCAAAATGACGCGGCACTGGAAGGAAAAATGATCGTGTCTCCAGAAGTTATCGTCGAGGCGGTGCTTTCCTGGATAGGTGATTTTTTCCTTTCCGGGGGCTTACCCAAGATGGCTACCTGCAGTGAGTCAAAACAATTTACCGTTTGCAATTTTACCCTGATTCGGTCATTTTCGCTACCATTTTGCCTGTTTGTGTCTGTTTTTGGTAGATTTTACACAGTTTGAGACACACTCTTGGGCAAAAAAACAGCCGGCGAATTCGCCGGCCGTATCTTTCCACAAAGAATCAGACTTTTATCAGGCGTTTTGAACGGATCGCAACTGACCCACCAGCGGATCGGTGCTGATCTGCTTTTGATCAGTATGCTTTCGCCCAGTAGACCATCTTCTTTGCAGGCTTTCCGCAGCACACGCAGGTGCCGGAGAGGTTCTCCTGCTCGAACGGGATGCAGCGGCTGGTGACGCCGTACATCTCCTTGATCTTGTCCTCGCAGGCTCTGTCGCCGCACCACATGGCCTTGACGAAGCCGTTGCCCTTGTCGAAGGTGTTTTTGAACTCCTCGGGCGTGGTTGCCGTGTAGGTCAGCTCATCCATGTGGGCCTTTGCCTTCTCGTACATTTCCTTCTGCATGGCCTCAAGGGTCTTTGCCACGGCATCGGCGATGCCCTCGATCGGGGTCTCGATCTTTTCAGAGGTATCGCGGCGGACGATGACGCACTTGCCGTTCTGGATATCCCTCGGTCCGATCTCGATACGGACCGGAATGCCGCGCATCTCCTGCTCTGCAAACTTGAATCCCGGGCTCTTGTCGGTGTCGTCGACCTTCACGCGGAAGTTCGAGAGCATGCCGGCAAGCTCTCTTGCCTTCTCGAGGACGCCTTCCTTTCTCTGCTGCACCGGAACGATGCAGACCTGGATGGGAGCAATCTTCGGCGGAATCACGAGGCCGCGGTTGTCGCCGTGGACCATGATCATGGCGCCGATGACACGGGTCGTCATGCCCCAGGAGGTCTGCCAGACGAACTTCGGCTGGTTGTCCCTGTCCTGGAACTGGATGTTGTAGGCCTTTGCGAACTTCTGTCCGAAGAAGTGGCTCGTGCCGGACTGCAGGGCTCTGCCGTCGTGCATCAGTGCCTCGACGGTGTAGGTTGCCTCGGCACCCGCAAACTTCTCCTTCTCGGTCTTCTGTCCCTTGATGACCGGGATGGCCATATCCTCGGCAAGGAAATCGGCATAGACGTTCAGCATCTGCTGCGTGCGCTCTTCTGCCTCTTCCTTTGTCGCGTGGATCGTGTGGCCTTCCTGCCACAGGAACTCGCGGGAGCGGAGGAACGGTCTTGTCTCCTTCTCCCAGCGGACCACCGAGCACCACTGGTTGTACAGGCGGGGCAGGTCGCGGTAGGAGTGGACGTCCTGGCTGTAGAAATCAGAGAACACGGTCTCCGACGTGGGACGGACGCACAGGCGCTCCGTCAGGGGCTCCGTGCCGCCCGCGGTGACCCAGGCGACCTCCGGCGCAAAGCCGTTCACCAGCTCGCCTTCCTTCTGCATGAGGCTCTCCGGGATCAGCATCGGCATGTAGACGTTCTGGACGCCGGTCGCCTTGAATCTCTCATCGAGGAGCTTCTGGATGTTCTCCCAGATGGCGTAGCCGTAGGGCTTGATCACCATGAAGCCCTTGATCTGACTGTAGGCGATGAGCTCCGCCTTGATGCACACGTCGGTATACCACTGGGTGAAATCCTCGTCCATCGACGTGATTTCCTGGACGAGTTTCTTCTGATCTGCCATGAATCCTTCTCCTTCTCACAAAACATTCATTATCAAACGGAAAATCCCTGCGTATTATCGTAGCGAAGCGCTGCTATTGCAAGGGCGTGCCCTGTTTTTTCTCCCCGAGGCAGAACATCGTGAACACCCCGAGGGTCAGCTGCCGTCCGGCAGCATCAAAGGTTGTAACCTCCACGATGCAGCTCGACCTCCCGCGCTTTATGACGCGGCTCCTTGCGGTAAGTCTCTCACCCGCCTTCCCGGAGGAGAGGTAGTGGAAGTCCGCGCACTGGGTCACATAGCGCCTGTTGTCGGCGCGCGCCGTGATCCCCGCGCAGCTGTCCGAGATCGTGTACAGGACGCCGCCGTGGATCATGCCGTAGGGATTGGTCTCCTCATCCCGTACCGGGTCGAGGACAAGCTCTGCGCCGTTCAGACTTACCTTCACGGGCTTTATGCCGAGCATCTCCATGAACGGCACGCGCTCGACTCTCGAGAGCAGTTCCTCATCATTGTCCCTGTTTTCCATATCAGAAATTCCGGAAGCTCTCGGTCGCGGAGCCGACGCCCAGCCGGTTCATCGCCGAGAACATGGCCCGGACCGAGGCTCTCGTGATGTTGCTCGAGACGCCGACGCCGTAGGTTGCCCTGCCGGTGTCCACATCCATCAGATGGATGTAGGATGCTGCCTGCGCATCGGATCCGGACTTTAAGGCGTGCTCCTCGTAGTCGAGGATGCGAACGTTCGCGTTCAGGCTGATCTGGAAGCCGCGGCGCACCGCATCCAGAGGGCCGTTGCCGACTGCCGTGAAGACCTTCTCCTCGCCGTGGTCGGTGTAGGTCACCGTGACCTCGGTGTCGAACTCGGTCTCCGTCTCGCCGGAAAGATCCCTGACCATCAGGCGGCGGAAATGCAGCGGCTCCTTGCGGTCGAGATACTCTCTGCGGAAATCCGCCATGATCTCGTCCGGACGGACCTCGCCTTCTTTCTCGGACTGCACCTGCACGACGTCTGCGAACTCACGCTGCATGGCCTTGGGGAGCTTGAAGCCGAAGTACGTGTCCATGACAAAGGCGACGCCGCCCTTGCCGGACTGGCTGTTGATGCGGACGATCGGCTCGTACTTTCTGCCGATATCCGCGGGGTCGATCGGAAGATAGGGCACCTGCCAGATCGTTGAATGGCGCTCCTGCATCGCGTGGAGTCCCTTGTTGATCGCGTCCTGGTGAGAGCCGGAGAATGCGGTGAACACGAGCTGTCCCGCATAGGGGTGGCGCGGGTCGACCTTCATCTTCGTGCACTTCTCGCAGACATCGATGATCTCGTTGATGTTCTCGAGGTTGAGCTTCGGATCGATTCCCTGTGAAAACATGTTGTAGGCAACCGTCAGGATATCGACATTGCCGGTCCGCTCGCCGTTTCCAAGCAGCGTTCCCTCGACGCGCTGTGCGCCCGCAAGAAGGGCCAGCTCCGTTGCCGCAACGCCCTCGCCTCTGTCATTGTGCGGGTGGACGGAGAGGGTGATGGTATCCCGGTTCTTAAAGTGCGTCGAGCAGTACTCGATCTGATCCGCGTACACGTTCGGGGTGTTCATCTCCACCGTGGAGGGGAGATTGAGGATGATCGGGTTCTCCTTTGTGGGCTCCCATACATCCTGCACGGCCGTGCAGATGTCCACGGCAAAGTCCATCTCGGTGCCGGTAAAGCTCTCCGGAGAGTACTCGAGGATGATCTTCCCCGGGAAGTCCTTTGCGCGCTCCTTCACCCACTTCGTGCCCTGCACCGCGATGTCGATGATCTCCTTCCGGTCCTTGTGGAAGACCACGTCCCGCTGGAGGGTCGAGGTGGAGTTGTAGATGTGGACGATCGCCTGGCTGCAGCCCTGGATGCACTCAAAGGTGCGCGCGATCTGCTCTTCCCTGCACTGGGCAAGGACCTGAACCTTCACATCCTCCGGGATGCGCTTCTCATCGATGAGCCTTCGAAGGAAGTCATATTCGATCTGGCTGGCCGACGGGAAACCGACCTCCACCTGCCTGAAGCCAAGCTTCATGAGCAGGTTCCACATGGTGAGCTTTTCACTGACGGTCATCGGATCGATGAGCGCCTGATTGCCGTCGCGAAGATCCACCGAGACCCACTCCGGGGCCTTCTCGATCTCCCTGTCCGGCCAGGTGCGCTCCGGGAAACGGAGCACGGGATTCTTCTGATATCGCTGTACGTTAAGCATGTTGTCTGTCCTCTTTCTGTGTCTATCCTTCGCCAAGTCCGCTCTCAAAATCGGCCACGAGCGTGTCAAGGGCCTGCTGTTCGTCCACACCGTCGCAGATCAGTTCGATCTCATCGCCGGATTTCACGCAGGCGCCCAGAACCGAGAGAACGCTCTTGGCATTGGCCATTGTGTCCTTGAAACGAAACTGTACGGAGCACTGAAACTTCTCCGCCTCTTCACATAAAAAACCGGCGGGCCTTAGGTGCAGCCCGGTCGGATTCTTGACTTTCACCTTTCTGCTGACCATTGTTTCTCCCCGATCACGGCAAGTCTGATTTTGTTACGCCATGGTCTTTTCGATAAAGGCGGCGAGGTCCTCTGCCTTCTTCTGGATCTCCTGCTGATCCTCGCCCTCGATCATCACGCGAACCAGAGGCTCCGTGCCAGAGGGGCGGATGAGGACGCGGCCCTTGCCGTCGAACTGTGCCTCGAGAGCGTGGATCCGATCCATGATCTCGGGGTACTCCGTGTAATGTTCCTTCTTCGTGTTTGCAACCTTCGCGTTGACGAGCGCCTGCGGGTACATGCGGCAGACTGAGGAAAGCTCGGAAAGCGGCTTTTTCGTCTCCGCCATCACGCGTGCAAGGTGCAGTGCCGAGAGCAGGCCGTCGCCGGTGGTGTTCTCGTCGAGCAGGATGATGTGGCCCGACTGTTCGCCGCCGATGTTGCCGCCGATCTCCTGCATGTGCTCGAGCACGTACCGGTCACCGACCTTTGTCTGGTCGATCTGAATTCCCTGCTCCTTCCCCATGAGGTAGAAGCCGAGGTTTGTCATCACCGTGACGGTGATGGTGTTCTTCTTGAGATCCCCTCTCTTCTTCATGTCGAGCCCGAGGATCGCCATGATCTGATCGCCGTTGACCTCTTTGCCCGTCTCGTCGATTGCAAGGAACCGGTCTGCATCGCCGTCGAAGGCAAAGCCCGCATCGGCCTTTTCCTTCAGCACCGTCTCCTTCAGGCTCTCCAGGTGTGTCGAGCCGCAGTTTTTGTTGATGTTCGTGCCGTTCGGGTCGTTGTGGATCGGGATCACCGTGGCACCAAGCCTTGTCAGGGCATCGATGTTCGTGCGGTAGGATGCGCCCTCCGCGGTGTCCACCACCAGCTTCATGCCGGAAAGGTCCACCGGCACCGTCTCCACCGCGTGGTCCACGTATTCGTGGTACGCCTCAAACCGGTACTCGATGCGGCCGACGCCCTCTCCCGTGGGGAAGGTGATGTCCGCCATGTTGCTTTTGATCTGTGCCTCGATCTCGTCCTCGACCGCATCCGGGAGCTTGAAGCCGTTGCCGTCGAAAAACTTGATTCCGTTGAACTCCATCGGGTTGTGGGAGGCACTGATCACGACGCCCGCGTCGGCATGGTGCTTCTTTGCAAGGAAGGCCACCGCCGGGGTCGGCAGGACGCCGAGATAGATCACGTTCGCGCCCACGCTGCAGGCACCCGCCATCAGGGCACTCGCGAGCATGTCGCCGGAGAGCCTCGTATCACAGCCGACGAGGATCGTCGGCCGGTGCGCGTTTCCGCGCCGGGAAAGGACGAAGGCGCCTGCCATGCCAAGCTGCATTGCAAGGGATGGCGTCAGCTCGTCATTGGCAACGCCTCTTACTCCGTCCGTACCAAACATTCTGCTCATTGTGTCGTCTCCTCTGTATTCTCTTCCTGATCCGCCTCTGCTGCGGCGCTGCTTTCTGCCGCCGCGGCTTCCTCCTCGGCCTGCTGCAGGGCAGGGCTCTTGAGGACCACCGTCGCGGTCAGGGTATTCTCCTCGGTTACGTTCTCGGGAACCGTGCACGTGATGTTCACGGCGTAGGTGCCCGACAGGTCGCCGCTCTGGTCCACCTGGGAGAGTGCCGTGTCGAGATCCACCGTCAGGTTCAGGTTCGAGAGCGTGATCGTCGACACGTCCTCGGAGAGCCCGCTGAAGGTCAGGGCAAACGCCCGGCTTCCCGTATAGGTTGTGCCCGCGGCGGTGTCGGTCACCGAGGTGATCTCCGCGCTGTATCCCGTCGGCACATTGGCGAGCGTCAGGTCATCGATCGTCGCCGTGACGGCTGTCGCCGCGGCCGGGTCAATGCCGATCGTCACCGTGACCTTTCCGTCAAAGCTGCTGTCGGCAAGCGTCACGCCATCCGGCAGGTACTGCGTGATATCCACGGTCTTCGTGACGTCATCGGTTGCCCCGGTGATGTCAAGTTCGGCGGGCGGAATCACGATGGACTGCACGGTCGAGAGGATCGTGCTCTTGCCGGCAAGCTCGACACTCGAGGGATCAATGGTCATCTGGCCGTTGAGCATGTAGCCGTCCGCCGGGGTGCCGGAGTACTGGGCCGTGATCGGGATCTCGGTCACCGGCAGGATCGTGATCGTCACCTTGACGGAGTTGATGTTCATCGTCAGGTTTTCGGTCGAGATGGCATCGCCGTCCGCATCAAAGAGCCGGATGTCGGAATAGGTCGAGATCGTGGACGCAGCATCGGAGATATCCACCGTTGCGACCGCACTGGCGATCTGGCTGACCACTGAGGCCGGACCCGAGATCCGCACCTGGTTCTGCTCCGGCGTGATGCTGCCGACCTGATAGCCGTCCGCGACATCTCCCGTCGTCTGCGTCGTCAGCGTCAGGGTCTTCGTCTGCCTTGCCTCGATCGAGAGCTTCACGTTGTCGATGCTCCCGTCGATCTCCTCGATGTTGTCATTGTACTTGGTCGAATAATACTTGATGTCGATCGTGTACAGATCCGCAAGACTTGTGATGTCACTGACGTCCGCGGTCGCGACGATATCCGTCGTGTTCAGCGAATCGAGAATCGAGCGCCTTGCCCTTACCGTCACCGTCGGCACCACGTCCGTGTTGTCGAGAACCGTATAGACCTCGTTGTTGTCGGTGATCAGGTTGGTGTTCAGGAGTTTTACCTGCAGGTTCGAGATCCGCATCTCCGAGATCGGGTCATTGATGTTCGTCACGAGCACCCAGAGGATGACGGCAAACACCAGGGATCCGATCTTCCAGCCGAGGTTGTGGAAGATCCCGAGTCCTTTCTTCTTCTTTTTCGGGGCTTTGCGGATCTGCTGCGTATCCTGGAGATTCTCTGTCACATCTCCCGGCGGCGCGGCCTTCACCTCATCCCGGTTTTCTTCACTTGTCATCTTCCTTCCCTTTCCACGGAACAAAGATGCTGTGCTTCTCTTCCGTATTGCTCTTTCCCTGGAACCTCGTCAGGAAATCCCGCAGGGCATCGCCCGTCAGGTTCCGGGAGAGAGAGCCGCGGTAGGCGGTGGAGATCTGCCCCGTCTCCTCCGAGACGATGATCGTCAGCGCGTCGGTGCACTCGGAAATGCCGATGCCCGCGCGGTGACGCGTGCCCAGGTTCTTGTCGAGGGACTTGTTGTCCGAGAGTGGCAGGTAGCAGGTCGCCGAGGTGACCCGGTTGCCCTCGATGATCACGGCGCCGTCGTGCAGCGGCGTGTTCTTCTCAAAGATGTTGATGAGAAGCTGGGAGGAGACCACCGCATCGATGTCGATGCCGGTGCGCTCGTACTCCCTAAGCGGTGTCTTCATTTTAATGACGATGAGGGCACCGGTCTTGACCTTTGCCATCGCAACGCAGGCGCGCACGATCTCATTGACGGTGCGGTCCGAATAGAGGCCATCCTCCTTGGAGCCGGTGTGGAAGAAGGTGCGGAACACGTTTTTCTGGCCGAGTTCCTCCATGGCGTTGCGCAGCTCCGGCTGCAATATCACGATGAGCACCATGAAAAAGATGCTCGCGACGTTCTGGACGATCCACAGGATGGTCGTCATGTTGAAGATCGCCGCGATCATGACGAAGACCACGATCACGAGGATTCCCTTGAGCAGGGAATAGGCCCTCGTGTTCCGTATCCACATGATGATGTGGTAGGTCAAAAAAGCGATGATCAGAATCTCAACGACATCTGTCCATCGCACGGTAGGCATATGTAGCTGTGCAAGATCGCTCTCAAAGGAGCTCCAAAACTGCTGCATGCTTTATGAATCCTCAGCGCTGATCCTCGTCCTGGTAGCCGTCGTCGGCATCGCCCTCTTCATACCCCTCATCGCCCTGCGGCTCGTCGTACTGCTGCGTCACGCCCTGTACGGTGTGGGACGCCCTGCGCTGCGTCTGATGGCGGGTGGAGCTGATCTGCGTCACCCTGCGCCGGGGTGCCGTGTAGAGGTTCTTCGGGATCATGCGGACGTAATAATAGTAATCGTCGTCCTCAAACTGCGCATTCTCGATGCGCGTGTAGTCCAGATTGAAGCGGAAAAAGGTCACCACAATGCAGATGAGCGCGGAGGCGATGACACCGCCGAACACCGCACCGATGCTGACACTGGTTCCGTAGAGCATGTCGCCGATGAGAACGACGATGAGCTCCACAATCGCGCCGACCCCCGTGGCGATCTGCCACGCATAGCGGATCCGAAGGCGCCGGATCACATAGACAATGATGGCGGCCGCGACCACGGCGATGATCATGATGATCGTCTGCTGGTTCTGCAGCGTCCCGTCCATGATGAGGCGGAACCTTGCGGTCATCCCCGACTCGTCCGTCGTCGTGCTGATGCTGGTCTCATTCGAGTGGATGAAACTGATGAAGGACCAGTAGAACACCGCAACGGCGCTCGTTGCAGCCGAGGCCGGGGTGAACAGAAGCCCTCCGAGGAGCGGAATCAGGTACGGTATGCCAAGGAGCTGGCACATGGGTGCCATCACAAGGAGCACCAGGTCCCTCGGGGAAAACCGGAAATAGGCAAGCAGGGCAATGAGAAGGTACAGAGCCCCCACCAGCAGCGCCTCCGTGGAGAGTGTCTGCAGCTGGACAAGGCTTACGATCGTGATGACCGCCACAATGCCGCCCATCGGAAGCAGCGCGCACAGCAGGCTGATCAGAACCAGAAACAGCGGTCCGGTCAGGACCTTCTGATAGCCGATCTGTCCCTCAATCGCCAGAAGCCCCAGAAGAACCGCCGCGAACTTGAACGCGATGTTGAACGGCGTCTCGAACTGCCGGTAGATCTGTATGATTCTGTCCCTGATTTCCAATAGTGTCGTCATGAAAGGATTTCCCCGTCTTCCCGCTGGTAGCCCTGTTCCATCACCTTCAGCTCATGGTAGAGCCTTCCCTGCCGCTTCTTTGCGCGGTCGTAGCGCGAAGAGTAGACGAGCACGGTCAGGATGATCATCGCCGTCTGAGTCAGAAGGTAGGCGAGAATCAGCACCGTCATGACGGAGATGAGGTTGTTGTTGAAGATGGCGAGCAGTACGTTTTCGAGGTCATAGAAGACCACAACCGCGGCAATGAGCAGGAAGGCGATCGTGTTGCAGACAAACGTGACAAGCACCTGTCCAAGGACATAGTCGTTCTTGAAGGAGCGCGTCACCTTCTCATCCTCATATCCATGACGGGTCTCATAGACCGACATCCGTGCCATCCGCCGGACTTTCTGCTGATGAATCATCTGTGGTTCCCCTTGCGGCAAGTGTCACGAAAAGGACCTGGTCCGCTCCTGCATCGAGAAGGACCCTGGTGCAGGCATCCATCGTGGCGCCCGTCGTATAGATGTCGTCGACAAGCATAATCACTTTGGATTTTACATCAAAACCATGGACTGTAAAAGCATTTTTCAGGGCGGCGGCGCGCTCTGCGGCAGGTGCGGAGCGAAGAAGCGGCGTGTTCCTGCTTCGGACAAGAAGATCCGTGCGGACCGGAATCCCGGACACTCTGGATGCCTGCTCTGCAAGAAGCACCGCGATGTCAAAGCCTCTCTTTTTCACCCGGTCGGGAGACGTGGGGACGGGGATCAGAAGGTCCGCCTTCCGGAACATGGCATCATTCATGATCTTTTCCGCGATCCTTGCCCCGAAGTAGTCCGCGTACTCGGGGCACAAACCGCTCTTCATCTGATACAGCGGTCCCTGTACGGCGCGGTAGAGAAACACCGAGAGCCCCCGGGAGAAGAGATGTCCCTGCGTCCTGCAGCCATCGCACAGGGCCTGCCCTGGATCCTGCAGGGGCGTTCCGCACCGAAGGCACACGGGGTCGGAAACAGGCTCGAAGGCCCATTCGCAGTCCGGGCAGATGCAGGGCCGAAGATCCGCCCTGAAAACCGGCGTCGCATCGCCGGGCCGCCGGAAGGCCGGATCACAGGAGATTCCTTTCGGGGTCCCGTACCCGTCCAGTTTCCACTCCCACCCGTAATGTCTCCGCTCCCTCTTCCCGAACAGGGCATACGGCAGGGACAAAAGCCCCAGGTCCGTCCGAAGGACCGGCTCACGGCATACCGGACAGCGGCGGGGATAGAGAAGGTCGATCACAAGGTCACGGCCTTTCGCCTGTTTTGCTCTCATGTGTTCTCTCAAGGAATGGTCTCCCGGATTCTGTCGGCAAGGCCGGTGTCTCTCGTGCTCTCCCGAAGGTTTGCCTCCATGGAGGAGAGCACGTCCTCTCTGCCCAGGATCACGACGCATTTCCTTGCCCTCGTGATCGCGGTGTAGAGGAGATTTCTGTGAAAGAGCTGCGGCGGCCCGCCAAGAAGCGGCAGGATCACCGCGGGATACTCCGAGCCCTGGGACTTGTGCACCGTGACGGCGTAGGCAAGATCGAGCTCTAAGAGCTGTTCGACGGGATAGTGGACCGTGCGGTTCTCGTCAAAGAGGACCACGACCTCCCCCTCCTTCGGGCGCACCGCCTGCACCACCCCGAAGTCCCCGTTGAAGACGCCGGTCCCGGACTCGATGGCCATGCCGAAGTTTCCTTCCACCCGCCACTCCATCTGGTAGTCGTTCTTCGTCTGCATGACCTTGTCCCCGGCCCTGAAGTGCTGTCCGTGGGCTTCGATCTCCGGCTCGTTCTCCTTTTTCGGGTTCAGGACCTCCTGAAGAACCTCGTTGAGGCGGATCGCCCCCAGGGGTCCCTTCTTCATCGGGGTGAGCACCTGGATCTCGGAGGAGGTGCAGTGCACGTATTTCGGGAGCATGTCCCTTATCAGCTGCACCATGTGCTTGTAGATGACGTTCGGATCGGTGCGGGGAAGGAAGAAGAAATCGGCGCTTTTGTTGTCGAGCTTTAGCTTCTCCCCGGTGAGGATCCGGTGGGCGTTGACGATGATGTCGCTCTTCTGCGCCTGCCTGAAGATCGTATTGAGCCGTATCACCCGAAACTTCCCCGAGTCGATGAGATCAAAGAGAACCTGCCCGGGACCTACGCTCGGCAGCTGGTTGGTATCCCCGACGAGGACAAGGCACGTCCCCGGGGTAATGGCGGAAAGCAGCGCATCGAAGAGGAACAGATCCACCATCGAGGTCTCATCGATGATCACCACGTCCGCATCGATGGGATCGGATGCGTCGTGGGCAAAACCATACGACTGTTCGGATGAGCCCTGTGACCCCAGGAGCCGGTGAATCGTCTGCGCTTCGTACCCGGTGGCCTCGCTCATGCGCTTGGCCGCCCGGCCTGTCGGCGCGGCAAGGACGACGCTCTTTCCGGTGTCGATGAAGTAGCGGATGATCGTGTTGATCGTTGTCGTCTTGCCGGTGCCGGGGCCGCCGGTCAGGATCAGCACACCGCCCCCCGCTGCCTCCTGCACGGCCTTTCTCTGCAGGTCATCGAGGGTGATCTTCTCCTGCTGCTCGATCGCAAGGATCTTCTCCCTGATCTCCTCTTTAGTCAGCCGCTCCGGCGTCATGACATCGAGATCCCGAAGGTGCACCGCGATCCGCTGCTCGGTCCGAAAGCTCCGTGCAAGGAACACGAAGGGCACGTCGGTCCCGGACACGTCCTTCGTCTTTGCCACCACGCGGTGGTCGAGCATGAGGTTTGTCAGCTGAATGTCGATGACATCCTCCGGAACCTCAAGGAGCTCCTGTGCCCGTTTCAGGACCTCGTCCTTTGGCACGCAGGTGCTTCCTTCATCGAGGGCACAGGAAAGCACGTATTCGATGCCGCTTCGGATCCGGAAATCCGAGCCCGGGGCGATGCCGGTCTTCCGCGCGATCTCATCGGCCCGGACAAACCCGATGCCGTCGATGTCATCGGCGAGCTGATAGGGATCGGTCTTTAAGATCTCCTGCGTCTTCTCCCCGTAGGTCTTGAAGATCTTGATGGCAAGAGGCCCCGTGATGTCGTACTTCGCAAGAAAGAGGCAGGTTTCCCGCTCCTGTCTCTGCCCCGCGGCCTGCACGGCGATCTTCCGCGCCATGCTCTCCGAAATCCCCCTGATCTCGGCAAGGCGCTCCGGCTCCTCGTCGAGGATCCTCAGTGTGTCGTCCCCGAAGGTATCGGCGATCTTCTGCGCCATCTTTTCGCCGATTCCCTTGATACCGCTCCCCGCAAGGTAGCGCACCAGGGCATCCTTCCCCTCGGGGCGGACGGTCTCATAGGAGGATGCCTTGAACTGCTGCCCGTAAAGGGGGTGGAGCACGTAGTCTCCCTCCACTTTGCAGCTCTCCCCGAGGGCAATCTTCGGGATCACTCCCGTGCAGGTCATGGTATCCCCGTCTGTTGTCACCTCAAAGACCGTATAGCCGTTTTCCTCGTTCCGATAGATGAGATCGGACACATATCCTCTGAGTTCTTCCATACCAAATCAGTCCGCAGCACGACGTGAAGTGCTTTAAATCAAAAAATGCGGCGCAATAACATCGCCGCATGCAATCATAATACAGAACAGATGTGCTTCCCGCAAGTGTTTCTATGCGGTCGGCTCATTTTCCATGGCGCCGGAGATGAACTCGACGTACCTTCCGGTGCCGACGGCCACGGCCGTCATCGGATCCTCTGCGGTCACGGCGCTGATCCCGGTCTTCTCGGTGATCAGCTCCTCGAGCCCGCGAAGGAGCGAGCCGCCGCCGGTCAGGACAATGCCCCGGTCCGCGATATCCGCCGCAAGCTCCGGCGGGGTCTTCTCGAGGACGGAGTGAATGGCCTCCACGATCTGGTTCGTGGGCTCACGCAGTGCCTCCTCCATCTCGGCAGACGAGACCTTGATGGTGCGGGGAAGACCCGTGACGAGGTTTCTGCCGCGGACCTGTGCGTACTCCTCGGTGGGCTGCGGATAGCAGCAGCCGACGCGGATCTTCAGATCCTCCGCGGTTCTCTCGCCGACGAGCAGGTTGTACTTCTTGCGCATGTAGCGCACGATGGCGTCGTTGAAGTCATCGCCTGCGACCTTGATCGAGGTGGAGACGACGGTGGACCCGAGCGAGATCACCGCGATGTCCGTCGTGCCGCCGCCGATGTCGACGACCATGTTGCCGCAGGGCTTCGTGATGTCGATGCCGGCGCCGATCGCGGCCGCGATGGGCTCCTCGATGATGAACACCTCCCGGGCGCCTGCCTGGAACGTCGCATCCTCGACGGCCTTCTTCTCGACCTCCGTGACCTGGCTGGGCACGCAGACCGCGATACGGGGCTTGCGGAAGGTCCTGCGTCCCACGGCCTTCTGGATGAAGTACTTCATCATCTTCTCGGTGACGGTGTAGTCGGAGATGACGCCCTGGCGCAGCGGGCGCACGGCCACGATGTTGCCCGGCGTTCTGCCGAGCATGAGTCTTGCGTCCTCGCCGATCGCCTTGATTTTATTGGTATCGCGGTCAAAGGCCACGACCGAGGGCTCCTTGAGGACGACACCTCTGCCGCGGATATACACCAGGACACTGGCGGTACCAAGATCGATTCCGATATCTGTATGCTGCATGAATTTCCTCTCAGCGGTATAGAACAATGGAAAAATCCGCACGGACACCCGACCCGTGCGGTTTACAGTATAAGCTAACAGTCCCTGTTTTTGAAAGACCTGTTACCCCTTTTGTCTGCGTTTTCGGTCCGCCTCGAGCATCTTGCTGACGTAGTAGCCGGTGTAGGAGCTGTGGCACTGGGCAATCTCCTCCGGCGTGCCCTTTGCCACGACCGTGCCGCCGCCGTCTCCGCCCTCGGGGCCCATGTCGATGATGTAGTCCGCCGTCTTGATGACGTCGAGGTTGTGCTCGATGACGACAACGCTGTTGCCCTGCTCGACGAGCTTCTGCAGGATCTCGACAAGCTTTCTCACATCCTCGAAGTGAAGGCCGGTGGTCGGCTCATCGAGGATGTAGATCGTCTTTCCGGTGCTTCGCCTTGAGAGCTCGGCCGCGAGCTTGATGCGCTGCGCCTCGCCGCCGGAGAGCTCCGTCGAGGGCTGCCCGAGCTTGATGTACCCGAGGCCCACGTCGTAGAGGGTCTTGATCCGGTTCCGGATCGCCGGGACGTTCTCGAAGAAGGTCACCGCCTCCTCGACGGTCATGTTCAGGACATCATAGATGCTCTTTCCCTTGTACTTCACCTCCAGGGTCTCGCGGTTGTAGCGCTGTCCGTGGCAGACCTCGCAGGGGACATAGACGTCCGGCAGAAAGTGCATCTCGATTCTCTTGATGCCGTCGCCCCCGCAGGCCTCGCACCGGCCGCCCTTGACGTTGAAGGAGAAGCGTCCCTTCGTGTAGCCCCTCGCCTTTGCGTCGGAGGTGTTCGCGAACAGGTCGCGGATCATGTCGAAGACCCCGGTGTAGGTTGCGGGGTTCGAGCGCGGCGTCCTGCCGATCGGGGACTGGTCGATGTCGATGACCTTGTCGAGCTGCTCCTCTCCCTCGATCCCGTCATTCGGTCCCGGGATGGTGCGGGCGTGGTTCAGGTCCCTTGCAAGACTCTTGTAGAGGATCTCATTGACAAGGGACGACTTGCCGGAGCCCGAGACACCGGTCACAAGGCACAGGACCCCGAGCGGGAACTTCACATCGATGTGCTTCAGGTTGTTCATCGCGGCGCCCTTTACGGTAAGCCACCCGGTAGGTCTCCGCCTCATATCCGGCACCGGCACGAACTTCTTCCCGGACAGGTACTGGCCGGTGATCGAGGCGGGGTTTGCCATGATCTCCTCGGCGGTACCCGTCGCGACAATCTCACCGCCGTGCGATCCGGCGCCCGGACCCACGTCGACGATGTAATCCGCGGCCCGCATGGTGTCCTCGTCGTGCTCGACGACGATCACCGTGTTCCACATGTCGCGGAGGTTCTTCAGGGTGTGCAGGAGCTTGTCATTGTCCCGCTGATGCAGGCCGATGGAGGGCTCGTCAAGGATGTAGCACACACCGACAAGGCCCGATCCGATCTGGGTCGCGAGACGGATTCTCTGTGCCTCGCCGCCGGAGAGCGTTGCCGTGGCCCGTGCAAGCGTCAGGTAGTCAAGGCCGACGTCCACGAGGAACTGCACGCGGTTTCTGATCTCCTTCAGGATCTGCGCGCCGATGAGCTGCTGCGTGTCCGAAAGGGTCAGGTTCTTCAGCCAGACGAGAAGGTCCTTGATGGACAGGCAGGTGACATCGTAGATGTTCTTGTCACCGACCGTCACCGCAAGGGACTCCTTCTTCAGGCGCTTGCCGCCGCAGGTCTTGCAGGGGGAGATGCGCATGTACTGCTCGTACTCCTCCTTCGTACGATCCCCGGTCTCCCGGTACCTTCGGTAGGTGTTCTCGATGAGGCCCTCCCAGGTCACCCGGTAGGTGGTCTCCGACACCGAGGTCTGGCTCTTGTAGACGAGCTCGAACTCGTCCGGCGCGCCGTTCATGATGATGTCCCGTGCCTTCTCGGACAGATCCTTCCAGGGCGTATCGAGGGAGAAGTGGTACTTCTTTGACAGTCCCACGAGAAGCGCATGGCCCCAGCTTCCCTCCTTCCCGGCACTCTGCCAGCCGATGATGGAGATCGCGCCCCCGTTGATGGACAGGGTCTTGTCCGGCACGATGAGGTCCGGATCAAACTCCATGCGGTAGCCGAGTCCCGCGCACTCCGGGCAGGCGCCGAAGGGGTTGTTGAAGGAGAAGGACCTGGGCTCGATCTCCGGGATGGAAATCCCGCAGTCCGGGCAGGCAAAGTTCTCGGAGAACTGCAGGAGCTCTCCGTCCACCACCTGCACCTGGGCAAGGCCGTCCGCAAGGGACAGGGCGTTCTCGAGGGAGTCCGTAAGCCTCTTTTCGATCCCCTCCTTTACGACCAGGCGGTCGATGATGATCTCGATGCTGTGCTTGATGTTCTTGTCGAGGGTGATCTCCTCGTCCGAGAGGTCATATTGATTCCCGTCGATGCGAACGCGCACGTATCCCGAGCGGCGGGCGTGATCGAGGATCTTCTCGTGGCGCCCCTTCTTGCCGCGCACCACCGGGGAGAGCACGAGGATCTTCGTCCTCTCCGGCAGCTTCATCACCTGATCCACCATCTGGTCCACGGTCTGCTTCTGGATCACCCGCCCGCAGTTCGGGCAGTGGGGGATGCCGATCCTTGCGTAGAGCAGACGGAAGTAGTCATAGATCTCCGTCACCGTGCCGACCGTGGATCTGGGGTTCCGGTTCGTCGACTTCTGGTCGATGGAGATCGCAGGGGAAAGTCCCTCGATCTTGTCGACCTCCGGCTTTTCCATCTGCCCGAGGAACTGTCTTGCATAGGAAGAAAGCGACTCCATGTACCGGCGCTGTCCCTCGGCGTAAATCGTATCGAAGGCAAGGGATGACTTGCCCGATCCCGAAAGGCCCGTCAGCACGACGAGCTCATTCCTCGGGATATCGACGTCCACGTTCTTTAAGTTGTGCTCTCTGGCACCGCGAATGCGGATGCAGTCTTCCCTGTAGATCTTCTTCCTGCGGTCCGCATCCATCTTCTTCTGTCCCTGGGCCTTCTCCTCCGCCTCGCGAAGGGCCGGCCAGTAATCGGGCTTCTGCATCTTCACTGCCATACAACTCACCTCACAGATCCTGCTTCATGACTTCCGCGCGAATTTCTATTTTAGCATGCCGGGCAAGACCTCCAAAAGACATAAACGTCCGGTTCCGGCTCTTTTCCGGTTTTCTCAGTGTAAGAAGTGCAGAAGATTCCCGTCCCCGGTCAATCGCTTATCTTACGATCCTGCAGGGCAAAAGATCAGCTCCCGCCCCGGGAAACAGAAGCCGCAGTATAATGGAGGCGCAAAGGGGGTTATTCCAATGTTTATCCTGAACACCGAATCCAGCAGCATCGCCTTAAAAAGTGCCTCGGCATACATTATCCTCGACCACGACGGGGAGCTCACCTTCCCGTCGCCCGTGGAGGCAGGGCCCGTCGACATGCTCCTCGACAGCCTGAAGAGCGCCCTGGACTTTATGGACCAGAAGAAGGTCCGCACCTTTACCGGTGCGCATTCCTATCATGAGTACAACGCCTACCATCAGTGTCTCTATGAGGGAAACATCGGCGCTGCGGACCACGCGCTCATTCTCTCCACCGGAACACTCATCGACATGTCGGACTCCTGTCTTGTCCTTGTCAACTTAAGCGAGACAGAAGCTCTGCAGCTCATGCTCCGGGCGGCAAAGGAACACGCGGTCAGTTCAAAGAACAAATCCGCCATGGAAAAGCGGACGGAAATCCTCCGTGCCCTCGATGAGAAGCTCGGTCTTCCGGTAGAGAAAGAGGAGAAAAAGGGCGGGCTGTTCAGTTTCCTGCACCGGAAGAAGTAGACAGACGCAGAAATACAGGCAAAGCAGTCTTCCGGAGTCTTCGATCATTCCGGCAAACCGCACGATTATTCAGACTGCTGTTATTATTTTCCCGTCAATATGCTACATTGCTATTGAAACATATCATGATTGCGCAGAGTGGAGAGCAGATCAGAAAACCGGCAGAAACGCCGTGTTTTTTGGTCTGCTTTTTGTTTCCCAGGGGAGGGAAACCTCTGTGCAAAGCAGTAAATACCCGGGGTATTGCAAGGAGGAAATCCTCGAGAACCTGAAGAGCGTCGCGGCAACGCCGAAGTTCTGAGAGTGCATAAGCGATGAAGCCCCGGAAGCATGTATCCGTGCATGCTCCCGGGGCCTGTTTTCATCTGATGAATAGCCCTATTCAGGATTGATTCTGTTCTTCGCAGGCAGTGATGCATATACTGAATGCAGATCAGAAAAAGAACAGACAGCCGGAGAGGTCCGGCAGGAGGGAATACACATGGAAAACTTCAAGCTCAACAACGGCACCACGATTCCGGCAGAGGGCATCGGCACGTTCCTGCTCTCCCCCGACGATGCGGAGAACGCTGTTTACTCCGCCTTCACGAACGGCTACACGATGGTCGACACGGCAAATGCCTACATGAACGAGAAGGCGGTCGGCCGCGGTCTGAAAAAGGCCGGCGTAAAGCGGGAGGACGTCTACATCTCCACAAAGCTCTGGCCGTCGATCTACGGCGATGCCGCAAAGGCGATTGACGATACCTTAAAGCGCCTTGGCACCGACTACATCGATCTGCTGTTCCTGCATCAGCCGGTCGGCGAAATCAAAGCTGCCTACCGCACGATGGAGGATGCCGTAAAGGCCGGAAAGGTCCGCTCCCTTGGTCTTTCCAACTTCCCGATGGATGAGCTGAAGGACATCGTCGACAATGAGGAGATCAAGCCCTCTGTCATCCAGGTCGAGGCACACCCCTACTTCCCGCAGACGGAGCTCAAGAAGTACATCGCATCCTTTGGCGGCCGCATCATGGCCTGGTACCCCTTAGGCCACGGCGACAGGAGCCTTGTGAACGAGCCCGTCTTCACGGAGCTTGCAAAGAAGTATCACAAGTCCAACGCGCAGATCATCCTTCGCTGGCACGTGCAGTCCTGCAACATCGTAATCCCCGGCTCGAAGAACCCCGCACACATCAAGGATAACATCGACATCTATGATTTCACTCTGACCGATGAGGACATGAAGGCCATCGCCACGGTCAACAAGAACGTCCGCTACTACACGGCAACGAAGGAAGCTCTGAACGGCTACCTGCACATGGCACCGGATTTCGATTCGCAGAAGTGATCGTTTTCTGAGCGCAGGTCCCCGGACTCTCTGCCAGCCTGGCAGAAGGGTCCGGGGCTTTTTGCATCCCGGGACATCTGCGCACATAGCAAAAGCCCTGCGGCAGTCTGCCGCAGGGCCATCGATCTTTATTCTGTTATCCGATTTTCGCTCTGGATCAGAAGAACATGTTGCGGTATCCGACTCTGCTGTACATCTCGCCGTACCACTCCAGCGAAGCCTTCATATAGTCCCTGAACCGCTCGCCAAGAGTCTTCTTCGAATTCTTTGCGACATGCTCGTTCTTCTTTGTCATCTCAGTCATGATTCTTACCTCCTGGTTTCTTATCTGATGCCCCCATGATAGTGCCCCGTCGGTTCCGGGTCTCTCCAAAACCGATTCAAAAGTACTCAGATCTTGCATCAGGCGATGAACATCCGGGAAAAAGCCGAATCCATGGCTTCTAATGACTGCTCAAATGATGACTCTAAGATTCCTGTCCTTCCTTTTGTTCCTTTCCCTTTTTCCGGAGCGTTACCCGGCCTACCACCATGTAGAGGGCTGCAGCCAGTACGCCGATCTCGACGATCGGAGGATAGAAGACAACGCCGAGGACAAAGCCTGCGATCTTGATCACAAGATCAATCCGGAGGTTCCTCTCCGCAAAGTCGATGTAGCTGCAGGCTCCCGTATCTTTGTTATCCCTGTTCATGCTGGTGTAGAGCCAGTAGAGATGCAGGGTCGTGCAGATGATGATCGCACCGTATGCCCCCTGAATGGCGCGCTTCCCGCTCCAGTCGATGAGAAGGCTGGTGACGTAGGGCACAAAGGATGCCCAGAACATCAGTGCGATGCTGATCCACACCGTTCTCTGGGAGACCCGCTCAATCCGGTCCCACGCGATGTGCAGGGCAGTCCACATGCTTCCCAGCCAGAAGAAGCTGATCGCATAGGCCACATAGGCGTGCCAGTTACTGAGAATCGCCGCAAGCGTCGGCTCGGAAGGCTTTGCAAGCTCGAGTACCAGGATCGTCATGATGATGGCAAGGATCGCGTCCATGAACGCTCCGAGCCGCTCCTTGCTGAAAAACAGCTTATCCATAAGTGATCTCCTTTCCCTCATTCCGCTCCGGACCCGGAAGGTCCTGCAAAAGCAACGTCATTGTACGAATACGGGGCCCCGATTGCAAGGAAAGGATGCGCTTTCGATTATTCTCTTCATGAATAGCGGTTTTCGAAACGGATATTGTACAGGAGAGGGGATGAAGCCTTACGGTAATGACATAAAGACACAGATTGATTTCCATGGAGGTGAATGATGAACTCGTTTCAGTATGCAGGAATGCCCGATGTCATTTTCGGAGAGGGTGCTCTGAAGACCGCCCTTGATGCCCGTCTTCCAAAGGTTGGTCAAAACGTCCTTCTTGCCTATGGCGGAGGCTCGATCAAAAAGAACGGGATCTATGATGCTGTGATGGAGCTCCTTTCCGCCCACGGCAAAACCGTGACCGGGTTCTCCGGCATCATGGCAAATCCCACCTATGCAAAGGTCCAGGAGGGCGCAGCGCTTGTCCGGGAGAATCACATCGACTTTATCCTCGCCGTAGGAGGTGGCTCCGTCATCGACAGCTGCAAGATCGTCTCGGCGCAGGCAAAGATGGAGCAGGACATCTGGAAATCCGAATTCACCGATCACGTCTATCCCACCGCGTTTGTCCCCTTCGGCGCGGTGGTGACCGTATCCGGCACGGGCGCCGAGATGAATGGCGGCGCCGTGATCACGAACGAGGAGACGAAACAGAAGAACGGCATGGGCGGTGCGATGGCAGACTTTGTCATCCTCGATCCCTCGTATACCTTAAGCGTCCCGATGCGCCAGGCAATCTCCGGTGCCTTCGACACCCTCTCCCACTGCATGGAGACCTACTTCGGAAAGCCCTCTGCGACAAACGTCTCCGATGAGATGAATGAGGCCGTGATGCAGAACGTCATCCGGAACATCCGTGCGATGATCCGGGATCCCAGAGACGTCGCCGTCCGCTCCGAGCTCATGTGGGACTCCTCGATGGCAGAGAACGGAATCCTGAAGATCGGCAAACAGACCGACTTCCAGAACCACATGATCGAGCATCAGCTCGGCGCCTACACGGACTGCAACCACGGCCAGGGGCTTGCGGTCATTCACCCGGCCGTCTACCGCCACCTTGCAGAAGACAACACGGCAAAGTTCTGCCGCTTTGCCGAAAAGGTCTTTCACCTGTCAAAGGACGGCAGAACCGATCTCGAGTTTGCTCTCGCCGGCATCAAAGCCCTTGAGGATTTCATCAGGGAGATCGGTCTTCCGACGACTCTTACGGAACTGAAGGCAAACATGCGTCCCGGATCTGTCGATCCCACGGATGAGACCATTCTCCGGAAGGTCGCAGACACCTGTGTCATCACCCCCGGCTGCGCACGGCAGATGAGCCGGGATGAGATCTTTGAGATCCTGAAGGAGTGCATCTGATGCGAAGCAGAAAAGCCATGGTACTTGCGGCAGTGCTCTCTCTGAGCGTTCTTCTTGCCGCCTGCGGCAGCACCAAAGCCGCAGAAACTGCAGCCACATCTTCCGACACGGCCGCGGCAGAATCCGCAGCCTCCGATACAGGCGTCGGCCCTGCTGCCATCGCGGCGGGCACCAATGCGGAAAGTGACACCCCTGCCACCGCCTCTTCGGATACCACCGTCACCGTGACCGGCGGGCAGATCGAGGGATCCGTCGAGAACGGCGTCTATCAGTATCTCGGTGTTCCCTATGCGGAAGCAACCGAGCTGTTCACGCCGGCATCCGAGGTAACCCCCTGGGAGGGTGTCCGGGAGGCGACATCCTACGGTCCCATCTCCTATCAGAGCGGCATGTTCGGGTCGGGCGCCGGCAGTTCTTCGGACAACGAGAGCAACAACTGCCAGAACCTGAACCTCTGGACTCCCGGCCTTGATGATGCAAAACGTCCGGTCATGGTCTGGCTCCACGGCGGCGGCTTCTCCACGGGCTCCGCAAATCAGGACGACTACAACGGCGCGGACCTTGCAGCCGATGAGAACGTCGTGGTGGTCGGCGTAAACCACCGGCTAGGCGTCTACGGGTTCCTGAACCTTACGCAGTACGGAGAGAAGTATCAGGACTCCGCAAATGTCGGACTCCTCGACATCATCGATGCCCTGCAGTGGATTCAGGACAACATCGAGACCTTCGGCGGCGATTCCTCGAACGTGACCCTCTTCGGGCAGTCGGGCGGTGGCGCCAAGGTCCTCGCCCTGATGTCATCCCCGAGAGCCTCCGGTCTTTTCGAGCGCGGCATCGTGGAGTCGGGAGCTACGGAGACGATGGGCGTCGTCTTTACGCCGGAAGAGCAGAGCGAGGCGATCGCGGACGAGACCCTGAACACCCTCGGAATCAGCGCAGACGACATCGAAGACATTCAGAACGTCTCCAACGACGACCTGATGAGCGCCTCGACCGATGCCGAATACACGATTGCGCAGCGCTATCAGATCCCGCAGGCCTTCGGTCAGGGCTATGCCTATGAGTGGGAGCCTGTGATCGACGGCGATGTCCTGCCGGAGGACCCGGTGCAGGAGAATGGCTTTGCCGATGCGGCATCGCCCTATGGCCTTCTCATCGGCTCGAACCTCAATGAGTGGAACATCTGGATGGCATCCGCCCTTCGTCACAACGTGACAAACGAGATCACACAGGCGTACGAGGCGGCTTATCCGAATGAGGACCCGTCCGGCGCCGCGGACGTGGACACGCTCCTTCGCCTGCCGATCCTGAAGATCACGGCGCACAAGGCCGATCAGTCGGCACAGGATGGTGCCGGCAGGGTCTACAGCTACGTCTTCACAAAACAGAGCGGCAGCCTGTTCTCGAGCGGTGTTGGCCACGGCGCAGAGATCCCCTACGTCTTCGGCCACGAGAGCGGAAGCTTCGGACGGGAAATGGAGGATCTCTGGGCATCCTTTGCAAGGGACGGCGTCCCCTCCGCGGACGGCGTGGAGACCTGGGAGCCCTACACGAGGGATGGCGGTGCCGTCATGATTCTCAATGACGATACCTACCTTGCCCACCACCATGACGAAGAGCTCCTGCACCTCCTTGCTCCGGACTATGTCTGGTAGCAGACACAGGACACCTTCCGTCCTCTGTCTTTGAATATACTTCATCGAAAAAGCCTGCCACACGGCAGGCTTTTTCGATTCCGATGATTCTTCTGATCTTTCTCTTCTTCTCTTTTCTTTCCCAGTCCTTCTTCTCCGGTCTCTATTCCGGAAGGTCGCTGACCGGCAGGATCCGGTCCGCGTACTGGGACCAGAAGTAGTTCACCTTGTAATCGGAAAGTGCCGTATCCGGCACGTAGAGCATCGCTGCCGTCCCGTCAAGAAGCCCTGTCCCCACGATGCAGGAGGATGGCTCCTTCGATTCCAGGACGATGGCACGAAGCGCGCTGCAGCCCTCAAAGGCGCCGTCCTCGATCTGCCCCACGCTCTCCGGGATCGTCACCTTCGTGAGGGTAGTATTCCCCGCGTACGTATCGGCCGTCAGAACGCTCTTCTTTTCTTTCTGCGCGGTCTCCTCTTCTCCCGATTCCCGTGATGTTTCTTCCTCTTCTGTCTTCTCCGGAACGCCCCGGACCATGCCGTAGGTCGGAAGGGACGTTTCCGAATTGTCCTCCGAGACGGCCTTCAGCTCCCACACGAGAAGCCCCGTGAACAGGATCCTTCCCTTATCGTTCAGGTGGAAGTTGGTGTCATAGAAATACTCCTGCGGCAGGATACATGCGTACGGATCCGAGAGGACGGGCACCGTGATCTTCTCTTCCAGCGCTTTGCAGAAGGTCTCTGCCTCACCCTCGATCTCCCCCTCCGATGCCGCTTTCGTCTCCGCCTTCACGGAGGCCTCATTCATCGGTCCGAAGTGGAAGTACACCAAGGCCCCTTTGTCTTTACACTGCCGGGCAAAGGTATCGACAAGTTCTGCCCACTCGTCTGTGATGATCGAAGGATTCAGGTCCACCGGTGTTGCAAGGTCTGCCCCGTCCGCCATGACGTTGTCTGTTGCAAGGCCGTACTTCAGGTTTCCGTCGTCCGTAAAGGAGCGCCTTGCATAGATGCCCTCGGGGTCCGGCGTGCTGTCCGTGAAGTAATGCCTTGCCTTCTGCACCGCAAGGTCCGGGAGGGCAAAGACTGCCTTCTTCCTTCGGCTGCCCGAAAGGCACTCCAGCATCGACAGGTCCCCGTCCGCTGCCTGCAGGAAGACCTTCGGGTCGAAGAAGTTCTCATACATCTGTGCCTGCTGCTCGCAGAAGACGATGACCGTATCCCCCGTTTGGATATCCGGGAGAGCCAGATCCAGCATCGCCCCGAGACCGAAGCCCGCATAGGAGCCGAAGTTCACCGCGCTCTTCGACAGTTCCTGCGCAAGGAGCGCCGTGTCGACGCCAAAGACGACACTGCTGCCGCCGATGCAGACAATGCGCCCGGACGCAGTCCCGTTCTCCTGGGCAAGAATCCTCCTCTTGTATTTCAGCTCCCCGGAAAACGTGCTGTCATACTGGGCGGGTAGAAACAGTCCGACCAGCAGGGCGCCGATAAGCAGGGCAAGGGAGAGGATGGCACAGAAAACCGGAAGCAGAAGGCCTTGCCCTCTGCCCCTTTGGGAGTCTCTTCTGTTTTTGCTCTCGTTTTCCATGCTAAAACCTGAAATAGATAAACGCATTGTCGACGCCCTGGTTCTGATGAAGCAGGAAGGTCAGGACAGTCAGAAGTCCCATCGTAAAGAAGATGGCTGCCCGCCTCCGAAGATAGAGTACAGACAGATCCTCTTTCCCCGTGCTCTCCCGGTCCAGAAGGTAGAGGCTGAGGATTGCGGGAATGAGAAGCACCGCCTCCCTTACGCTCCCAAAGACCCCTGCAAGCTCCGGAATGGAAACACCGCCGGAAAACAGGCAGGAGAAGAGGGTGAGTGCCCTCCCCGTGTTCTCTGCCCGGAAGAAGATCCAGCAGAGCGACACCAGAAGGAAGGTGAGGATCGTTCGGACAGCCCGGACCGGCGCTGTCATCTCCTGTTCCTTTCCAGTTCCCGTCAGGATCTCAAGGCAGATGAGAAGGCCGCTCGAAAGCCCCCAGAAGAGGTAGTGGAGGCCGCTCCCGTGCCAGAGGCCGCTGAGGGAAAAGACGAGAAGGATGTTTACAAGGTGCCTTGCTTTCCCCCTCCTCGATCCTCCGAGCGGGATGTAGACATAGTCCCGAAACCACCGGTTCAGAGAGATATGCCACCTGCGGTAGAAGGAGCTGACCGATGTCGAAAGGTACGGCATCCGGAAGTTCTCCATGAGCCGGATCCCGAGGAGCAGGCTGCTGCCCCGTGCGATGTCCGTGTAGCCGGAAAAGTCCCCGTAGATCTGAAACGAGAACAGGATGGCACCAAGAAGCACCGTAAACCCCGCCGGGTGCTCCATCGAAAAGACCGTATCCACCAGAGCCGCGATGCTGTCCGCGATCACGACCTTCTTGAAGTACCCCCGGACCATCAGGGAAAGGCCCTCGAGCTTTTCGTTTCCGGACGGCGTCCGGTCCAGGGTCTTCATCTGCGGGAGAAGATCCCCCGCCCGCTCGATGGGGCCTGCGACAAGCTGGGGAAAGAAGGAGAGGTAGAGCGCATAGTACAGCGGGTTCTTTTCGTGCCCGGTCCTGCCGCTGCTCACATCGATCACATACGAAAGCGCCTGAAAGGTATAGAACGAGATCCCGGCGGGGATGATGCCGCCTTTGAAGGCATCGGAAAACAGCCCCGCATACTTGAACACGGCAAGGACCGCAAGCGGAACGATGACACCGATCGCGGTGACAAGGCGCCGTCTTTTGTCCGCCTGCTCTCCCCCTTCCAGGCGAAGCGCTGCAGCCCTGCCTGCCAGTACCCAGGTGAGCACGATCTCCCCGAAAAACAGCAGGGCAAAGCGCGGCTCCATGAGGACATAGAACAGCGCGCTCTCGAAAAGAAGGAGCACGGTCCTTCCCTTTTTCCGAAGCCTTCGATAAACCAGAAGAAGGACGGGATAGAGGATCAGAAAGTACGGTGACAGGAAGTTCACGGTCTCTCCTCCCCGCCCGTTTTCCGTCTCTCCCGTGTCTTCTTCCGGATGTTCTCTCCGAGAAGAAAAGCGAGAAGAAACAAAAGCAGTGCCGTGAGGGCGCTTTTCAGATCAAAGGCATACCAGAGGACAAGGCACAGCAGCGTCTCCAGCGGCAGGAAAAGGCAGTACAGGACCCCTGTTCTCTTTTCCGCCTTCTTCTCTCCGGTTTTTTCCCCTTCATTTAGCTTCATCAAGTGCCTCCTCAAGGCAGGAAATGACATAGGACGTGCGGATCTGCACGCCTTCTGTCGAGAGGTGGTTGTCGGTGCCGTAAAAGTACCGCCCCGGCATCAGGAGATCCTCCACCCTCCCGAGGACCGGAACGGACAGGTTTTCGGAGAAGTACTGATCAAGGTCTTCAAGGCTCTCCTTCGTGGTAGCGTCCGAGACCGCAAGGCGGTTCCTCGGAGAATACGTAAAGAAGAACAAAACACCAAGGTCCGTAAAGCTCCTGGCCACCTCGTTGTACGGATCGATAAAGTACACCTTCGGATAGGAGGCTCTCGTGTAATCCACCGGAAGCCCGTACACCGGATCGTCGCTTTTGGCATTCTCCCGAAAAAGGCAGTAGTCGCCGTATTCGTTGTAGCTCTTTTCTGTCACCGGATTTCCGTCCTCGTCAAAGTCCGCCGGGGAGAGGGCAGGGCTCTTCTCTTCCATCCCCTCCTTGTCCTTTGTGTACTGGCAGAAGCTGTCCAGGACGTTCGAAAAGTCCCGGACGTCGAGAAGCGTCATCGCATCATAGTCCTCCTCGATGAGGCAGAAGAAGGCGCTGTCCATCTCGTTTGTCGTGCAGAACTGCCGCTTTGCAGCGTCAAATTCCGGGGAGTCGATGAGAATGTCGCCCTCCTTCAGAAAGGATCGAATGATGGAAAGCTGCGGCAGCGCATTCGTGTAGGCAAAGACACCCATGTTGACGACATGGTACGAGGGAAAGGCCGCCTCAATCTCTGCACTGTCATACCCGAACCGCGTGGACGAGCCGGAAAAGAGGACGATCTTCTTCTGATCCTTCAAAGACCGGAGACGATCCAGCTTGTCCGCAAACGCGGCATAGTAGGTTCCCGCATAGACCGGTGCTTCCACACGCTCGATGTGAAGCGTTTGGAAGTTATCACAGCCTGAAAATGCGCGGTCTGAGATCTCTTCGATGTCATCAAACAGGTACAGGTCCGTAAAGGAAAGGTCCCGGAACGCCCCGTCCGATACCTGATACAGACCTTTGGGGAGCACCAGGCTCTTGCAGCGGTTTTTCTCAAAAGCACCCTTCCCGATGGTGCGCACTCTCTTCCCGCCGATCGTCTCCGGGATTACGAGATTGTCCGTCTCTTCAAGATCGCAGCCCGTGATCTCCACGCCGTCCGCATAGGGAAGAACCGTAAAACAGTTCTCCCTGGTCCACGGCGCCCAGACCGCCTTCAGTATCTCCCCGGATGTGAGATCCGCCCTGCTCCCGCAGCCGATGACATCACCGTTTTCCGTCTCCCAGCCAAGGAGCGTATATCCGTCCCGTGAAAAGAGATCTGCCGCTGCGGTGTTGAGACGCTCATGCGAATCCGTGACCGGCACCTTCAGAGGTTCCTCCCCGTCCGCCGGATCATAGGTCAGGGCATAGCTGCTCTCTTCAAGATTTACCGTCAGCATCGTCGGAAAGGAAACGTCCTGCAGGGAGACGGTATAGGATCCGTAGGTCCCTTCCGTGAAGGAGAGCTTCTCCTCCTCTGCTTCCGCTTCATTTTCATCGGTTACGGCGGATACCCTCTTTCCGTCGCTGACCGACACCGGCGTGTAGCCGTCCTTTACCCGGATAACAAAAGATACACCGCCCCCGGGATCGGTGTTCTGAACCGGTGAGGGCGATGTATATCCTTCGTTTTCCTCGAGAACAACAGGAAAAGCCGAAGACCGTGTCTTAGACTTTTCCGTCATTCCAGGTACCCTGGCACAGGAAGCTGTCCCCAGCATGCACAGGAGGAGAACTCCCGCACTGCGCACGCGGATCGAATTCCTGTTTATGATTTTGCCACCTTCAGGAAGGAGGAAATCCAGCTCGTGATGAGGGCGATCACGAAGAAGACAAATCCTGCGACCGCGCTCTCAAGATCTGCGAGCGTCGAAGCGTTCATCGTGAACGTCAGGATCGATGCGATCGTGTCCACGCGCGGGATCACAAACAGCAGGAACGACATCAGGATCAGGATCGAGGCCGCAATGTAGAGAAGGTTCAGAATGAACCCCTCCGTCTTCTGCCCGAGGGCGATGATTGCGACTTCAAGTACCATGGCGATCACGGCCATGGCAATGACCCTTGTGTCCGTGCCGATGTTGCCGAACGATGCGGTGGAACTGTTGACAAAGTAGAAGACAAGGCCGATCAGGGTGAGCACCAGGGTGATCAGGCTAAACCAGAACCCCGCCGCCTGTTTTTTCAAGAAACTCATAGGAACCTCCCATTTTCTGAGCGCGGATTCAAATCCCGCACTCTCATGCATTCTCCTTCTTCGCGCTCTTAAAGTACAGGGCGAGGTTGAGAACGGTCAGTGCTGCAAAGACAACGATCAGAGCCGTGACGAGGTTGTCATACCAGGTCCTGACGCTGACCAGTTTCGAATTCGAGGACAGGCCGTCGAGGGCGTTGGAGTTTGCAATCGCATAGAGCTGATACTTCAGATCCTGCTTTAAGGCTGCCTGCAGGCGGGAATCCTTGCTGACGTTATCCTCGGTCCAGTAGCTGAATGTCTGGGCAACCGCATCGAGGGAATCATCGCCGGTGAAGGTGGTCATGGTCAGACCGCACATCACGCCTTCCTTGAGGACCGCGTAGTTCGGATCCATGATGAAGTCCTCGGAAATCAGTCCCCTGAAGCCCCACTCGTCGCGGAGCACGTTCTGCATGATGCCGGTGTAGGCGTTCATTGCCGTGACGCCCGCTCTGTTGAAGGCAGTCATGATGCCGAGAGCACCTGCGTCCTCAACACTTGCCTGGGCGCTGCGAAGCTCGCCCTCTCTTGCCTTCTGCTCGGTCATGAAGACCGAAACGCCGGTACGGTTGATCTCGGTGTCGTTGAAGGCCACATGCTTGGGCGCAACGATGAGACCATATTTCAGAGCACTCTCAATCAGGGCGACGCTCTGGTAGGACGAGAGCATCGGGTCCTCGGAGAAGTACTCATGATTACGTGCGTTGTACGGTGTTCTGTGAAGATCCACGCCGGAGCCCCACAGGATCGTCAGGTTGCTCCACAGGGAGTAGTTGCCAAGGACCTGGCCGTACTCGGCTGCAAGATCCTTGTTGAAGGTCTGTGCAATCACGGTCTCATTGACCATGGTGCCGAACTTGTAGTTGAGGTTCGGGTCATCGGCACTGACGGCGCAGGGATCGCTGCTCGAAGTGTCGGTGTTTGCGTACTGGCCGAGCGTGTAGGAATAGATGCCGTTCGGTCCATCGTTCTGGATGACCTCCGGAGAGTTCACGGAAGCGATGGCCTTGGTGGATGTGCCGCCGAAGGCAACGCGGATCATGGCTTCGGGGAGTGTGAGCTGATCCGTCAGGAGCGACCAGCTCTCGTCATCGAAGTTGCTGTTGCCCTTGAGGTCTGCCAGGGTCAGGCCGTTGTCGGCGCCCCAGGTAACCTGTCCGCCCTCGTTGTTCTCCGTGATCTCGTAGATGTCATTGTCCAGGACATCCTTCATCTCATCGGTGGCGGTCAGGCCCTCATAGGTCTTCGGGAAGGTGCCATCCCAGTCGTTTCTGGTCAGGTAGGTGACGGTATCCGGCATCCAGTAGTTGAGATCCATGTCCTGCATGTGATTCTCGACCGCCGTGCCGTTCTTTGTGGTGGCAAACGTCGTCGTATCCATGGAAGCGAGGTTCCAGACGGCGGTCTTTGCCGTGTCGCCGTCTGCGGTCATGCCATCCGACGAGGTCTTTCCCATCGCCGCAAGGACGTTGTTCATCGCCTCGTGGGAGCCGTTGCCGATGGCGAAGTAGTAGTCGCCCGCATCGAGGATATAGTCGCCGGTGGTTCCGAGGGCGTTTGCTGCCGTGGAATCCCAGCTTGCCATGTACTGGGGATCTGCCTCGATCGTCACGGTCTGTGATGCGCCGGGATCGAGAACGTCCGTCTTTGCATAGTCGAGGAGCTGAACGCCCGCCTTCTCGACGCCGTGCTCAATGTCATAGTCCGTATACGGCGTGCTGACATAGAGCTGTACCACATCCTTGCCCGCAACGCTGCCGGTGTTCGTGACGGTGATCTTCGCGGTGACATTGCCGGTCAGATCCACATCGACGCTGTCGAGCGTCTGGGAGAAGGTCGTATAGGAGAGGCCGTAGCCGAAGGGATAGGTGACTTCCTTCGAGTAGTCCCAGGCCTGTCCGTCCGTGGAACCTGTCGCGGAATCCGCATTGCCCTGCCCCAGGACCTCGTCCTCATATCGGGTCTCATAGTACTTGTAGCCGGTGTAGATGCCCTCTGCCTCGACCACCTCGGAGTTCATGCTGATCGAAGGATCCGCATTCGTGTACTCGAAGTCGCCGTAGTTCTGGGCTGCCGGAGAATCCGAGGCATCCGTTGCATAGGTATCGGTCAGATGTCCGGACGGATTTGCATCGCCGGATAACAGATCTGCAACACCGTAAAAGCCGTAGCCGCCCGGAAGACCGATCTGCATGATGGCATCGACGCCCTCGTTGTCCTCGATCTCCTGCACTTCCATCGCGCTGGAGTTATTCAGGAGGACGATGACCTTGCCGCCGTTTGCCTTCTTGGCATCCACGGCTGCCGCGATGAGATCCCTCTCATCATCGGAGAGCCCCAGGGGATCCGTCTGATTCAGGTTCTGGGAGGAATCAACGCCCTCCTCACCCGGAAGATACGAGCCGTTCTCGGAGCCGGAGCGGGCAAGCGTGACGATCATCACGTTGTTGTCCTTCAGAGAATCCTTCCAGGAGCTGTCCTGTCCGTCCATCGCCTTCTGGGAAGGCTCCTTGCTGGCGAAGGTACCGCCGATCGACGGCGCCGTGATGTGGCTGTAGGTTGCCGTGCCGCCCCAGGTCTCAACCTCCGTCGAGAACGTGGGAAGCAGTGCCTCATACAGGCTCTGGAGGGTCGGGTTGATCTTCCAGCCCCTGGCTGCCAGTGCCTTGACGAAGTCCACCGTATCCGCATCGGTACCGGTGTTCTCAACCAGGGACGAACCCATGTCGCCGCCCTGTACCGGGTAGTAGCTCGAAAAGCCAAGGAGCGAGACCTTCTGGGTCTCATCCTTTGTGAGCGGCAGTGCGCCGTTGTTCTTCAGCAGAACTGCGCCCTCCTCTTCCATGCGCTCGCCGAGATCCGAGATCGCATGAAGAAGATCTGTCGTGGACGTGTAGTCCGACTTGTAGGTGTAGAGATCATCCTCTGCGGACTCGTCCGTCACGACTGCGGTCGAATGCGTCCCCAGAAACTTGTCGATGTCCGTCCGGAAGATGTTGATGACCGGGCCCGCTGCAATCGACAGTGCAAGCACCGACGACGTGACGGTGGTCAGTCCGCGAAAGACTCTTGTCTTTCTGCCTGTTTTCATAAGATACCCTCCTCTTTGTTACATTATCTGAAGATCCCTGTGCGGGGTCCTTCATTCATTTTTGAAGTGCCGCGGTAAAGACGTGTGTTCCGCTCTTTGCCTGTTTCCTGGTTCCGTCCGGCAACACCACCGTGCAGGCGGCCCCGACGGGAACCTTTACCGTGAGGGAGAATTCCCTGTCCTGAATTCTCCAGGCACTCTCGATGATGCCGTAGGGCGTCTCGACCTGTCCCTTCGCGAAGTTAAGACCTCCGCCGATCAGGGGCTTTACCGTAAAGCTCCGGTAGCCGGGCTCCGTCTTTTCAATCCCCGCGATCCTGCGGTAGAAGAAGTCTCCCACCGCTCCGCTTGCGTAGTGGTTGTAGGAGATCATCATGTCCGTGCCGTCGTCCGAGATCCTGCAGGAGCCATCCTCCGAGAGGCCATCCCAGCGTTCCCAGATCGTGGTCGCTCCCATCTTCACCTCGTAGAGCCAGGACGGGCACTTCGTATTCAGCAGCATCCGGTACGCGGTGTCCGCCTTCCCGTTGTCCGCAAGGGCAAACAGGATGTAGGGCGTTCCGGGGAAGCCGGTGCCGATCCTGTAGTCGTTTGCCCGGATCATCCGGTCGAGGTTTTCCACGGCTTTCCTGTGTGCCGCCTCGTCAAACATGTGGTAGTGGATCGGAAGGACGTATCCTGTCTGGAACTCGTTTTCCAGGGTTCCGTTCCCATCCGTCAGGATCTTCTGGTAGGCCTCGCCGGTCTTTTTGCTGACGGTTTCATACGTCTCCGCATCCTTTTCGTATCCCAGGATCCTTGCGGTTCTTGCGAGCAGATCGCTGGTATGGCAAAGGCTTGCCGTCGCGGTCCACTTCGATCTTGCCTGCCACTGCTGCATCTTCGGAACGTCCGGTGCCACCCAGTCGCCGAAGTGCAGGACGGACGGTGTGTTCCAGATGTACCGGTGAAGTCCCACGCCGATGCCGGCCCAGCGCCTGCAGGCATCGACGTACTTTTTCATGACCGGGTACATGTCCTTCAGGATCCGGACATCGCCGCGCGCCTCATATTCATTCCACGGCACGCTGACGCAGGCATCGCCCCAGAAGTCGATCGCCATCTGAGGCATCGTCGCGGGGAACCCGTAGCCGTTCACCGGGACCGTGTTCGGAATGCCGCCGGTCCTTAACTGCTCCGCCTTCACATCGAGGAGCCACTTCTTAAAGAACCGGCTCATGTCGAAGAGGTAGCAGGCAACCGGGGAAAAGACGTTGATGTCTCCCGTCCAGCCCATGCGCTCGTCTCTCTGCGGGCAGTCCGTCGGGATGTCCATGAGATTTGAACAGCTGCTCCACTCGATGTTCTGCTCCAGGCGGTTCAGGTCCTCATTGGAACAGGTAAAGCTGCCGGTCCGTCGAAGATCGGAGGAGAGGACATACGCTGTGATCTCAATGTCGTCCGCTCCTCTGACCGAGATGTAACGGAACCCCATGTAGGTAAACCGGGGTGCGTACTCCTGCACGCCGTCCCGGCAGGTATAATCGATCGCTGCCTTCGCGGTGCGGAGGAACTTCGTGTTGAGCGTCCCGTCCGCATTCAGGATCTCGGCGTGCCGCACCACGATGTGCTGTCCGGCCTTTCCGTCGACCTTAAAGTGCACGACGCCGGCAAAGTTCTGACCGAAGTCATAAATCCATTCGTCCCCGACCTTTGTTCTGCTGACCGGGGTGAGGATCTGCCGCACCCGGACCGGGGATCCGAGATCCTCCATGATCCGAGGATGCACGCGAAGGGTTTCCGGCGATGCCTTATGGAAGTCTGCCTTTGAAAGATCGACCTGCGCATCATACGTCTCGCCGTCATAGAGATCCGCCATGCGCACCGGGCCGTTTTCCGTGACCTCAAAGCTCTCATCGGAACCGATGACTTCTTCCCTGCCGTCCTCATAGGTGATCCGAAGCTCGCAGAGGATTGCCTGCCGGTCCGCCGCCTGGCGGTTCACCCTCGTAAAGACGAAGGAGCCGACCGCCCAGCCGCCGGCCACGGTGATGAGAAGCTCATTGGTCCCCTCCCGGAGGGCGGGCGTCAGGTCATAGGTCTGATATTCGAGATTTGTCTTATAGGACGTAAAGCCCGGAGCAAAGTACCGGTCCCCAAGCTTTGTGCCGTTGAGATCTGCCTCGTAGATGCCAAGAGCTGTCGCATACAGGAAGGCGGACCTGATCTTCCCCTTCGGGGTGAAGGTTTTCCGGAACACCATCGGGACCGGGGAGACCTTCTTTTCGGTAAAGGTATAGGAGGCATCGGAGATCCACTTCCCCGTCCAGGGTGTCTCCATGCGCCCCGTCCGGAACGTGATCTTCTTTTCGGCGCTCTCCCCGTGATTTCCCTGTACGGAAAGCTCTGCGGTGTAGGCGGTAAAGGGTCTGAGAGATGGTCCCTCATAGGAGACGATCGGATCCTTTCCCTGCCAGGTCCAGCCGTTTAACGAGATCCTGGCATTCTCTATTGCCGTGCCTTCTGCGTCCGAATCCACGTACCAGGTGAAGGACGGTTTCTTCTCGTCCGTCACGCACCCGGTCTCCAGGTTTTCGACTGCAAAGCGTCCAATACTAAACATCACATACCCTCCAGGCGGTCTGTCTGTTTCTTTCTTCTATCGTACTGTAGCGCAGATCGCATCCGTGGCATCGTCCCTGTCGTGAACGGTGCAAAATGGGACGTGATCGGGCAGGATGCAAAAAGAGGTGCCGCCGGAACCCTGTTCCGGTCAGTACCTCTTTTCTGTTTCACTCTGTTCTGTTTACCCGTTCCACCGGTCCGTGACTGCTGCACCAAGTCCGTACGCCGTGCTCCAGGATCCTGTCCACGCTGTGCTGCAGCACCGGATCCTGATAGCATGCCACCTGCTCCAGCGGCGGGAGATCTCCGACAAAGGCCATCTGCTCATCATCGAGAAGGAGCGAGACACTGTCCGGGGAATGTCCAGGCGTTGAAAGGATCTCGCCGCTGATTCCGATGGACTTCAGGAACTGCCGGCTTTCCCCGCACGGCAGAAGAATCGTCCCCTCGTCCGGAATCGGCGTGAAGCGGTGCCGGTGATCCTGCAGGAAAACCGGATCCGCCTGATGAACAGCGTCCTTCTGCACGTCCATGACAAGAAGCTTTGTGCCAAGAGCCATGAGATCGGCCGCAATCCCGCAATGGTCCGGGTGATAGTGTGTGATCAGAAGATACCGGACATCCTCTGCCCGGACTCCGTGCTTCTGAAGACACGCAAGGTATGCGGGAAGGGTACCCGCCCAGTCCGTATCGATCAGGAGTTTTCCGTGAATCAGGAAACAGCGTGTCCGTCCATAGCATAGTTCCAGAACCGATGCGTGCCCCACTGTGTCTTCTTCCATCTCTTCCTCCTTCCGGAACCTCTCTGTGATCATACCAGAACCGGCTTGCAGCGGCCGAATATTTCGAAAAGATCCGCCTTCCGGACATGAAAAGTGCCCTGCCGGGAATCAGTTGCAATGCAATTGCAATGCAATCAGGGAAAAGGCCGGCAGGGCCAAGGGGGAGGGATAAAAAACATACATGACCATACGTAAACGTATGTTCCTGTATGTTTGCAGCGGGCGGCTATTGGAGGGGAACCGCTCGATGCAGGCAATGGTTCAGGCGCTCGCAGTTGTTTTGTCTTCTGCGTGCGCGCTCTCTCTGTCTTCGCACTGCCAGTTGGAAGAAATCAGTGCGGAAAGAGAGACGTTCGGGTTGCGGTAGCGGGCTTTCGGATTCGGCTCCGCTGCGCCGTATGCAGGCAGGAGCTGGATGGCCATCTCCGGACAGACATGGGCACAGGAAAGACATGCCTGGCAGCCCTCTCCGGTTCGGAGGGCTTTGCCGTTTTCGAGGTGAATGCAGCCCGCAGGGCATACCTTTGTGCACAGGCCGCAGCCGATGCACAGGTCCGTAAAGTTCAGATTTGCCCAGCAGCGGGCGTCCTGATGATGAACCGACTCGGCATAGGCTCTGTGGATCCGCAGGTCTTCCGGCGTCACCTTTTCCATGAGATGACGCTTCTCCCCGACCTGCCGTCTGATCACCTGGAGCGGACCTTCGACGTCCTTGTGCATCGCCTCCTGCTCCTTCATGTCAAACCCCGGGAGAAAGTTGTCGACCATGAGAATGGTCCGCACAAGATCCGGCTGCTTCTTCGATCCGTCAAATACCTGCAGGACGTGGTCCACGACGTTGCCGTGGGCAAAGCCGTAGGTCACGATGACATACAGGTAGTCGCAGGCAAAGATCGGGCGGCGGATAAACTCCTGTACCATCTGCGGCAGCTCGTGCCCGTAGCAGGGGCAGACGATTCCGATCTGCTGCGCCTGAAAGATGCGCTGTTTACGATTCATGATCTGTGGGATGCTTACGCACTCCGAATCCAGGGACCTTGCCACGTACAGGCTGTTGCCTGTCCCCGTAAAGTAGAATACCATCACTGCTCCTTCAGGGCTTTATCGCTTTCATCTGACTGTATTGTAGTAGACCATATGCCTGCTGTACATGATTGTTTCTGTAATCAGCTATTCACTCCGTGAATTCTGTCTGCGGTGTTTTTCTCTCAGAACGCCACGGCATCATTCAGCCAGCCTTCTGCAACCGTTCCGGTTCCGATGCCGAATCCGTGATGGAGTCCTTTGTAGACGTGAAATCTTGTCGGGATCCCGTATGATTCAAGAGCCCGGAGCCGTCGCTCCATGATGCGCCAGGCAGCGATTCTGTCATTCGTCCCGACACAGGCATAGGTCGGCGCGTCAGACCGGCTGACTTCGTCATAGCCCGTGTACTGGGTCACCACCATCGCCGCCTGCGGGACATCACCCGCAAGGTATCGAAGGTTCTTTGCGTTCCCGAGAGCCGCCGCCATGCGGGCTCCCGCGGAACCGCCCCAGAGGCTGTACCCGTCAGGATTTACCCGGAGGATCTCCGCATTTGCCTCGATGAGCTGAATCGCCCTTGCAAGATCCTGATACGGGTGGGTCGGGCGGTAGATCAGGACGAAGGCGGTATAGCCGCGGCGGGCCAGTTCCAGGGCATGGGGGAAGGCATCGTGCATCGCGGCAACATAGCTAAAGCCGCCACCTGCATTTATGATTGCGAACTTCTCCCCGGGCTTTCCGTGAAGGCAGAACAGCCCGGTATCCGCAAGGTCCGGATCATGCCGGATCTCCTCTTCCGGGTAGATCGGATAAAAGATCCGCTCCCCGGACAGGGCACGCCGTTTCAGCTTATTTACCACCTCCACGGTCTTGTCCGGGTGGAGATTCGAGTACCAGAGATAGGTGCGGGATGACGTGACCTCTTTCAGGGTCATGGAGTCCGGCACCGGCATGTCCACCGGGAACAAAAGGCGCCCGAAAGAGCCAAAGGCCGGATCATGAACCACCTCGCCAACGATGGAACTAAGAGTAAAGCTTCCTGTTACGGAATTGGTTTTCATTGATTCTCATTCCTGCTGTTTCCTCTGTTTCGTAACAGCAGTCCCTGCAGACGATTTGCCATCGTGGCAGAGAGGAATGCCACAAGGAAGAGCTCCGCCTCGTAGAGCGCCGCCGGTGTACTCTCGTCAATAAATACGAAGTGCGAGCCTCCGGTAATGTACAGTCCGAAGTGGTTATGGACAAAGCTCCAGACGCCCGCAGCGCAAAGGGCTGCGGCAAGGACGGTGAGGGGTTTTGACGAGAAGACCTTCCGGTAGAATTTCTGCAGGTGAAGGCCTGCGTGAAAGCTCATGACAAGGAACCCGAGATACCCCACGACAAGATGAATGGCCGATGCCGTCTGTCTTGGAATCGGCAGCAGGTGACGCGGCAGAACATAGCGTGCCATGGAGATACCGGTGATGATAAGAAGTGCCATTAAGACACACAGAAGAAGGTCCGCTATCGTCCACATGAGGCGGTATCCCGTCCACCTGTCCTTCGGAAGGGCCTTCCACCATCTCCGGTTCCGGATCATGTGGATCACAAACAGGATTGTCATCACAGCACCCACGTACTCATGGATGCGCATCCCTGTGGCGGGAGATGTCAGAAGCACAAACATGCAGATGCTCATGCCAAGGTCCGAAATCAGCTGCAATATCATCTCGGTCCTCCTTTTCCGCGGGGATCATTCCTTCAGACCGTTCTGTGTGTCCTCCCATGCCGTCGCGCCGCAGCGGCTGTACCCGTCTTTAAGTGAAAGGCGCGTCCGAAGTTCCCTGCCTGTTGTTTTCCTGTATCAAATACCTTTGCTCTAATGACCGGATTATATCTGCCTTACCTTCGCCTGTACAATATCCCTTTCGAAATGAGCTATTCATCAGATGAAATCGCAGGCAACTGCGCTGCCTTCCCCGGCACCTGTGAACCTCCTTAAAACCTTCTCCATGACTTCGCGCGGACTCTGTCACGAAACCTGCTTCCGATCCGGCACTCTCATCACCCTCTGTACCTTCTGCATTATTTTCATTTTCGCTGGCCTGTGGCCATCGTTCATGGTTTAATGAAAGGAACGCCCATCAACGGAGGACTCCGCTGACAGCAGGTTCGGGCTGGGCAGTACCCATGTCATTACTGAGAGGGGGCTTACGGGCTATGCCATCAGGCTGATAGAGGCCCTCGAGCGTGCCGAACGGCTTCTGGACGGCGGAGAGGCAGACAAGGCCTTCCTGTATTCGCTTCGGGTCTTCTGCGTTGCAGGAACAAGGGACATCCTTGACGACGGGGAAGTCTTCATGACCCTTGAGAAGTTTCCCGTTTTCTGGCAGAAAATCTTCTCCGCAGCGGAAGAGCCTCTGAAGGAGTGGATGTTCACGGAGCTTTGCCGATATGCAGACGAACGGCTCAGCTGGGACGCACAGGAACTGATCAACGGATTCCTGTTTGCGAACTTTGCCGTCTTTCCCTTTGTACAAAGACTCCTCGCCTTCGGAGAAAAGAAGTACGATGAGGAGATTGTGACGGGAGATGTACTGTACAGCTTCTTTGCAAAGATACTGGTCCCGCTCCGGCTTCAGAACGGTGCTTCTCCGGAGACGGTCCTCAAACAGCTCTTCGGGTGGTTTCCCAGCTTTTCACCGGACCTTTGCAGTCAGCTGACCATCCTCATCGACGATCCCGTCCTTCAGTACTGCATTCTCCGAAATACCATCTGTGCCCGGATGGCTGACTCTGACGAGAAGAAACAGTATCAGGACCAGCTCCTTCTGCTAAAGGACCTCGAAGAGAAGGTCCCGGAGGCTTACCGCTCCTTCCTTGATTTCTGCGATACAACGCCCGGTGATATTTCCTCCTTCGACACCTGGAAGGCAGCCTTTCCGGCAGAGCATTGGAAATTCCTTTGCGGGTACTGGTACCATCACCTGAACGACAGGCGCATGGACTTTGCCAGAAAAAGCGGCAACGGGATCCTCATTGCCGATGCAGCCCCGGGTACTTCGTACCCTTTCTATGATGGTCAGCCGATGCCGCTGAAGGAAGTCGACGCCCTTGTGCCGCTTCTTGAGGCCGCGTATCCCCTGGAGCTTTTTAATCTCTACTACAAGGCTCTGCGTGCAAGGCTTCACAGGTCTGCTCCCCGAAGTCACTATGCTCAGACGGCAGATGCGTTGTATGACCTGAAGGATCTTCGCGGTTCCGATATTGCGATCCCCCTGATTCTCGATGCCCTCCTTGAGTATGGGTGTGGCTATCCTGCCTTTCTCGAAGAGCTCGAGAAGCGCTTTCCCGGCTGTCTGAAAGCCCATGAACAGCGGATCACCCTGTCCTGATCCAGTAAAGAAGCTCCTGTCTTCCATTCGGTTTGATGGAAGGCAGGGGCATTTTTACGGGCATGGGTCGGGATGAAAAATCCCCGGAAGAGCACTGCTCCTCCGGGGAAGTTGATTCTTTACGATATATCCTGCGCTCTTTCCCGCAGTTTTTTGACTTATCCCTTCTGGTGGCTCAGCTGAATGGATGTCACAAGGTTTGCGACAAGGTTTCCGAAGAATCCGCCGACCAGCTTTCCGATGCACTTGAACGGATTGCCGTTTGCGCCGTCGACCATGCCGTTGACCATCGTCATGTTCACCATGCCGCCGGTCATCTTTGCCATCGCACGGAACGGCATGTTGTACTGGAACAGGGCGTTGAGGTTCGGAACGCCGCTCTTTAAGGAGTTCTCCACCGAACTGTGCAGGGCCTTATAGATTGCCCGGAAGATGGCTCCCTTCGCGTAGTACAGCTGGCACAGAGCATCGTTCTTCGTGAGCTTTCCGCCCCAGTGTCCGTCCGGGATCGGGGTGCCGAGAAGCTTCTCGTACTCCGCATCCGGCACATTTTCGATGTGGCCGGTGAAGTAATCCGGAAGGCTCTCGTACTCTGCGGGAACCTGCGCGCCGGTGCCCTTCTCGTGGACACGGCCGGTCAGGCGGATGTCCTCGCTGGAGGCTCCGATCTCGACGCTGTAGTCTCCCTCCTCGACTTCCCAGGTGTTGGTCCTGGTGTTCCAGTAGCGGAAGGTGTAGTCATTGAACGGGATCGAAACGCGCCTGGTCTCCCCTGCCTTCAGGAAGACCTTTACATAGCCCTTGAGCTCCCGCACCGGGCGATAGATCTTTCCGCCGGGAAGTCCGATATAGAGCTCGGCAACCTCGGCGCCGTCAACAGAGCCGGTGTTCGTGATCTCAAAGGAGACACCCTTCTTATCGACCATGAGATCCGTATACGCAAACGTCGTGTAGGAGAGGCCGTATCCGAACGGATAGCAGGTCTTCGTCCCGGTCGTTGCAAAGTACCGGTAGCCGACATACAGACCCTCGCGGTACTCGGCGTTTCTCTCCTGTGCCGGATAGTAGGGTGCGGACGGGGAATCCTCGTAGGCCATGGGGATGGTCTCCGCGAGCTTTCCGGAAGGATTCGCGCGGCCCGTCAGAAGATCCAGGCAGGCGCCCGATCCGCCGTCACCCATCAGGTACATGTGGAGCAGCGCGCGGAAGTGCATGCGCCAGGGCATCTCGATTGCGGAGCCTGCGCTGATGATGCCGACAAGGTTCCGGTTTGCCATCGAGAGCATCTGAATCAGACGGATCTGGTTCTGCGGAATGCGAAGATGCTGCCGGTCGAGACCCTCGGACTCGCTGTTCTCGGTAAGTCCGAAGAAGAACAGAACGACGTCCGCCTTCTTTGCAAGCTCACAGGCTTCCTTGGAGAGGACATCGTCCTCCTTGTCCTCCCGAAGATATCCCTGGGCGAAGCCTACGACCTCAAGGCCGTGATCATCCTTCTTTAACAGTTCCGTCACGGGATCAACGAGGTAGGAGTTGACAAGCGACGAGCCGGCGCCCTGGTAGCGGGGCTTTGCCGCAAAGTCGCCGATGATGGCGACCTTCGTTCCTTTCTTCAGCGGAAGGATGCCGTCCTCATTGCGAAGAAGCACCGCGCTCTGCGCCGCCGCATCGCGCGCCACCTGATGATGGGCCTTCAGCATGTCCTCCATCGAGCCGTAGGTGTTCTTGAAATTATCGAGACCGCTCTTTGTCCTGAAGACGAGCTCGAGCAGTTCCTTTACTCTTGCATCCACGTCGGCCTCGGAGAGCTTGCCCTTCTTGACCGCACGGACGATCTCACGCGCCGAGGCAAGGCCGGGATTCGGCATCTCGAGCGTCGAACCGTTGCGCACGCCCTCGACGTGGTCGTTGGATCCGCCCCAGTCGGTGATGACGGCGCCATCAAAACCGAAGTCCTGACGCAGGATGTCCATCAGAAGATGATGGTTCTCATTGGCATAGGCGCCGTTGAGCATGTTGTAGGAGGACATGACCGCTCCCGGGTGTCCCTCCTTCACCGCGATCTCAAATCCGGTGAGGTAGATCTCGCGGAGCGTTCTCTCGTCCACCACGGAGTTCATCGCCATGCGGCGGGATTCCTGGCTGTTTGCCGCGAAATGCTTCACGCAGGCGCTGATGCCGTTTTTCTGCACGCCGCGCACGAACCCTGCCGCCATCTTGCCGGAAAGGTAGGGATCCTCGGAGAAGTACTCGAAGTTTCTGCCGCAGAGGGGGCTTCTCTTGATGTTGAGGCCGGGTCCCAGGACCACATTGACCTCATGGGCTGCCGCCTCCTCGCCGAGTGCCGTGCCGGTCTTTTCAGCGAGGGCATCGTCGAAGCTGTTCGCGATGGTTGCGGATGTGGGGAAGCAGGTTGCCTTGACGGAGGCATTGAGTCCGAGATGGTCTCCTGCGCCCTCCTGTTTGCGAAGGCCGTTCGGTCCGTCGGAGCAGAACAGCGACGGGATGTTCAGACGGTCGATTTTTCTGGAAGTCCATTCACTGCTGCCGGACAGAAGGGCTGCCTTCTCGAGCAATGTCAGATGGTCGATGAGTTCCTGTACGTTCATGTTGCAAACTCTCCTTTCAGCCTGCATCATACAGCACGCCGGGCCTAAATCCCGGTCCGTGGCACAAAGTGCCCGATTTTGGGCGTAAACCGACAAAAAGGTCCGGGGAATTGCTCTCCCCGGACCTGAAATCTTTCTGCCTTTTTCTGTTATATGCTTCCCGGTTCACGCCGGATTCTTCTGCATCGGGATGAGGCACCGGACATAGAAGCTCTTCCCGTCCGTCCCGAACTTCGTGCTGCCGCCGTACTTCTTTGCGGAGTAGGCGATGCTCTTGACGCCAAAGCCGTGGTTTACCCGATCGCTCTTGCTGGTCAGCGGGAACCCGTCCCGCCCGAGCGGCACCGCGTGATCGCAGTAGTTGGTGACCTCGATGAAGACAAAACCCTTCCTCTCGAGAACTTCCATGTGGATATTGCGCTGCTCGGGGTCCGGCAGAAGACTCACCGACTCGATCGCGTTGTCGAGGGCATTGCCGAAGATCGTGCAGATGTCCGTCACGTGCATGAAGTCAAGGAGCTGCCCGTTGGCAACGCAGGTAAACGAGATGTGATTCTGCTGCATGGTCACGCGCTTGGCATCGATCATGCTGTCGAGGACCTGGTTTCCGGTCTGTTTCTCGGGGCGGTAGGTCTCAAGCTCCTTCTCCATGGAGTCGATCCAGGCGGAGCGCTTTTGGGAATCCGTCTCCGCCCGAAGTCCCGCGATCTGGTGCTTCAGGTCATGGTACTTGATGTTGATCATGTCGATGTTCTGCTGGTATGCCCGGTACTTGTCATACTGAGCGCGCAGCATCGCGTTGATGGAGACGAGGTCCTTCTCCTCGTTCATCTGCACGATCTGCCGGCGAAGCGCATAGCAGCCGACAACACCGCACAGATCCACGAGTGTCCGGACGTAGTAGACGTCCCGCTCCAGGGTTGCGGAGAAGGGCGTGTTTGCGTAGACAAAGGAGAGATTGCTCAGAAGGAACGTGATGATGCCAAGGATCAGAATGGACAGCACCTGGCGGCGCGTCAGCATCTCCACATAGGGCGACTTCTTCATCGGCCGCTCCATGAAGTAGAACAGAGAAAGGATCGCGGCGTACGCCGCTGCCGCAACGGCAGCGCGCACCGGGATGCTCTGCAGATGGCCGAAGTACTCGATCTGCCATTCGAGGGATGCCATGAATTCGGCAAGGAGAAAGGCGCTCATGCATGTGCCTGCACAGATGGTCCTTCTCTCCCCTGTCATCGTCCGAAGGAACAGATAGATCCAGGCAATCGCCGCTGCCATGGACGGAATCCAGAAGAGAAGCGGCAGATCCTGGGTCAGAAGAAGCCAGGCGCACTGCCAGAACAGAAAGACAACGGTCATCAGAATCCTCTGCCATCTTTTCCGATTCGTCGGCATGAGGCTGACATACATCACGGCCGCCGCCCACTCGGCAACCGCGCTGTAGATGCGGGGGATATTGAAGCTGTAGACCGGCATGTTCATCAGAAAACTCATGGGGTGGCCTCACATTCTGCTGACAAAGTCCGTCATGGCCTGCATGAACTCATTCCTGCGCGCTCTGGAGACCGGGAGCATCTCGTCCCCGATCAGGCAGCAGCCGTCCCTCTCCCCGGAGACATGCTCGAGGTTTACAAGGCAGCCCTTGTTTGCGCGGAAGAACCCGTGGTCCTGAAGCTTCTCCTCGGCATCCTGAATGCGCTCCCGCATCTTCAGGACGCCGCGCTTCGTGTGGTAGAGCAGGTTGTGGCCCTCGGACTCGATATAGTAGATCTCCGAGATGTCAAGCCGCATCATGCCGTCCGGCGTCGCGATGGTCACAGAGAACCCTTCATGGCGCTGCAGCCGCTCCATCGCCTTGTCCATCTTCTGCTCGAAGGCAGGATACGTCACGGGCTTTAACACGTAGTCGATCGCATCTACCTGATAGCCGCGGATGGCGTAGTCGGTCCGGTTCGTGATGAACATGATCAGAACGTCCCGGTCCACCTTCCGGATCTTTTCGGCGGCGGTCATGCCGTCCATGAACCGCATCTGGATGTCCATGAGAATCATGTCAAAGCCGCCGGGATAGTTCTCGGCGATCTCATCTCCGTCCGTATAGCGCGTGACTTTTATTCTGGTGTTCCGCTCCTTCTGGTAGCGGTTCACCATGTCCGTCAGCTGTTCCGCATAGGAATCCTCATCCTCAACAATCGCCAGCGAAATCATGCATTTCCTCCCAACCCGGCAAAAGCCGGCATTCCTATTATGCAACAGCACTGCCGGATAACGCAAAAAATCCCGGGTCATTTATGCCCGGGATCCGGTAAATCATGACACGCGGAAGCTTTTTCACCGTGTGCTTTATGCTGCCTTCACCAAGGACAAAGCCTTCACGGGCCGCGAGAACGGCGATGATCTCATTGATCACGGCCGCCGCCGCAATCGTTCCCTGAACGATTCCGGAAAGCTCCGGAACAGAGGCAAGTGTCTCACAGGCAATCCCCGTAAAGACCAGGGACACGCCGGAGTGCGGAAGGAGGGTAAGGCCAAGGTACTTCTGCACGGTCTGCGGCATCTTCGTTGCCTTCGCTCCGATCCGTGCGCCGAAGTACTTGCCGGCGGCTCTCGATGCGATGTAGAGCACCGTGTACACGCCGGCACCCAGGATCAGATGGAAATCGAGCGGTGCACCGAGGTTCACGATGGAAATCAGAAGCGCAATGCCAAGGATCGGGCTGTACCAGTCGTTCAGGTGATCGAGCGCCTCGTCGGAGATCATCTGGGAGAACGTCGCCGAGAAGGCAACGCCGACCATCATGTAGTTGGGCGAAAGGGACGGCGCGAACGTGCGGTAGACAAGGCCGCAGAAAAGGCTCGACACCGTGATGCCGGCAAGGACCGTCACAAGCGTTGCGGCCTTCGACTCCGTTTTCTTCAGGATCAGGCCGAAGACCAGCCCCGGCACAATGCCGATTCCGGTCGGCAGAAGGATCATCACCGGGATCAGCCACAGCGGGAAGGAGCCGCCGGAGACTCTTCCGGTCACGATGGCGTTCACCGAGAAGAACACGATGATGCCGACGACATCGTCGAGAACCGACATGGGAAGCAGGGTGTCCGTCACCGGACCCTTCGTGTGGTATTCCCGGACAATGGACAGGGCCGGTGCCGGCGCAGTGGCAAGGGCGATGCTGCCAAAGACCATCGACAGATACAGCGGAACCCCGGCGATCGCAAAGGCCACGGCGAAGGCGACTGTTACGACCACAAACGTTCCAAGCGACTGGAACAGGGTCGTCACAACGAGGGCGCGGCCGGTCTTCTTCAGCTTCCGGAACACCAGCTCGGTTCCGAGCATCAGGCCGAATGCCACCTGCATCCAGTCGATGATCCAGGTGTAGAGCCTCGTTCCCATCATCTCATTCGACAGAATGGAAAAGCCGTACGGCCCGAAGGCCATGCCTGCGATCAGCCACCCAAGGATGGCCGGAAGATGCAGGTGCTGTACCAGCCTTCCGGTCAGATAGGCCAGCACAAGAACGACCATCCAGCGAAGAATTTCCAGTGCCATCTCAGACCTCCTTCGAAACGACCTGCTCTGCAGGCCGTTCTGCGATCCCAAACAGTGCAAAGCTGAGCATTGCGCCCAGCTTCTTTTCGTGTTCCTTTGGCCCCTCGCCCTTATTCTCCGGAAGGGAGAAGCTGCTGTTGAAGGCGTACTGGACGAGGGAGATGTACTCCATCGCATCCTCCACGCCAACACCCTCCCGCAGCTCGAGGCGTGAGAGAAGGCTTCTGCAGAAGGTGCGGTTTTCCCCGTCCAGTTCCTTCATCGTATCCTTCACCTCCCCCCGGATCTTCTCCGGCGGATTGACCATGCACTCAAAGACAATGCGGCTCATGGCAGGGCACTCCCGCACAAAGGCGGCACGCACGGCAAGGTAGGCCTTTGCCATCTCTCCGGCATCTTCGATTGCATCGATATTTCCTTTCTCAAAACGCCGTGCCAGTTCGTCGCAGCTCTCCTTCAGGCAGGCAAGGTACAGCACTTCCTTGCTCTCATAGTTGTGATATAAAAGCCCGCGGTTGATCTCTCCCTTCCCGCAGATATCGCCGATCGAACCGGCCTCAAACCCCTTATTCCCGAAGACCTCCATTGCCGCATCCAGGATCTTCTCTCTTGTGATGCGGGTTCTCTCTTCCTGTTTCATCGTTTCCTGTCCTCCAGGGGCACAGGATATTACTTATTAACCAAAGAGTCAATAACTTATTAACTGTTCGTTCTATTTTCAAATGACACAAAAACAGCGACAATCCGCAGATTTTGTCCTGCAGACTGCCGCTGTCTGTGCTTTCTGTCCTGTGCTTTTCTTTCTTAAAGGCCCTTGCGCCTCTCGTTGAGCTGCTTTCGAAGATCCACCATCTGATCTCTCAGCTCTGCCGCCGCCTCGAAGTTCAGATCCGCGGCCGCGCGTTTCATCTGCTTTTCCACCTTCGCGATGAGCTTTTCGAGTTCGTCGTCCGTCATGGACTCCGGATCCTTCTCAAGCTTTACCGTGTCCTCGGTGACCTCCTTCGAGATCGCGATGAGATCCCGCACCTTCTTGTGAATGGTCTGCGGCGTGATCCCGTGCTCCCTGTTGTAGGCCTCCTGGATCTCACGCCTTCTGTTCGTCTCGTCGATGGCCTTCTTCATGGAGTCCGTCATCGTATCCGCATACATGATGACGTGACCGTCCGCATTACGTGCGGCGCGCCCGATGGTCTGGATCAGGGATGTCTCGGATCTCAGGAACCCTTCCTTGTCCGTATCGAGGATGGCAACCAGGGAAATCTCCGGGATGTCGAGGCCCTCACGCAGTAGGTTGATGCCAACGAGGACGTCGAACACGTCGAGGCGCATGTCCCGTATGATCTCGGAGCGCTCGAGCGTGTCGATGTCCGAATGCAGGTACCGGACCCTGATGCCGTTCTCCGCAAGATACTCGGTCAGATCCTCGGCCATCTTTTTGGTGAGGGTCGTGATGAGGACCTTGTTCTTCTTTTCGGTCTCCTTCCGGATCTCGGAGATGAGATCGTCGATCTGCCCCTCCACCGGGCGGACGTCGATCTTCGGATCGAGAAGCCCTGTCGGCCTTATCACCTGCTCGGCCCGGAGCAGCTCGTGCTCCTCCTCATAGGGTCCCGGCGTTGCCGAGACGAAGAGCAGCTGATCGATCTTCTGCTCGAATTCCGAGAAGGTCAGCGGCCGGTTGTCGAGGGCGGAGGGCAGGCGGAAACCGTAGTCGATGAGGGTCTGCTTGCGGTTCCGGTCCCCGTGATACATCGCCCCGATCTGCGGCACCGTCATGTGGGACTCGTCGATGATGATGAGGTAGTCGTCCGGGAAGAAGTCCATCAGCGTCATCGGCCGTGATCCGGGCTCCCGGAACTCGAGCTGTCTTGAGTAGTTCTCGATCCCTGAGCAGAACCCGGTCTCCCGCATCATCTCGATGTCGAAGTTCGTCCGCTCGGAGATGCGCTGTGCCTCGATGAGCTTGTCCTCTCCCTTGAAGTACTTCACCCGCTCCTCGAGCTCCTTCTCGATGTTGTCGCAGGCCTTGTTGATCTTGTCCTGCGAGACCACGTAGTGGGAGGCGGGGTAGATCATCACGTGCTTCAGCTCCGCATGCACCCTGCCGGAGACGATCTCCACCTCGCAGATGCGGTCGATCTCGTCCCCGAAGAACTCGACCCGGATCAGGTAATCGGACCCCTGCGCCGGAAAGATCTCGATGGTATCCCCGTGGACACGGAAGTTGCAGCGCTCCATCACCTGATCGTTTCGCTTGTACTGAATCGCGATGAGCTCCTTGATGACCTCGTCGCGGTCCTTCTCCATCCCGGGGCGCAGGGAAATGGACATCCCCTTGAATTCGTCCGGGGAGCCCAAGCCGTAGATGCAGGAGACCGAGGCGACGACGATGACATCCTTCCGCTCTGAGAGGGAGGCGGTTGCAGAGAGCCGGAGCTTATCGATTTCATCATTGATCGCCGAGTCCTTGGCGATGTAGGTGTCCGTCTGCGGCACGTAGGCCTCGGGCTGATAGTAGTCGTAGTAGGAGACAAAGTACTCGACGGCATTTTCCGGGAAGAACTCCTTCATCTCCCCGTACAGCTGTCCCGCAAGGGTCTTGTTGTGGGAGATGATGAGCGTCGGCTTGTTCAGCGCCTGAATGACATTTGCCATCGTGAAGGTCTTGCCGGAGCCCGTGACGCCAAGGAGCGTCTCGAACTGGTTGCCCTCCTGAAACCCCTTCACCAGCTGTTCGATCGCCTTCGGCTGATCGCCGGTGGGCTGATATTCCGAATGAAGTACGAAATGATCCATGTATACTCCTAATCGTTCACAAACATGTCGATAGCCTTCTCGAGCTTGTCGATGGACTCCTCGTCCTTCTCCGCCACCGCCTCGACCATGCAGTGCTCCATGTGCTCCTTTAAGAGGAGCTTGCCGGTGGACTTCAGCTCCGAGCGGACGGCCATCATCTGGATCAGTACATCGGAGCAGTCCTCGCCCTCCTCGAGCATCGACTTCACCTTCTGCAGGTGGCCGATGGAGCGGGACACGCGGTTGATGATCGCGCGAATCTCCTTCTCGTCATGGGTGTGCGAGTGGGAGTGATGGTGTTCGTGCAGCTCTTCTTGCGTGAGGCTGTTCTCTTCCATAAAGCATTGTCTCCTTTTCCGTTAAGCAAATGATAACACAGCTGTATACTGCGCATCTGCCCTCTCCAAACCGGCAGATTGCCCCGAAAAAATCGGAAACGCGCCTGATCTTCGGCGCTTTTTCCGATTCCCCAAGTCTTGTCCCGCCCTTTTCTCCGTGTTAACATTGTAAGCGATTTCATTTACGTGCTCTTTACATGGAGGCTGAACCATGCGTACGACCGGTTTGAAATTGCGGCTGCTTCGCGAGAAGCACGCGCTTACGCTTGATGAGATGGCATTTCGTCTGTGTCTGAGTCCGCAGTACTATGCGGCGATCGAGGCGGGCTTTGTCGATGCTCCGTCCGCCGTTCTGGACGCCTTTGCCCTGGTGCTCGGGATTCACAGCGAGGATATCCTGAAGATGCCCTGCACCGAGAAGTGCTGTGCGCACCCGGAAATCTACGACATGCTCGGTCTCTTTGCCGGCCCGAAATTCTCCATGGACCGCGTCTGATGTCACTGCCTGTGGGCATTGACGATTCTTTCACCTGCCATACCTTTCGAAATTTCAGATCCGCCGGGCGGATCTTTTTTTATGCCCGAAATTCCCGAATCAGGCGATGACAACGCCGTCCTTGATCACGCGGAGGGTTGAAAGAGAATCCGCGTCCTTCAGCAGCAGGACATTTCCCCTCTTCCCGTTTTCAATCGATCCGTAGTCCGCGTTCTGCCCGATGACCCTGGCGGGATTGCTGCTCGCGCAGACAATCGCGCTCTCAAGCGGAATCCCCATGTGCTGCACGGCATACCGCATGCAGTCTGCAAGGTTTGTCACCGAGCCCGCAAGGCTCCCGTCGTCCTTCATCGTGCACCGCCTGCCGCACTTTTGCGTCGGCCGCCCGCCAAGATCGTACTCGCCGTCCGGCATGCCGGTGGCGCGAAGGGAGTCCGAAATGAACACCATGCGCTCCGCCCCGTTCAGGCGAAACGCTGCCCGCACCGCCGCCGGGTGGACATGAATCCCGTCGCAGATAATCTCCGCACTGACAGAAGGAGAATCCGACACGGCCCCGACAACGCCCGGTGCCCGGTGGGAGAGACCTGTCATCGCATTGTAGAGATGCACCGCATGGGAGGCACCGGCCGCAAAGGCCCGCATGGCGGTCTCATAGTCCGCATTCGTGTGGGCAAGGCTTACAACCACCCTGTCCTTCACGGCTCTGATGTAGGATTCAAAGTCCGGGCTCTCCTCCGGGGCAAGCCCGATGATCCGGACAAGTCCTTTTGATGCCGCAAGGAATCGCTCCACCAGGGCAGGATCCGCCTTTTTGATATACGCCTCATTCTGGGCTCCCTTCTTTGCCGGGCTGATGAACGGGCCCTCCATGTTGAAGCCGACAAGGTCCGCATGTCGTGGATCCTGTTTTTCTGCTTCTTCTGCACCAACAGACAGCACGTGCGTAAGCCTCTCCGCCGGAAGCGTCAGGGTCGCGGGGCAGATCGCGGTGACACCGACCGATGCCTCATAGGCGGCAATCGTCCGGAAGGCCTCCGTCGTGCCGTCGGAGACGTCCTGCCCGCGAGCCCCGTGGAGGTGGATGTCGACAAGTCCCGGAATGGCAAGAGCCCCCTCCGCATCGAGCACGGTGTCGTCCTCCCCTGCATCGGACACAAAGCGTCCGTTCCGGATCACGATCTCCTGATCTGTATGAAACTGTCCGTCCGCACCAAAGACCTTTGCATGTACGATCTCCATTTTCCGTTCCTCCAGGGCCACACCGGCCGTTTCTCTGATCATAGCACGGTGCGCAAAAGAGGACAGAGCCCGTGAAGGTTCTGTCCTCTTTGAGGGAGTATCGTTATTCGGTTATTGCTGTTTCGTCTTTCAGTCCGATCAGCCGTTCGCCTTCATTTCCTTCTTCCGGAGGATCATCACGATGCCGAGCACCACGACAGCAGCTGCTGCCACATCTCCTGCAATCAGTGCCTTCTGCCAGGTGGCAAGGCTGTAGGTGATCTTCACACCGGAGGAGAGGCCGTTCATCGCATTGGAGTTGACGACCATGTACAGGACGTCGTGAGCAGCGCGGCGCTGTGCCGCAACACTTGTTGCAGAGGTCTTGTCGGTAAGAGAACCGTCCGCAAAGGTGTTCAGCATCATGTCGTTGCCGGCGCGAAGGCCCTGATCCGTATCCATGTAGGCATTGCCGCCGAAGTAATCGGAGACAACTGCGCCCTCAAATCCCCACTCGTTCCGGAGGATTTCGGTCTGCAGGCCGTAGCGGGCACCGGACCAGATCGTGCCAATCCTGTTGTAAGCGCTCATGATGGCCGTCGTTGCCGGAATCTCCTTTGTCTGCTCCTGATTGTTCTCGTCGTAGTAGCGGATGGTTGCCTTCGCCTCTTTGACAGCAAGCTCAAACGGCTTCAGGTAGATCTCGCGGATCGCCTGCTCATTTGCCCAGGTGGCGATACCGTTTCTACCGTTCTCCTTGTCGTTCAGAGCGAAGTGCTTGAGGTAGGTGTAAACACCCTTGTCCATGCAGCCGGAGATCTCTGCTGCCGCCATCCTGCCGGCAAGATATCCGTCCTCGGAGTAGTACTCGTAGTTGCGGCCCGCAAAGGCATTGCGGTGCGTATTCATCGCCGGTGCATACCAGCCGGTGAAACCGTTGAAGATGCCCTGATTGCCGATCATCTCGCCCATGGCATTTGCAAGATCCGTATTGAAGGTGGCAGCGAGGACTTCCTCTGCCGGGAAGCCGATGCAGACGGCATCGGAGCCGCTTGCGGTAACCCAGGTGGACCAGCCCATCGGTCCGTCATAGTCGAGCGTTGCAGGCTTGCCGATCGCATTGATCTCAGCCGTATTGAATCCTGCATTGGCGAGCATGTTCTGGACATCGTCCATGTTCAGCTCATCAAGAAGCAGATCCCAGCTCTCATCATTGTAGTCAAGGCCTCTCATGTCGATGAGGCTAAGACCGTTGCTTGCGCCGGTCGCCGGCATGGTATCGGTGTAGACGAGACTTCCTTCCACGTTGCCAAGCTGCGGATCCGTGTTCTCGTCATAGGTGGTCTCGAGGGCGGTCTTGATGTCGTCCTCTGCCGTCGTGTCCGCATCCGTCGGTGCCGTCGGGTAGGTTCCCGCAAAGTCCGCACGGCTGAAGTTCAGCGGCTTCCCCTCGGTGGGCGTATCCGTAAACTCTCCGGATACATCGTCAAACTGGTTCGTTGCCGCAACAAGGTCGCTGGATCTCCTGTTGTCGCCGGAGTACACGATCTCGTCAAGATCCTGGGAGTAGTACTTCGTGCCATCCTTCGGATCGATCGATGCCCAGCTGTGAGCGTTGTCGCTTAAATAGAAGCCGTAGGTGCCGGCATCGAGCACGTAGGCCTTGTTGTTCTTATAGTCATAGGAGGCCAGATCCTCGGCCTTCACGGTAAGGTTTACGGTTGCGGTCTCTCCGGGCTGCAGCTCGTCGGTCTTTGCAAAGGCTGCAAGCACCACCTTGCTCTTCTCGATGCCGCCCTTTGTGTACGGCGTCTCCGCGTAGATCTGCACCACCTGCTTGCCTGCTGTGTCTCCGGTGTTGGTGACCTTCACCGGGAACGTGAAGGTGCCGTCCTGATAGGTCGGTGTGCTGTCAAAGGCCATGTCAAAGGTCGTGTAGGACAGGCCGTAGCCGAACGGATAGACGACTGCACTGTCATAGTCGAATCCATCGTAGTTGCCGTCTGCAGCTTCCGCCGCAGCGGTCTCGTAGTACCGATAGCCGACGTAGATGCCTTCCTCGTACTCGTTGAAGCACCCGGACTCATACCCTCCGATGGAGCCGTCGACATTCGTATAATAGGTATCGTCAAAGTTCGGGCAGGTCGGATCCTGTGTCAGATCCGCCACATACGTATCCACGGTGCGGCCGGACGGATTGATCGACCCGTCGAGGATCTGCGCGATCGCATTGGCGCCCTGATCGCCGAGGCACCCCGCCCAGATGGCGGCGTCGATGCCGTAGTCCGCATCATTCAGGAAGCCAAGCTCCATGGCATTGGCCGTGTTGAGGACCACGATGATCCGGTCTAAGACGCCTGCGTCCTTTTCTTCCTTCACATACTTCAGAAGATCCATCTCTCTGCTGTCGAGCTCAAGATAGGATCTGTCCTTGTCCTCCTTTGTCGGGACGTCGTAGTCTGCCATGCTGGTCGGAAGGTCACAGCCCTCGCCGCCGACTCTTCCGATCACGACAACAGCTGCGCCGTTATAGCCTGCATAGCTGTCCTTTAAGGAATCCGGATAATCGGAAAGCGGAACTTCCGCGATGATGTCGCCGGTAAAGAGTGCGGTTCCCATCGCCGAGATGAAACCGCGGCCGGTGTACTCCACGTCCTGCGGGCCCATGCCGGTCTGCATCGTCGTCTTGACGGGCGTTGTGGAGATCGGGTGATTGGCGTAGAAATCATACAGGTCCGGATTGACCTCGAAGCCCTCGTTTTCGAGAGCCGTCTTATAATTCACGGGATCTGCTTCCGTCGATGCGGAGCCGGCGCCGGTGTAGACCGGATCGACGCTCGTGCGTCCGAAAAGCGAGATCTTCTTTTCATCGGAAGACAGCGGCAGAGCATCGTTGTCGTTCTTCAAGAGAACCGCGCCCTCCCCCTCAATCTCTGCCGCGAGCTGCCTGCTCGCATCAAGAAGGCTGTCCGCATCGTCGTAGTCACACTTGTAATACTGTGTGTCGAGATCTGCGGCATCGGGATCCGTCTTCACGACGACATCGCCCTTTCCGAAATACATGTTCATGACCGTATAAAGCGGTCCGGTAAGAACAGCGCTCACCACGATCGCAAGGATTGCGACGATGGCGGTGATCGCTGTCCAGATACGGATTACAGTTTTACTCTTCATCACATTGCCCCTCCTCTGTAGGCATCTGGGGCAGATGATAGCAGGGAAAAAACGCCTTTTTGAAAATCGGTATGAATTGTCGTCTCAGGGCGCGAATTGCACGAGGTACGGTATAATGACGTGAGGGAGGGGTTACCATGTATCATGCTGCCATCGTAGAGGACGAGAGCGCCGTCCTTTCCTATCTTCGTCATTGTCTGTCGGATGCCTTCACCTCGCACGGAGAGAGCGTTGAGTTCGATGCCTTTGAGGGCGCGGAGGGCTTTCTTTCCATGCTTTCGGAGCACTACCATTTCGACATGGCGTTCCTCGACATCGAGATGCCCGGGATGGACGGCATCAGCCTTTGCCGGAAGATAAGGGAGATCGCGCCGGATATCCTCGTCGTCTTCATCTCGAACAAGGACGAGCTCGTCTTCCAGACCTTTGAAGTGCAGCCCTTCCGTTTCATCCGGAAGAGTGAGTTTGCCCACTTTGTCGAACCGCTCTGCTCGGCTGTTCTCGAAGAGCTTCGGCGGCGCCAGCCGGAAATCATCCGGGTCGTCGAGCCGCTCTCACAGGACGTCTATTCCTTCAATGTCCGGAAGATCCTGTACGTCGAGGCGCAGGGAAAGACCTGCCTCGTCCACACGGATGATCATGAGACCACCGGCATACGGATCAAATTTTCGGACCTTGCAAAAATGCTCTCGGGTCACTGCTTCATCCAGACGCACCGCAGCTATCTCGTGAACAGTGCCTTCATCTTTCACGTCGGAAGAAACAGCGTGGTGCTGACAGACCACGAGGAAATCCCGATCAGCCGGGGCAAGACCGATGCGGTGCGGCAGCAGTTTCTCGAGTACTGCACAAGATAGAATCGGAGGCATCTGATGCTGACTTTGTATTACGGATTCCGAAGGTCCGGCTTAGACGGATTTCTGATCCTGATGCTTCTTCTGTATTCTCTTCAGAAGCTCCTGGGATACCGGAAGGAAAAAAAGGCCCTCTTCTGGCTGTCCGGCATCGGCCTGTATGCCGCATACCGGATCCTCACGGCCGCGCTCTTTGGCACGGACCTGCAGACTGCCGCGGGGGGCGGCATCCCCTACTGGATCTACTTTGCCACCCTGTTTGCGGACGCTCTTGTCGTGTCCTTCCGGTTTCTGGAAGGTTCCCTTTACACAAAGCTCATCTACATCTCCATCTACACCGCCGTCGTGCAGCTGTTAAAGATGGTCCTCGGGCCGCTCTACCAGATCGAAGGGCAGATCCCCGATGCCACCTACGCCCTTCTGGATCTTACAAGCCTTGCGGCGCAGTTCGTGATTCTGGACCTTGTGTGCCACCTGTACCGGCGCTGCTATCTGACCGCCCTGCCCAAAGAGAGGAAGAGGCGCTATCTTCTGATCCTGTACCTGCCATTTGCCCTCGTGGTGTACTACCAGGCAGACCGCCTCGGGGCATTTTCCGCCACAACCGCGGAGGCGCTTCTTGCGCTCATCATCATCCCGGCTCTTCTGATTCTGTATTACATGTTTGCGTCGGCGATCTCGTCCTACGAGGAACAGCGGCGTCTCGACTTTGCACTGACCCAGACCAGGGCGCAGGTGGCGCGCTACCGCTTCTCCATTGAGATCGAGGATCGGCTCCGGAAGGAGCGGCATGAGCTGAAGAACAACTACTTCTACATCCAGAGCCTCCTGGAGCAGAAGCGGTATGAGGAGCTCTCCCACTACCTGAATGATGTCATTGGCGAGAAGATGGAGGCGATCAGCCTCATCAACACCGGCAACACCATGCTGGACTACCTGCTGAACCGGAAAATCGCGGAGGCCAAGAAGGACCACATCCGGATCTACTCGGAAATTCTCGTGCCCGCAAACCTCACCGTCAACGAAGAGGTGCTCTCCACGATTCTCCTGAACCTTCTCGACAACGCCATTGAGGCCAGCAGGAGCGTTCCGGACCCTGACATCCACATCTCGATGTCCTGCAAACAGGGGTATCTTTGCTGTGACATTGCAAACAAGGTCACCGACAGCCGTGCGGCGCAGCTCCAGGACAACCCGCACCCGAAGACGACCAAGGCAGACCGCAGAGCCCACGGACTCGGGATCCGGATTGTCGAGGAGACGGTACGGGGAGCGGACGGCATGTATTCTGCAGGTGTTGAGAGCAACTACTACACCGCAAGGTTCATGCTGCCGCTTGAGGGCTAACAAAAAATCCATCGAAAGAGCAGCCAGGTTTCTGCCCTTCCGACGGATTTCTCATTTCTGTTCCATTGCCATATATGCTGTTCCGGTTCCTTCTCCTCAGGGAAGTCCCTTCCCCGCAAAGCAGGACGTGACGGTTTTCCGGATCTTTCCCGTGAGCTGCTTTACCATAGCGCCGGCACCGCTCTGTTTCTCCTCCGCATCGGCTGCCGTGATCTCTCCGATCCCCCGGATCAGAAGATCTACTTCTCCGATAATCGGGGAGAAGTTGAGCTCCGGCTTTTTGAAGCGCTTCAGGGTGCCCGCCAGTTCCTGTATGGAGCCGGGGACGGTTTCGGCATATTCCGGAAGATCCAGGACGTGGTCAAAGATCCTCGCGGTTGCCTGTTCCGGGGTAAAGCGGGCCGTTGCAAAGCTTCCGAAGTACAGGTTCAGAACCTCGCACTCCGCCTCGGTCACGGGCCCTGCGGCATAGTCCAGAAACAGGACAAGATCGATCAGGTCGTCGATAGCCATCTCATAGCAGGGATCGTCCTGCGGGATGCCGATCCCGCCGTAGATCTTGTGCAGGATCAGGATATGGTCGTCGATGGCACGGGCAATACCCACATGCCGGGGATCGTTCGGATTCATCATTCACCTCCAGCGTCTTTCTGTTCTCAACGGAAAAGTATATCGCGTCTCTGCCCGTCCGGGTAAAGATAAGACAGGACACAAAAGTTTCATTGCGCACATTTTCAAATTGCTTCATAATATTTGCAGGCAACAGAAACCTTTAAATCACACGGGACTTGAAACAGAATTTACAGGAAGAAAGGGGATATCTTCTCATGGGACTCTTAGCTGTAGGCATCAGCGCCGCTTCCTCGGTACTGTCCGATCAGTGGCGGGATTACTTTTACTGTGATGCACTTCCGGAGGATACGCTGGCCGTGAAGGGGCATCGCCGCGCAAACCGGAAATCGAAAAACCACGGGGATGAAAATATCATCACCAACGGATCCGTCATCGCCGTCAACGAGGGGCAGTGCATGATCATCGTCGAGCAGGGCGCCATCGTCGAGTGCTGCGCGCAGGCCGGCGAGTTCCTCTATGATTCCTCGACGGAGCCCTCCATCTTCTTCGGCGGACTCTCCAACGGCGTTCGGGATTCCTTCAACACCTTCAGGAAACGCGTTGCCTTCGGCGGCGACACCGCAAACGATCAGCGCATCTACTTCATCAACACGAAGGAGATTCTCGGCAACAAGTACGGCACCGCAAGCCCGGTCCCGTTCCGCGTCGTCGACCGCAACATCGGTCTTGACGTCGACATCTCCATCGCCTGCCACGGCGAGTACTCCTACCGGATCGAAGATCCCATTCTGTTCTACAAGAACGTCTGCGGTAACGTCACGGAAGACTACACAAGAGACCGCATCGCAGCCCAGCTCAAGAGTGAGCTCCTGACCGCCCTGCAGCCTGCCTTCGCGAAGATCTCCGCCCAGGGTGTCCGCTACAGCGAGGTTCCGGGGCACACGCAGGAGCTCGCCGAAGCACTGGACCAGGAGCTCGACCAGAAGTGGAAGAAGACCCGCGGCATCGAGCTCGAGTCCATCGGCATCTCCTCGATGAAAGCATCCGAGGAAGATGAAAAGATGATCCGGGATCTGCAGAAGAGCGCCGTCTACCGCGATCCCACGATGGCGGCCGCAAACCTCTCCGCGGCCCAGGCCGATGCGATGCGCTCCGCGGCGTCCAACACCGCGACGGGCCCGATGATGGCCTTTGCCGGCATGAACATGGCTCAGCAGGCAGGCGGCATGAACGCGCAGCAGCTCTACGAGATGGGCGCAAAACAGCAGGCACAGCCTCAGCAGGCAGCTCCCGCACAGGGCACCTGGAAGTGCCCGACCTGCGGCGTGGAGAACACCGGAAACTTCTGCACGAACTGCGGTGCGAAGAAGCCTGCGGCATCTTCCTCCGGCGACTGGTTCTGCCCGAACTGCGGCGCAAAGAACAGCGGCAGGTTCTGCACCAACTGCGGCACCCCGCGTCCGTGAGTACAGCAGCATTCTGCATACGTCTCAGCAGCCGGCTAAGCACCGGCTGCTGTTTTGATTCTGGAGGAATGACATTTGGCGAGCGCACAATCCTACACCTGCCCGAACTGCGGCGGGCCGCTCCACTTTGATTCGAAGACCGGAAAGCTTGTCTGCGACTACTGCGACTCGGCCTTTACCGTCGAGGAAGTAAAGAAGTTCTACGAGGAAAAGAATCAGAAGAACGAGGAAGCAGGGGAACAGCAGCAGGCTGCCGCGCAGGAGGCGGAAGCCTCCGCCGAAAACCCGCACATGCGTCTCTACACCTGCACGAGCTGCGGGGCGGAGCTTGTCTGCGATGAGACCACGGTGGCGACGACCTGTCCCTACTGCGGCAATCCCACGGTCATGGCATCGGGCTTTGCAAACGATCAGAAGCCCGACTACTGCATCCCCTTCCGCTTCAGTCAGAAGGAGGCGGTGGAGTCTCTGAAGGAATACTACAAGCACAAGCTCCTTCTGCCGAAGGCCTTCGCCAGGGAGAATCAGGTGGAGAAGATCACCGGCGTGTATGTGCCCTTCTGGCTCTATTCCGGGAGCGTTGACGCCGACATGACCTTCCATGCAACCCGCTCCAACACCTTCCGGGAAGGGGACTACGAGGTCACGAGGACCGAGCACTACAACGTGCGCCGGGCCGGCACGGTGGGCTTTTCGCGCATCCCCTGCGACGGTTCGAGCAAGATGCCGGACGATCTCATGGACAGCGTCGAGCCCTTCGACTACAAGTCTCTGACGTCTTTCCAGTATGAGTACCTGCCGGGCTACCTTGCAAACCGCTATGACGTCACGGAGGAGGCCTGCGAGCCGAGGGCTGCCGAGCGGGCGACCAACTCCGCGGCACAGGTCATGCGAAACTCCGTGTCGTCCTACAGCACCGTGGAGGAGACCGGGCGGCACATGAACGTCCACCGGCAGAAGACCGAGTACGCCCTGATGCCCGTCTACACCCTCCACACCAGCTGGAACGGCCAGAATTTTCTCTTTGCGATGAACGGCCAGACCCAGAAGATGACCGGGGATCTTCCGGTCTCCAAAGGACGCGCCGCGGCCTGGTTTTCCGGCATCATGGCGGGCTTTCTTGCGGTTTTCCTTTTCATCAGCTGGCTGGCCTCGGATGGCCTCACCTCCACGACGGTCACGATCAGTGTCCTGATCAGCCTTGTCATCGCCGGCACGACCGTGGGTGCCATGATCGCCGGCATGAAGCCGGTGAAGCAGAGCACGCAGGCCGGGCACTACGTCAGCGAGGCGAACACCCATATCCGCGTGCGGCAGGATGTCTACACCCACACCACCGAGACCAGAGTCCGCATCGAACAGAACAGCGGCCACGGCCCCGGAGGTCCCGGCGGTCCCCGTGGCGGAAGACATTAAAAAGGTATGAAGCTCCACTCCCATTGCACAAAACGCAATGGAAGTGGTATCCATGTGCATCCTGACAATGATTGTGGTTTGACAGCCAGTGCATTGCCTTCGCGA
>OMXP01000015.1 GCA_900315055.1 uncultured Lachnospiraceae bacterium
CGATGGACACCCTTGCTTTCGGCTGTATCCTTCCCACTACCGGGCGGATTCCGGACTTTCACCGGTTAGAAACGTGCGCCGCCGGGCGCACAATAAAAAGACGCCCACAGCTGTCCTGGCTGTGAGCGTCTTTCTGTCTTACATGAGAGCGGATATTATTCCACGGAACTTATTCCGTTGTCTTCTTTGTGGTTCTGCGGGTCGCAGGCTTCTTTGCAGCCGTGGTCCCTGCTGCCTTTGCGGCCGGCTTCTTTGCCGTGGTTGTCTTCTTTGCAGCCGCCGTGGTCTTTCTTGCGGTGGTCTTCGCAGCCGGTTTCTTTGCGGCCGGCTTTGTGATCTTTCTGGTCGGCAGGCCGTCCGGATAGACCGGCGTCAGGTGCCAGATGTCATCGACGTACTCCTGAATCGTGCGGTCGGACGAGAACTTGCCGGCACTTGCGGTGTTCAGGATGGCCATCTTCGCCCAGCGCTCCGGATCCTCATAGGCCGCGACGATATCGCGCTGTGCCTGTGCGTAGGACTCGAAGTCCTTGAGGATGAAGTACCGGTCTGCAGGGCAGCCCGGGGTTGCGCGAAGCAGCGAGTCGTACAGCGGGCGGAACAGCTCCGGATTGTCGTGGGAGTAGGTGCCGTTGATCAGCTGCACCAGAACCTGCCGGACATTTCCGTCGTTGTTGAAGATCTCGTTCGGATCGTAGCCGCCGTGGTTCTCGTAGTTGATGACGTCCTGAGAGGAGAGGCCGAACACAAACATGTTTTCGCGTCCCATCTCCTCGGCCATCTCGACGTTTGCGCCGTCCATCGTGCCGATGGTGACCGCGCCGTTGAGCATGAGCTTCATGCAGCCCGTGCCGGAGGCTTCCTTCGAAGCCGTGGAGATCTGCTCCGAGATATCGGCTGCGGCGATGATCAGCTCTGCGTTGGAGACGCGGTAATCCTCGATGAACACGACCTTGATGCGGTCATTGATCGAAGGATCGTTGTTGATGACGTCCGCGACGGAGTTGATGAGCTTGATCGTCAGCTTTGCGTTGCGGTAGCCGGCAGCAGCCTTTGCGCCGAAGATGAACGTGTGCTTCGGATAGTCCATGTTCGGGTTGGCCTTCAGCTGGTTGTAGACATACATCACGTGCAGGATGTTCAGGAGCTGTCTCTTGTACTCGTGCAGGCGCTTGATCTGCACATCAAAGATGCTGTGCGGATCGACGGTGATGCCGTTGTGCTCCTCGATGTACTTCGCAAGGCGGACCTTGTTCTTGTACTTGATGGTCATGAACTCCTTCTGCGCTCTCTTGCTGTCGGCGTAAACCTTCAGGCCCGAGATTGCGGACAGGTTCGTGATCCACTCGTCCCCGATGTGATCCGTGATCCAGTCGGAGAGGAGCGGGTTTGCGTGCAGGAGGAAGCGGCGCTGCGTGATGCCGTTCGTCTTGTTGTTGAACTTCTCCGGATACAGCTCGTAGAAGTCGTGCAGGGTCTCCTTCTTCAGGATCTCCGTGTGCAGACGTGCGACGCCGTTGACGGAGTAGCCGGCGATGATGGCCATGTTCGCCATGCGGATCTGCCCGTTGTAGATGATGGCCATCTTGGCGATCTTCTGGTTTACATCGACGCCCGTGTTGTCATAGCGTCTGTGCAGGTCCTCGATAAACCTCCGGTTGATCTCCTCGACGATCTGGTAGACACGCGGCAGGAGTCTCGAGAAGAGCTCGATGGGCCACTTCTCCAGTGCCTCGCTCATGATCGTGTGGTTCGTGTAGGCCGTGCAGTGCGTGACGATCTGCCATGCCTCGTCCCAGCCGAGCTCATAGTCATCCATCAGGATGCGCATCAGCTCCGGCACGGTCAGCGTCGGGTGGGTGTCGTTCATCTGGAAGACGACCTTCTCCGGCAGGCTGTGGATGTCCTTGTTGCGGGTCATGTACTTCTTGACCGCCAGCTGAACCGAAGCGGAGACGAAGAAGTACTGCTGCTTCAGGCGCAGCTCCTTGCCCTGGATGTGGTCATCGCAGGGATACAGGACCTCGCAGATCGTGCGGGCGAGGTTCTCCTCCTCGACGGCCTTCTGGTAATCGCCCTTGTCGAAGGAATCGAGATGGAAGCTCTCGACGGGCTCCGCATCCCAGATGCGCAGGGTGTCGACAAAGCCGTTGCCGTAGCCAACCACCGGCATGTCGTAGGGAATTGCGCGGACTGCGGAATACCCCTCCTGGCGGAACAGCGTGCGGCCGTCCTTCTGATAGGACGTCACATAGCCGCCGAAGTGAATCTCCTGCGTGTACTCCGGACGGCGCAGCTCGAACGGGTTGCCGTTCTCAAGCCAGTTGTCCGGAACCTCGACCTGATAGCCGTCGCGGATCTGCTGCTTGAACATGCCGTAGCGATAGCGGATGCCGCAGCCGTAGGCCGGGTAGTTGAGCGTTGCGAGGGAATCCAGGAAGCAGGCGGCAAGGCGTCCGAGGCCGCCGTTGCCAAGTGCCGGATCCGGCTCCTGATCCTCAATGCGGTTGATGTCAAAGCCAAGCTCCTTTAAGGCGGACTTTACTTCATCAAAGGCCTCGAGATTGACCAGGTCGTTGCCGAAGGCGCGGCCCATGAGGAATTCCATGGAAAGATAGTAGAGGGTCTTGGGATTCTCTTCTTCGAAGGCTTTCTGCGTGCGCATCCAGCAGTCGATCAGCTGATCCTCCACGGCAAGAGCTGCCGCCTGGAAGACCTGCTGCTCGGTTGCCTCCGACATCTCGCGGCGGTACCTTGTGCGGACGTTGTAGACAACGCTTCGCTTGAACAGATCCTTGTCGAATTTGAACTGCGGGGTTTTCATTGCTGTCATATCCTCCTCTTCAGTCTCCTCCGGGCATCGAAAAAATCGAAATTCCCGGATAACACGACAACATGCCATGGCACCACACCATCGCGGTACCATGGCATGTTACTTCAATTTTCTTTTCCGGAAACTACTGCTTCTGCACGCCTATTTTAATCGTTTCCCCGTTGATGTTCCACTCTTTTTCATGATCGAGCGTCACATCCTTTTCGATGCCGTCGGCGAGAACCTTCGTGGCAATCGCCTTCTCGTTCTTCTTGGCGATCGCGTAGAGCTTCTCGTTGCCGGACAGGGAGAGACGGATGCGGTCCATGACCTCGAAGCCGGAGTCCTTGCGCATCGTCTGGATCTTGCTGATCAGCTCGGCAGCGTAGCCCTCCTCGATGAGCGCATCGGTCAGGTTCGTGTCGATGACGACGGTCACCTCGCCGTCCTCCTGCGTGACAAAGCCCTCTTTCTGGGTCATGTCAATCAGAAGGTCATCCTTTGTAAGCTCAATCGTCGTGCCGGCATCCTCGAAGGTAAGCTTTCCGTTCTTTTCGAGCTCGTCCATTGCGGCGTTGCCGTCAAGCGAAGAGAGGACCTTCCGGATTGCATTCAGATGCTTTCCGTACTTCGGGCCGACGGTGCGAAGCTGCGGCTTGAAGGTGTAGGTCGTGAAGTCCCTCACATCATCGGTGAAGACAACTTCCTTCACGTTCAGCTCGTCCTCGATGATCTCCACATAGTAGTCGTCGAGCCTGTGCGGCGCCTTGACATACATGCGGGAGAGCGGCTGGCGGTTCTTGATGTTGCTCGTGTTGCGGCAGGCTCTGCCCATGACGACGGTCTTTAACACCTCGTCCATGTCGGACTCAAGCTTCGTGTCGATCCTGGACTCATCCGCGACCGGATAGCTGCACAGGTGAATGCTCTCCTTTGCATCCTTCTCGACCGGACGGACGATGTTCTGGTAGATCTCCTCGGTCATGAACGGGATCATCGGAGCCGCGCACAGGCACACGTTCTTGAGGGCGGTGTACAGCGTCTCATAGGCATTGATCTTGTCCTGCTCCATGCCCTTTGCCCAGAACCTCTCACGGGATCTTCTGACATACCAGTTGGACAGGTCGTCTACGAAGTCCTCGAGAACGGCTGCCGCCTCCGGGATCTTATAGGCCGCAAGGTTCGCATCCGTATCGCGGATCATCGTGTTCATGCGGGAGAGGATCCAGCGGTCCATGACGGAGAGCTTGTCATAGTCCAGAGTGTACTTTGTGGGATCGAAGCTGTCGATGTCCGCGTACATCGTGTAGAACGCATAGGTGTTCCACAGCGTCCCCAGGAACTTGCTCTGTCCTTCCTTGACCGCCTTGCCCGAGAACTTCTTCGGCAGCCACGGGGCGCTCGCCGTGTAGAAGTACCAGCGGATCGCATCGGCGCCGTAGGTGTTCAGGGACTCCATCGGATCGACGGCATTGCCCTTGGACTTGCTCATCTTGTTGCCGTCCTCGTCGAGGACAAGGCCCATGACGATGACGTTCTTGAAGGCCGGGCGGTTGAACAGGAGCGTTGCCTCGGCATGCAGAGAATAGAACCAGCCTCTCGTCTGATCCACGGCCTCGGAGATGAACGATGCCGGGAACTGCTTCTCGAACAGGTCCCTGTTCTCAAACGGATAGTGCAGCTCTGCGTACGGGCAGGCACCGGAGTCGAACCAGCAGTCGATGACTTCCGGAACTCTTGTCATGGTGCCGCCGCAGTCCGGGCACTTGATCGTGAACGAATCGACATACGGACGGTGCAGCTCGCAGGTCAGAGCCTTCGGATCGCCGGAGAGGTCTGCAAGCTCCTGTCTCGAGCCCACGCAGATCTGCTTTCCGCAGTCCGGGCAGGTCCAGACCGGAAGCGGGGTGCCCCAGTAGCGGTTACGGGAGATTGCCCAGTCCTGGATGTTCTCCAGCCAGTTGCCGAATCTCTTCTCGCCCATCGTCGGCGGAACCCAGTTGATTTCCTTGTTGTTGTTGACGAGGTCATCGCGGACGGCGGTCATCTTGATGAACCAGGACTCACGCGCATAGTAGATGAGCGGCGTCTCGCATCTCCAGCAGTGCGGATAGTCGTGCTCGACCTTCGGCGCTGCAAAAAGGATCCCTCTCTCGTCGAGATCCTTGAGAACCTCGGGATCGCAGGAGACGGCCCCCTCCTCGATTTCCTTCTGGGTGGGCTTGCATCTCATACCGGCAAACTTTCCGGTCTCCGGCTTCATGCGGCCGTGATCGTCCACCATCTGCACGAAGGGAGCATCGTACTTGCGTCCGACTCTCGCATCGTCTTCACCGAAGGCCGGTGCGATGTGGACGACGCCGGTGCCGTCCGTCATCGTGACATAGGTATCGCAGTAGACAAAGAAGGCTTTCTTGTGCTGCTTTGCAACAGCGTCTGCCGCGCACTGATAGAGCGGCTCGTACTCCTTGTACTCAAGATCGCTTCCCTTGAAGGTCTCGAGTATCTCATAGGCCTTCTCCCCGTCCTTTGCAAGAGGTCCGAGGACCTTGTCAAGAAGAGCGGTTGCCATGTAGTAGGTGTAGCCGTCGATGCAGCGCACCTTTGCGTACTCGTCATCGGGGTTTACGCACAGCGCGATGTTGGAGGGCAGCGTCCAGGGCGTCGTCGTCCAGGCAAGGAAGTAGGCGTCCTCGTCCTTTACCTTGAAGCGGACGATGGCGGTGCGGTCCTTGATGGTCTTGTAACCCTGCGCGACCTCATGGGATGAGAGCGGGGTGCCGCAGGACGGGCAGTAGGGGACAACCTTGAAGCCCTTGTAGAGCAGTCCCTTCTTCCAGATCTCCTTTAAGGCCCACCACTCGGACTCGATGTAGTCGTCATAGTAGGTGACATACGGGTTGTCCATGTCCGCCCAGAAACCGACGCGGTCGGAGAACTCCTCCCACATGCCCTTGTACTTCCAGACAGACTCCTTGCACTTCTTGATGAACGGCTCGATGCCGTACTCCTCGATCTGATCCTTGCCCTCGATGCCGATTTCCTTCTCGACCTCGAGTTCGACCGGAAGACCGTGGGTATCCCAGCCGGCCTTTCTGGGGACCTGCTCCCCCTTCATCGTGTGATAGCGGGGAATCATGTCCTTGATGCAGCGCGTCTCGACGTGCCCGATGTGGGGCTTGCCGTTTGCCGTGGGCGGTCCGTCATAAAACATGTAGATGGGATGGCCCTCGTTTTCCTTCACGCTCTTCTCGAAGATGTGGTTCTCCTTCCAGAACGCGCGGACTTCATCCTCTCGCTGGACGAAGTTCAGATCTGAGTTTACTTTTCTGTACATAAAACCTCCTCGCCGGCCTTTCTCGTCAGCCGGCGGCTGAATGTTGCGGCCAGAAGCCGTTTGTCTGCAAAACAGGGTCATTATAACGTCTGTGCACCCCCCGCGCAAGCAAGGCAGAAAGCGCTCTGAAATCCTTTTTACCACCATTTCAAGTGAACGGACAGGCTTCCTTCCGAACCACAGCACTGTCCTGTATTATCCAACAGAATCCCTGTCCTTCATGGTAGAATGAACGCATCAGAACATTTTGTACAGGGAGATATCGTGAACAGAACGACGGATTCCAATCAAACAGCAGAAGGGCATCGAAACTACCGCTGGTACCGGCTCGACAATGCGGCGATGATTGTCCCATCGACTTCCCACGGCGCAGATACCAGGGTTTTCCGCATCACCTGCGAGCTCACCGAGAGAGTGGACCCGAAGCTCCTGCAGGAAGCCCTCGATGAGACGATGGAGGAGTTTCCGCACCTTCGCACCTGCCTCCGGAAGGGGTTCTTCTGGTACTACTTTGACGAGACCCCGGAGAAGCCCGTGGTAAAGGAGGACAACCGCCCCGTCTGCGCGGCGCTCTACATCCCGGGCAGAAGAAGCATGCTCTTTCGCGTCGTCTACACGGAAAACAGAGTGAGTCTTGAGATGTTCCATGCGGTGGCAGATGGCACCGGGGGACTTGTCTTCCTTCGAAAGCTCATCTGCCGCTACCTGGAAAAGAAACATCACCTCAGCATCCCCTCCTGCGAGCACGAATCGTCCTCGATAAGGGACAAGGCAGAGGATGCCTTCCGCCGCTACTACACGACGGGAAAGCAGGCGGTGCACAACTATGAGGGAAGCGCAAAGACAGGACCAATAAAGCCCGAAGGGGAAAAGAAAAAGAAAACAAAAAGTCAGCTCTTCTCGATGACCACCCAGCGGGCGTATCACATCCCGATGGAGAAGGATCTCTCCCTTCGCTGCCACTGCGTCGAGTGCACGGTTTCCGCCTCCCGCTACCGGGAGCTTGCAAAAAGCCACGGGGCGACGGTCGGCATCGACGTCGTCGCCGTCTATATCCAGGCACTGTGCGAGACGATGAACGCCCGCGATGCGAAGCGCCCGATCGTCATCAGCGTGCCGGTAAACCTCAGGCAGTACTTTCCCTCCGAGACCACGAGGAATTTCTTCAACACCATCAACGTGCGCTACGATCCGCACGAATACGACGGCACCCTGGATTCCATTCTCCCTGTGGTCCGGAAATCCTTTGAGGAGCAGCTCTCTCCGGAGAGGATCAAAGATACGATGAACCGCTACAGCACGCTGATCCACAACCTCGCCGTCCGCGCGATCCCGCTCTTCTTAAAGGACATCGGCATCAACCGGTTCTTCTATCTCTCGAAGGCGGGGATCACGGCAACGCTCTCAAACCTCGGGAAGATTTCGATGCCGGAGAAGACCGTTCCCTATATCCGTCTCTTTGCGGGCTACATGTCCACCCCGAACATGCAGATCTGCGTCTCCACCTTCGGGGATCGGATGGTGTTCGGCATCGTCACGGCCTACACCGAGTACACGCTACTTCCCGCGTTCGTGCGAAAGCTCACCGAGGCAGGCCTTGACGTGGAAATCGGATCCAACGACTGCGACTTAAGGAAGGAGAACGGCCATGCAGTACTGTCCCAGATGTAAGGTAAAGATCCGCGGCGAGAAGGCCTGCTGTCCGCTCTGCCACGGGAGCCTTGCGACAATCGAAGGGGAAAACCTGCCGCCAAGTTTTCCGGTGCTCAAAGTATCACGCGAGCGCACCGTGACCAAGCTCCGGGTGCTGACCTTCCTCATGGTACTCATCGAGATCGCCGCCGTGACAACCGTGGTGATGGTGCATCAGATGACAGGGGAGCTGATTCGTTCCCCCTTCTTTGTGATGATCGGGGTCTTCCTTGCCTGGCTCGACATTCTCATCGCCCGCTACTACCGCAACAACGTGATCTCCCTCATCGAGGTGCAGGCCATCATCGGAATGCTCTGCTGCCTTGTGATCGATTCCTTCACCTCCGGGGGCCTGTCCTGGTCAGTCGAATGGGTGGTTCCCGCAGGCCTTGTCGGGCTTGAGGTCATCGCGGTCTGCGTCGGCCACGGGATGGGCATGCACCTTGTGGACTACGGGGTGTATCTGATCATCGATACGATCCTGGGGCTTTTGCAGATCCTGCCGATTGCCATCCACTGGAATCCGTTCCCCGTTCCCGCCATCCTGTGCATCGCGCTGCAGCTGTCCTATGTCGCCTATGCGGTGATCTTTAGGGCGCGGGATCTTCGCAATGCCTCGAGCAAGTTTCTGAACATCTGATCAACACGTAAGACAAGAGGATTATGAAGAAAGACCTGTTCAACAAAAGCAGCGCCCGGCACGGGCTGATCCTGTTCGGACATCGAAGTGAGGAGGAAAGGGAAAGGCTGAGGGAGCAATTCCTCGAGAAGGCCGGAGATTTCATGGAGTCAAAGGTCGGCGAGCGCATCGAGAACTCCCGGTATGAAGCGCCGGAACTCTCCCCGGAGGCTGCCACCTCCCCCGCAGCCCTCACGGCTCCCGGCGTCTGGTACCGCCTGCCCATTCCGGAGGGTCTCTCCGGGGATGGCTCCGAGTACCACATCTATGTCCGCCGCGGCAGAACCGACCACCTCTGTGTATTCCTCTCCGGAGGCGGGGTTGCCTGGAACGCCTATACCGCGTCTCACCCGATCACCACGGGGAGAATCTTCGCCGATGCGCCGAACTACTACTGGTCGAATCTTCGCCCGGTGACTCAGCTGATGAACATCCACCTCGGGATCACCTCGAACGCGGAAAAAAATCCCTTCCACGACTGGAACTTCATCGTCATCACCTACTCGACCGGCGACTTTCACGTGGGAGAGAGTGACTTTCACTATGAGACAGAGGACGGGAAAGAGGAGGTGCTCCACTTTGTCGGCCACCGGAACTTTCGTGCCTCCATGGATCGGGCGGTAAGGCTCTTCCCGTCCTGCACAAAGCTCCTCATTGCCGGCAACAGCGCCGGTGCCTTTGCGGTGCCAGCCCTTGCAGGAGAGATCGCGGACGACTACTACCCGATGGCAGAGGACGTGACGCTCCTGTCCGACAGCGGACAGCTGATCTACAGACACTGGAAGCACACTGCACGGGATCTCTGGAAGACGAAGGAGAACATCTGGAAGGCGATCCACTCCGAGAACATCACCCTCGACTGGTATGAGATGCTGATGCGAAGAAACCAGGGACGGTTTCGCTGCCTGTACGCAAGCTCCACCCGCGACTACGTCCTCTCCGCCTACTACAACGACGTGACGACAAAGACCTATAAGACAGATGCCGAGGTGCAGGAGATCTTCTACGAACAGCTGAAAGAGATGGTAAAGAGTCTTCGGGACATCTGCCCCGGGATCTCGTTCTTTATCAACGACTGGACGAGTCCCCTGACCAGGGGCGGCACCATCCACACGGTGGTGCGGGAACCGTACTTTCTCCTTCCGCAGAAACAGTCCGGCGTCTCCATGGCCAAATGGCTCATCGATGCCATCGGGGGAAAGCGCTGCGACATCGGCATGGAACTGCTGTGAAATCCTTCTTAAAAACAGGTCTGTCGATAACTGTTACATGGCAGCAAAACCTGATACAAAGATCCCACCTGACAGCTCGCCAGGTGGGATCTTTGTGTCAATCGTCAAGTTCCTTTCTTTTTCATCTTTGCCATGACCTGCGCCAGCTTCCGCACATTCGTGCTGTGGTACTTCGTTGCAAGAAACTGTATTGCCTCCAGATCGAGGGACATCATGGCTTCCTCGTCTATCCTCAGATCCTCAAAAAGCAGTTCCCGGATCTCCTTCAGATTCCTGACCGGCGCGCGGTCATACAGAGTGTCGCACAGTGCCTTCTCCGGATCCGCCAGCTGGAACATGTACTTTCCTTCCGTCTGGATCCGAATGCCGTACGGATAAGCGTCAGCCGGGGCGTCCTTGTACAGATAATTTCCAAAAGGGGTATGGTACTCCTTCTTCCTGCGGTGCCGGAAGGTCGCAGAAGTAAAAAGTTCAACCCTGTCCGGTATCAGATCATACCAGGCAAGGGCGAACTCGAAGGACAGATACGACGGGTAGTAGATCGCGCCGGCAAGGACATATCCCGGCGTATCGGCGTCCGTCTCGTAAAGTCCCCGGATGATCTTCGTATACGTCCCCCTGTCTCTCTCCCGGCTGATCTTTGTCTGCGGGCTCTTGTAGTCCCGATAATCATTGCACAGCATCTGTGTGGACTTCAGCATGAGGTCTCCTTCAAAAAATGCATGATTTACTCCAGTAACTATAAAATTAATATACTTTCCGGAGCAAATCCGCAAGTTCTTACCCGGATCAGCCGTCCCGGCAGAATCCGGGCATGAAAAAAGCCCTTCCCGGCTCTCTCTTCTTAAGGGAGCCCGGAAGGACTTTCCATTTCTCTGAAACTTTACTGCTTGGACATCTGGTTCAGCAGGCCGATCTTCATGTCGTAGAGGTTCTGCGAGAGATCGACATACATCTGGTGAGGGTTCGTGAGACGTCTCGACTCCTCCCAGAGCGTATCCTGCTCCTTCAGGCAGTAGTCGCGGATCTCCATGGTCTTGCGGAAGTTGTAGACGCACTTGCCGCCCTGGAAAATCGGGATCAGCATCTCACGCAGCGTGAACTCGCCGGGCTGTAGGGTGGTGCGCTTCCAGGGCTCAAGCGGATCAAACAGCTCGAGCGGCTGGTCCTCGGTGAAGGTCTCGTCCTCGAGGCAGATCAGATCCGCCTTGACCTTGCCGGAGTCCTTCTCGTACACGCGGTAGATCTTCTTGTTGCCGGGGTTCGTGATCTTCTCCGTATTCTCGGAGAGCTTGATCTTCGGCTCAAAGGTACCGTCCGGTCTCCTGACGGCGGCGAGCTTGTAGACACCGCCGAAGCTTGGCGTATCCTTTGCAGTGATCAGATGCGTGCCGACACCGAAGGAATCGATCTTTGCGCCCTGCTGGAACAGCGAATTGATGAGGTACTCATCGAGATCGTTGGAGCAGGTGATCTTTGCCTGCGGGAAGCCGGCATCATCGAGCATCTTTCTCACCTTCTTGGTGAGGTAGGCAAGGTCGCCGGAATCGAGACGCACGCCGATGTGATTCAGCGTCAGCCCCTGCTCCTTCATCCACTCGAAGGTCCTGATCGCATTCGGGACACCGCTCTTTAAGGTGTCGTAGGTATCGACGAGCAGCGTGCAGCCGTTCGGATACAGCTGTGCATAGGTCTTGAAGGCCTCGAGCTCGGAATCAAAGGACATGATCCAGCTGTGCGCATGGGTGCCGAGCACCGGGACATCGAACAGCTCGCCGGTCAGCACGTTGGAGGTGCCGCAGCAGCCGCCGATGACAGCAGCCCTTGCGCCGTAGGTACCCGCATCCGGGCCCTGGGCACGGCGAAGACCGAACTCCATGACCGGTGCGCCGTTGGCCGCGTGGCAGATGCGCGCCGCCTTGGTGGCAATCAGGGACTGATGGTTGATGATGTTCAGGATGGCCGTCTCGACCAGCTGTGCCTGCATGATCGGCGCAACGACCTTGACAAGAGGCTCTCTCGGGAAGATCAGAGATCCCTCGGGGATGCAGTAGACATCACCCGTGAACTTGAAGTCCGCGAGATAGTCCAGGAAGTCGGCGTCAAAGGTGTTAAGGCTCCGAAGGTACTCAATATCCTGGCTGGAGAAGTGCAGCTCATCGAGGTACTTGACCAGCTGCTCCACGCCGCACATGATGCTGTAGCCGCCGCCGAACGGGTTGACACGGAAGAACGCGTCGAAGATGACGGTCTTGTTCTGATCCTTGTGCTTGAAATACCCCTGCATCATCGTCAGCTCATAGAAGTCGGTGAGCAGCGTCAGATTCTGTCTGTCCATTGTTTCTCTTCTTTCCTCCCGCAAAAATGCGGATTCACGTGTGTTTAATGATTTATCTTAGCACACTGTCTTGTCACCTGTCTACTTAACAAAAACCTTCTCGATGGAAGCCACATACGTCGTGTGGAAGTCGTTGTCCGGATACCAGCGGGAAAGAAGGGACGTGTCGATAAAGCACTTCGGATCCATCTCCTGCGCGTAGAGCTTCCTTACGATGAGCGTTGCCTCGGCTTCCTCAAAGCAGGGAACGCCGTCCACGTATGTCAGGGTAAGTCCAGAGCCCTTGATCTTGTCCTCGTTCCGTCCCGTAGCCGACCCGCAGTAGTTCAGCGCCTTCCGGTACTTTTCCGGAAGGAACGAGACCGACACGCGGTCCGTCGCATCGATGAGTGTCTTCGTAAAGCGCTGCGGGCGGACATGGAACACCACCACGTACTGCCCCCAGAGCTCTCCCATCTCGCCCCAGGACGCGGTCATCATGTTGGCCTTTCCGTCCTTCTCCGCAGCAAGCAGCATCCACTGCTTTCCGATCTTCTCAAAGACCGGATCAAAGTCTCTTGTCTCAATCTCCTTCATCATCTGTCTCCTCGTATACATGTCTGATATCGGTATCGCTCTGATAGCCCTCAAGGCCGTAGTACAGAAGCTCGTTGTACTTCTCGTTGTAATACTCCGCCTTTTTCTTCTGCACCCAGCGGTCTCTGTCGTCGCAGATTGCAAGCATCTCGTCCGTGATCTCCTCGGCACTTCTCGGATGCGCGTTGTTCAGGTACCCGAGCATGCGCCGCATCATCTTTTCGGTCCTGAGGCTCTGTGCAATGAGCTCGCCAAATTCCGGCGGATATCCCATGCCGGCAATCTTTTTCACCAGCGCCTCATGTACTCTCTTTTCCTCCGCGTTCATTACAAGCCTCCACGGGCCATGATAGCAGAAATGCAGAAAAAGAGACAGGTTTGCAGGCAGGCGCAGGTCCTCCCGCACATGCAAAACGCCGCAGCACACGGGATTTTTGGATCCTGTGCAGCTGCGGCATTTCCTGTTTCCTTTCAGTTTTCAGAGGAGCCCGGAGCGTATTGCTCAGGCGTTTTCCTCTGCAGCAGTCTTTGTCTCACTCTTCTTCATGCCTGCCGAGAGCTCCTTCATCGTGCGGACGATGATGATCACCGAGATGATGAAGGTCAGGATATCGGATGTCGGCATAGAGTAGAGCACGCCGTCAAGGCCGAAGATCGGCGGCAGAAGGAGTGCAAAGCCGACACCAAAGACGATCTCACGAAGCATCGACAGGAGCGTGGACTCGAAGGCCTTGCCCATGCCCTGCAGGTAGATGAATGTGCCCTTGTTCACGGTGGCAAGTGGCATCATGCAAAGATACAGACGGAAGCTCCGGATGGCGAAATCCGTGTAGTAGGACGACTCGTTCGCCGCACCGAAGAGTCCGATGAGCTGACGGGGCAGGAACTCGACGATGCACAGGGCAACGCACCCCACCAGGAACTCGATGAGAAGAACCATGCGGAAGAGTCCCTGCACGCGGTCCTTTCTGCCGGCACCCATGTTGTAGCCGGCGATCGGAATGCAGCCTGCAGCGACACCGACGGCGATCGAAATCACGATCTGGAAGAACTTCATGACAATGCCAAGGACGGCCATCGGGATCTGCGCGTACTGCTCCTGTCCGAAGACCGGATCCATGCCGCCGTACTTCACGACCATGTTCTGCATGGCAAGCATGGCGGCGACCAGGGAGATCTGTGCGAGGAAGCTCGTGATGCCGTTGATGGTGCAGTTCTTCAGAATTCTCTGATCCGGCCTGAAACCGGACGCTTTCAGCGTAACGGTCTTCAAGTGGAACAGGTACCAGATCGACAGGGCTGCTGTCAGGTACTGGCCCATGATGGTTGCAATGGCCGCGCCCATCATGCCCCACTTCATACCGAAGATGAAGATCGGGTCGAAGATGATGTTCACCACGGCTCCTGCAAGCGTTGCCGCCATGGCAAATTTCGGGGAGCCGTCGCCACGGATGATGGAGTTCATCGCCTGCCCGAACATGTATCCGGGGATGCCCATCGCAATCCACGTAAAGTAGATCTTGCTCTGCTCAAAAGTCTGTGCATTGACACGACCGCCGAACGCATTGAGGAGCGGGTTCATGAAAATAAAGTACAGGGCTGTCAGGATCACGGAGATCACAAGCACCGCGACAATCGCATTGCCGACGCTCTTATTTGCGTCCTCCCTGTTGCCCTTGCCAAGGCTCAGGGACATGAACGTGCAGGTGCCGTCGCCGACCATGACGGCGAGTGCGAGAGCGATGACGGTCATCGGGTAGACGACCGTATTTGCCGCATTGCCGTAAGATCCCAGATAGCTTGCGTTCGCGATGAACAGCTGATCCACGATGTTGTACAGAGCCGCCACCAGAAGCGCGATGACGTTCGGGACAGCGAACTTCCGAAGGAGCGTCCCCAGCTTCTCCGTTCCCAGGATATTACCTGATTCTGCTTTTGTTTCTGCCATATTTCACACACCTCACCACAAAAAAGAGCAACAAAAAATGCGCAGGTCCAAGATTACTTGGACTTACGCATTGAATTGCTGCTCAGTACTTGTTACGCCTGTTTCTTTCGCGTCATGACATGTTAACACGAAAGGAGCGTTTCTTTCAAAGGTGAGATTGCTGATTTCCGGCCGGAAAATCTCACCCTGCTCCGGCACATTCCTAACACCTTACAGATCCCACTTCCAGTTACGGATCTCCGGAAGATCCTCGCCGTACTCATGGATGTACTGCTTGTGCTCGACGAGCTTGTCGCTCATCTTCTGGTACAGGTACGCGCCGCGATTGCCGAGCTCCGGCAGATACGTCAGCGCCGTCTGCACCAGGTGGAAGCGGTCGATGTCATTCTGCACACGGATATCAAACGGCGTCGTGATCGTGCCCTCTTCCTTGTAGCCGCGCACGTGGATCAGGCGGTTGTTGTGTCTTCTGTAGGTCAGCTCGTGGATCAGTCCCGCGTAGCCGTGGAAGTTGAAGATGACCGGTCTGTCCTTCGTGAACAGCATGTCATATTCCTCGTTTGTCAGCCCGTGCGGGTGCTCCTCGTGGGGCTGCAGCTTGAACAGATCGACCACGTTGATAAAGCGGATCTTCAGCTCCGGCAGCTCCTTTCGAAGGATCGACACGGCAGCCAGAGCCTCGAGGGTCGGGGTCTCACCGGCGCAGGCAAAGACGATGTCGGGCTCCTGTCCCTGATCGTTCGATGCCCACTCCCAGATGCCGATGCCCTGCGTGCAGTGGCGCACCGCCTCGTCCATCGACAGCCACTGCGGACGCGGGTGCTTCGAGGCGACGATCACGTTCACGTAGTTGCGGCTTCTCAGGCAGTGATCCATCGTGGAGAGCAGGCAGTTCGTGTCCGGCGGCAGATAGATGCGCACCACGTCTGCCTTCTTGTTTGCCATGTGATCCATGAAGCCCGGATCCTGATGCGTGAATCCGTTGTGGTCCTGCTGCCAGACCGTGGAGCACAGCATGATGTTGAGGGATGCGATATCCTGTCTCCAGGGAAGCTGGTTGCAGACCTTCAGCCACTTCGCGTGCTGCGCTGCCATCGAGTCGATAATGCGGGCGAAGGACTCATAGGTGTCGAAGAATCCGTGGCGGCCGGTGAGAAGATAACCCTCAAGCCAGCCCTCGCACATGTGCTCGGAGAGCATGGAGTCCATCACGCGTCCGTAGGGACTTAAGGCATCATCGGTGTCGATGATTCTGCTGTTCCAGTCTCTCTTCGTGTCGTCCTCGAACACCGCGTTCAGGCGGTTCGAGTTGTTCTCATCGGGCGAGAAGATGCGGAAGTTTCTGGCGTCATCGTTGAGTTTGAAGATGTCGCGGACGAACTTTCCAAGCTCCGTCGTATCCTGCCCGTCCTTTGCGCCGTGGTTTTTCCCGATGTCAAAAGCATAGTCCCTGAAATCCGGCATGCGAAGATCCCGAAGGAACTTTCCGCCGTTTGCGTGCGGGTTCGCACCGATCCTGTGATCTCCCTCCGGTGCCAGTGCCTGAATCTCGGGACGCAGGGTCCCGTTCTCATCGAACAGCTCCTCCGGATGATAGGAGCGGAGCCAGTCCTCGAGGATCTGCAGATGCTCCGGCTTGTCCATCATGACCGGCACCTGATGTGCCAGGAAGTACCCCTCAATCTTCTTTCCGTCAACGTACTTCGGGCCGGTCCAGCCCTTCGGGGTGCGAAGGACGATCATCGGCCAGCGGGGTCTTGTGGTGTCGCCCGTGGTACGCGCATGCTCCTGAATGGCCTTGATCTTCTCGATCACCTGATCCATCGTCTCCGCCATCAGACGGTGCATCGTCATCGGGTCATCGCCCTCGACAAAGTACGGCTCCCAGCCGGTGCCGTGGAAGAAATCCGTAAGCTCCTCATGGCTCATTCGACCGAAGATCGTCGGATTTGCGATCTTGTAGCCGTTGAGGTGCAGGATCGGCAGCACCGCGCCGTCGCTTGCCGGGTTCAGGAACTTGTTGCACTGCCAGCTTGTTGCCAGAGGCCCCGTCTCCGCCTCGCCATCTCCGACTGTCACCGCCGCGATCAGATCCGGGTTGTCGAACACCGCGCCGAAGGCATGGGCGATCGAGTACCCCAGCTCGCCGCCTTCGTTGATGGAGCCCGGCGTCTCCGGAGCGCAGTGGGACGGCACACCGCCCGGGAACGAGAACTGCTTGAAGAGCTTCTGCATGCCCTTCTCGTCGCGGGTAATGTTCGGATAGATGTCCGTATAGCTGCCGTCGAGATAGTCGTTGGCAATGAAGAAGTTTCCGCCGTGTCCGGGACCCGACAGAAGAATCAGGTCGAGGTCATAGCGCTTTATTACGCGGTTCAGGTGAACGAACACGAAGTTCTGTCCCGGGACCGTGCCCCAGTGGCCGACGATCTTCTTCTTGACGTCGGACCACTCGAGGGGTCTTCGAAGCAGCGGGTTGTCCAGCAGGTAGAGCTGCCCTGCCGCGAGATAGTTTGCCGCCCTCCACCAGGCGTTCATCTTTGTGAGAAGTTCTTCCGTAACGGGCCCCTTCTCTTCACAGTTCTGAAATTCAGCCATACATATCCTCCTCCTGATATTGTGTCTGTCTGAATGATACACGGTCTCACAAAAGACCAATACCCCAAAAATCAGACCGATAGTCCCGGGATTTTTAAGTTTCTCTCCCGGATCCTGTTTTTACGGCATCTCTTCCAGCCTCCTGCCGAATGCGGAAACCCTCTCCAGGATCTCCTGTACAGAGGCATTCCTGCCGCCCTGAAACCACGCCTGCAGAGTGCCGGTAAAGAGCCCTGCCATAAGAGGCAGGTCCCCGGGATCTGCGTCCGCAAAAACCGGTCCAAGGCCTGCAAGGAACGACTCGTAGATCACATCCGTTCTCTTCTGCCGGTACAGCGCCTCCAGAAGATCCGCGTTCTCCGCCTTCATGCAGCCTGCCAGAACGTACGCGGACAGCGGCATCTCATCATGAACCGGCCTGTTCTGCCACTCGTTCGCAAGCGTTCTGAACAGCTCCTCACACCACCAGACAAGGAGGTCGATCAGGGTGTCGAAGTTCCGGTAGAACGTTGCCCTCGACACACCGCTTTCTTCGACCACATCCAGGACGTGGATCTCATCAAAGCTCTCCGCGCGCTTCATACAGGAGATCAGCCCCTCGAGGAGAAGCTGCGCCGACTTCTTCGCGCGAAGATCCTTTTTCATGTGTACCATGGTCAGTCGTCTCCTTCCGGGAGCTTTGGCCCTGACAGGCGGTTCAGTCTCTCCAGGACCTTCGGATCAACTGTGGGATCCTTCCGTTCTTCTTCGTTGTGATCGATCCCCTCGACCGCAAGATCCTTCCAGGAAAGCACGCGCTTTTTCATGCCCTCGACGTCGAGAACGCCCAGTGCAAAGCCCTTGCGGATCAGCTCCTTCGGGACGTACTGGTCGTACTTTTCAAAGTACGGAATCTCCTTCGGATAGACGAGTTCCATCGGATCGAGCGGCTCCTTAGCCATGTGCACGAGCACCCGAAAGAACTCTCCCTTTGAGGCCTTCATCGTGAACTGCATGTAGTAGGGGCGCGCGCTGTCAAATCCCTTGATGCCAAGAAGCGGCCCGCACTTGATCCGGATGAACCGCTCGAGGGCAAGGAACGCATAGCTTCCAAGCCAGGGGAACAGCGCCCACATGTCCCCGCCAAGACAGATGAGCGGATCGTCAAGAAGACCGGACTTTCGCGCCATGTTCCTTGCGATCGCAAGGCGAGAGGCGGCGTGGGGCTTCAGGTACGGGTAGGACAGGTCCTCGGAAAGCACCTGCTTCATTCTCTCCAGGATGTGCGTGTGAATGTCCCCCGGCTCGTCCCCGAAATACGCGGGCACGATTCCCTTCACCTGATGGCAGTAGACGGTGTGCCGTTTGATGTCGACTTCCTCGACGACCCAGACATGGCCCGCGATCGCGATCTTCTCCCCCATCGGCGGCGGTTTGACGACGGTGCCGAGCTCTTCGGACTCGCACCGCACCGTGAACTCCTCGTTCTCCTGAAAGACCGCATAGAAGCGAAACGAGTTGGTGACCCGCTCACCCTCAAGTCCGAGGATCAGTCCCCCGCGCTCGGTCTTTTCGATGTGATCGATGTCGAGGAGGTGCAGGAGAAGAACGCGGAAATCGTCGGCGGAAATTCTCGAAAAGTACGAGAGGGAGAGCACCCTCTGTGCGAGCTCTCCCGGCGTCATCTCGCCTCCGGAGGCCAGCGTTGCCATCGTCTGATGATAGAGCAGGCTGTAGGGCAGGCGGTCGAGTCGCGGGGGCTCGACCCACTTCTCCTCGAGGTAGACCTGCACCAGCGCGATGCCCTGGATCAGCTTCCATGGGATGTACTCCGGCAGCATGGCTCTTGGCTCCGGCGGATCCTCCCGCATGAGAAACCACATCTCCGGCGGATCTCCCCGCCGTCCCGTGCGGCCCATGCGCTGCAGGAAGGACGAGACCGTAAACGGCGCATCGATCTGAAACGCCCGCTCGAGACGGCCGATGTCGATGCCAAGCTCCAGGGTCGATGTCGTGACCGTAGTCATGTAGTTGTCCTCGTCCTTCATCTTCTCCTCGGCGGACTGCCGAAGGGACGGGGAGAGGTTTCCGTGGTGGATCAGGAACCGGTCCGGCTCGTGCCTCGCCTCGCAGTACTGCCGGAGCGTTGTCGTCACCGTCTCCGCCTCCTCGCGGGAGTTGCAGAAGACGAGGCACTTCTTGCCCCTCGTGTGCTCGAAGATGTACGCAATGCCCGGATCCGCCGCCTTCGGCGCATGGTCTGTCGCCTCCTCGGCGTTCGGGAGGATGTTAAGGCCGTCCGTGGAATCGGTCCGGACCTCATGTTCCGTTCCCCGCTCGGTGTTCTCGAAGGCCTGCTTCATCGCATCGGAGAGACCCTCGTCCGTGTGGACCACGTTCGTGACGTCGACGTCGATGACATCGCCGTCCTTTTCCATCTCTTCTGCCCGCTTTGATTTCTCACCCTCTCCTGCCTGCGGGCCGGAGACATAGAAGTGCTCCATCGAAAGGCGCCAGACGGGAGCCTTCTCGCGGACCCGCGGGATCACGGTTCCCCGCCCTGTGCCGGATGCGAGAAACCGCCCCGTCGCCTCGAGATCTCCGATTGTTGCGGAAAGGCCGATGCGCCTCGGGTGGCACCCTGCCATGCGGGAGAGCCGCTCCAGAAGGCACAGCGTCTGCCCGCCCCTGTCTCCCCGCATCAGGGAGTGCACCTCGTCGATGACAACAAAGCGAAGGTCGAAGAAGAGACTTGCGATCGCCGCGTGCTTGTGAAGAAGCAGTGCCTCGAGGGACTCCGGCGTGATCTGCAGGATCCCCGAGGGGTGCTTGAGCATCTTCTGCTTGTGGGACTGAGGCACGTCGCCGTGCCAGTGCCAGACCGGGATCTGCTGCTCGTAGCACAGGTCACCAAGCCGCTGGAACTGATCGTTGATGAGTGCCTTCAGGGGCCCGATGTAGATACAGCCGATGGACTTTGGCATGTCCTCGGACATCAGCGTCAGGATCGGGAAAAACGCCGCCTCGGTCTTTCCGGATGCCGTCGAGGCGCAAAGAAGCACGTTGTCGTCGGAGCCGAAGATCGCCTCTCCCGCCGCCACCTGGATGCCCCGAAGGCTGTTCCAGCCGTTTTTGTAGATGAAGTCCTGCACGAACGGCGCATACCGGTTGAATACGTCCATGGACACCTTCCTTTACAGAGAAAACGGGGAAAAATCCCGCTTCTCTTGCGCGGGCTCCGCCGCAATCGTCTGCGCCGTATCGTCCTCCTGCTCTGAGAGCTCGTCCTTTGCAAACTCGAAGGAATCGGAGTTTAACAGCTCCTTTACGCTCATCTTCGGATCCTGATAGAGGATGTCCAGCACCTCGATGAAGTCGCGGATCACCTCACGCGGCGTGATGTGCGTGTTTGCGCCGATCCTGCTGTACTCGATCTGAATAAACGTCGCAAGATCCTGATCGGTCAGTTTTGCCTGATAGCCGTAAAGCTGTGCGTGGATGTCCGTGAGCTTCCCGCAAAGAACCAGCATCTCCTCTGCGGTCAGGGGCTCGAGCCGGATCACGGGTCCCAAAAGATCGCGCACGCCATCTCTTGAAAACCTGCCCTCCTGCAGGCGGGAACGAAGGGCCTCATAGCTGTAGACACCGCGCCTTGTGTCCTCGATGCACTGGGGCGTTCCGCACATGAGAAAGCCCAGGTACTGTGCCTTCCCCTGCATGGTGTCGTTGTACATCGTGAGGATCTTCTCGTAGTTGTTCTGCCTCGTGATCGCGTTCGGGATCCGGTAGATGTTCACGAGCTCATCGATCATGATCATCATGCCGGCATACCCTGCCTGGTGGAAGAACACGGCAAAAAGCTTCATGTACTCGTACCAGTCATCGTCGGTGATGATGATCGTCACGCCAAGATCCTTCCTCGCCTCGGTCCTGGTCGCATACTCCCCGCGAAACCACTTGAGGACCTTCGCCTTACCCTCCTCGTCTCCTGCCATGTAGCTCTGGAAATACAGGGACAGAAGCTTTGCAAAGTCAAAGCCGTGGACCATCTCGTTCATCGAGTAGATGACCTCATAGATCTTCTTCTCGACAGCGGAGGCAAAGCCCGGATCCGAAGGCGTCATCCCCTCGGAAACCACCTTTGACTCCACGCCCTGAATCCACTTCTCGAGAATCAGGGAGAGGGCACCGCCCTCTGGCTTTGTCTTCGTGGACATGTTCCGGACAAGTTCCCGGTAGGTCGCAAGGCCCTGTCCGTGGGTTCCCTGGAGACGCCGCTCCGGGGAGAGATCCGCATCGACGACGACAAAGCCCTTCTCCATCACGTAGTTGCGGATGGTCTGCAGAAGAAAGCTCTTGCCGGATCCGTACTTGCCGACAATGAAGCGAAACGAGGCACCGCCCTCGGCGATGGTATCGACATCGGAGAGCAGGGCATCGATCTCATGCTTTCTTCCGACCGTCACGTAGGGAAGGCCGATTCTCGGCACGACGCCGCCCTTCAGGGACTGGATCACGGCGCTTGCAATGCGCCTCGGGATTTTCCTCGGTCTGTTTTCAGTCTGTTCCAATCTGACACTCCTTCAGGCACCACGAAATACCCCTCGCGGTGCGCTTCCCGGCGTCCACGTAGTGGTTTCCGGGATTGATTTCAAAAATAGTCCTTACGTTCTGCGCGGCAAAGCGCTTCTCCATCTCTTCCGTGTTCTCCTGCACCTTGTTCAGGATCTGATTCTTCACCTTCGCCTCGAGGTCTCCGACCGAAAAGTAGGCGGTCTGTACCGCGGGATTTACCGGGTGCTTCTTTGCCTTTGCGTAGTCGAGAAGCTTCGGATACCACAGGGAACCGGAAGCACTGCATACGGCACAGAAAGCATCGGTGTTCATTGCTGCCCAGACCGCGAACAGTCCCGCAAGGGAATACCCGGCAAGGATCCGCCCTTTTGGATCCATTCCCGCCGCAGCCTCGATTGCAGGGATCATCGAATCGGTAATGCAGGTGAGATATTCCCCGGCACCGCCGTCCCCGTGAATGCCCTTTCCGATCCCGGACACCGGCCAGGGGGTGAGCTCCTTCTCCCAGCTGATTCCCGTCACGATGGCAAGAACGCAGGGAAGAGAAAGATTTGCAAGTACTCCGTTCGTCTCCTCGTCGTCAAACCCGTTGTAGAGAACAAGCGGCAGCCTCTCTCCTTCCGCGGTCCTGTGCAGCCGGATCTGTTTTCCGCAAAGTTCAAGTGTCTGATCCAAGATATCCCTCCACGTCTTCTCTGTAATCCTCGATGAGGTTTACCTTCCCGTCGTCTTCTTCGAGAACGGAGTCCCCGATCTCATCGTAGAACGCCTCGTTGATGCCATCGACAAGGACCGAGAGCATCTGATGGCACTCCCTTGCATACCCTTCCGCGTCCTCTCCCCGTAAGACAAGAGACAGGAACGTTTTCTGAATGTCTGTCAGTGTAACAGAAGAAGCAGGAACTGTATCCGATGGCTCTTTCCTCTCTTCCCGGACAGGAGACGGGGCAGGAGAAGAGACCGGTGTCAGGACCGGCGCCGGAGAAACAGCGGGTGAGGGCTCAGGTGCAGGCACAGGAGCCTTAGCCGGCGCGGAGACGAAGTCTTCCGCTTCCCCGTCGACATTCAGCTGATTGAAGGTATGCTCCGCATCGCTCCGGATCCCGGACAGGCGTGCAAAGTCGATCTCCACCTTCGGGTGTGCCGCCTCGTAGGCAGCCTTTTTCCGCTCCTCAAGGACCGATGCAATGACCCCCGTGATCAGGCTTTCCACCGCAGAATCGATTCCGGCATCCTTGAGGGGCGACTTTGTGTGAAAGGCATCCCTGAACTGCCGGTCGATCTCGTGACAGAGGGTGGCCAGGGCAGAACTGTCCCGATAGTTCCAGGCATGGGAGAGCTTGTGCCAGGTGCCGTTCGTGCAGGTGAAGATGTCGTCCTCGTCCAGCGCAAAGGTGTAGTCCTGATAGTGCAGGTGATCGTAGAAGACCTCGTCCTCAAAAAGGAAGTACAGGCGGCTGCCCTTTCGCCCGAAGAACTGCTCCGTCAGACTCCGCATGCCGTGCCCCGTGTAGTATCCGCTCACCTGTCCGAAGCACTGGGCACATACATGGGCAAGAAGGGGAATGTCCTTCTTTGCAGGATTCCCGAAGGGATAGCCGGAGCCTTTGCAGAGTGCCCGGAAGATGGTCATCTCATCAAATGGCAGCTCCTTAGCCTTTCCGGAAAGATAGTTCTCAAATACCTCGAGGACGTGCACCGCCCGTGGCAGGGTCATGTCCTCTGTTTTCTCTTCCCGGATCCCGTAGTAGATGCGGTAGTCCTGCATCGCCTGGCCAATTCTCTTTGCTAACAGCTCATCCGCACCGGCCCGGACCTTCAGGGCCTCGAGCTTCCGGCAGCCCTCTTCCCTTGCACAGCCGATGTTGCCGATCAGTTCATCGAGGTACAGTCCGATAAGAAACCGCTGCTGGAGCACCTCCTCCGTCGTCCAGGGTGTCACGCTCCCCGCCTTCTCTTCGTCCTGTTCTCTCTTCCGGAGATTTGTTCTCCAGGTGAAGTAGAAGCGAAGCTGCGAAGGGTTCATGCTGTGGTAGGTCGGGAAATAGCGCGTCATCTGCGCCCGTCCCGTGTAGTCGTCCGTGTAGTCCTCCATGAACTTTCCCTGGGTGTAGAAGTAGTACTCCCTCGCATCCCTTCTTACGTCCACGGGATCATAGATCTTCTGCATCTGAAGGATCTTTTCCGGGATGGGGTCTTCCTTCCTTGCAAAGGAGAGCGGCACATCGTCATAGGTCTTTGTAAAGGCAACCTTCCGCTCCATTTCCCTGTTTTCATCAAAGCCCCTGTCCATGGCACCTCCGAAACCGCATCGCTGAAGATTCATTCACGGCAACATTATACCAACGTCTCTGCCCGTCCGCCGGACAAATGTGTCCTGCCGGGAAGCATAATGCGGTTTTTTCCACACTATCCACAAAGTTATGCACAGGAACTGCCCGGAAGTCCTGTTTCTTCGTCCTTTTTCCGCCTCTTCTTCCATTGCAGAATCACTCCGGAATGCTACAATGGTCACAGTTCGGACAGTCATACGGACTGTCCCGCATGAATGGAGGTAGAAAACACCATGACAAACGCGGAAAAAGCGCTCGAGCTGCACAAGGAGTGGAAGGGCAAGATCTCCACGGAAGCAAAGTGTGAGGTAAAGACCAGAGAGGATCTGGCTCTTGCCTACACGCCCGGCGTTGCAGAGCCCTGCAAGAAGATCCATGAAAACGTGCAGGACGCCTACACCTATACGATCAAGCAGAACACGATCGCCGTCGTCTCCGACGGCTCTGCAGTCCTTGGCCTTGGCAACATCGGACCGGAGGCTGCCATGCCGGTCATGGAGGGCAAGGCGGTCCTGTTCAAGGAGTTCGGTGGCGTCAACGCCTTCCCGATCTGCCTGAAGACCCAGGACGTCGATGAGATCGTCCATGCGGTTCAGCTCCTCGAGCCCACCTTCGGCGGCATCAACCTCGAGGACATCTCCGCGCCCCGCTGCTTTGAGATCGAGCGGCGCCTCAAGGAGACCATGAATATCCCGGTCTTCCACGATGACCAGCACGGCACGGCCATCATCGTCCTTGCCGGCATCATCAACGCACTGAAGATCGTGAAGAAGGATCCCGCCGACTGCCACGTGGTTGTCAACGGCTCCGGTGCCGCCGGCATCGCCATCTCGAAGCTTCTGCTCGCCTACGGCTTCAAGCACCTGCTCCTTTGCGATTCGAAGGGCATCGTCTCTTCGAAGAGCGAGCGTCTCAACTGGATCAAGAAGGAGATGCTCCAGGTCACGAACGAGAACGACATCTCCGGAACGCTCGCCGATGCCCTGAAGGGCGCCGACATCTTCATCGGCGTCTCCGCTCCCGGCGTTGTCACCCCTGAGATGGTGAAGACGATGAACCATGACGCCATCCTCTTTGCCATGGCAAACCCGGTCCCCGAGATCATGCCGGATCTTGCCAAGGAGGCAGGCGCCCGCATCGTCGGCACCGGCCGTTCGGACTTCCCGAACCAGGTCAACAACGTCCTCGTCTTCCCCGGCATCTTCCGCGGTGCCCTCGACGGCAAGGCAAGACAGATCACGGAGGATATGAAGATGGCAGCTGCCAAGGGCCTTGCTGCCGTCGTCACCGATGAGGAGCTCTCCGAGGATCATATCCTTCCGGATGCCTTCGATCCCCGCGTGATGCAGGCTGTCCGCAAGGCTGTCATGGACAACATCACGGACGACAACAGGCTGTTCTGAAGATAAAAACCTACAAGTCTTCCGGAGAGCGAAATGCTTTCCGGGTAAAGCAGCGGCAGGAACTGCAATCCCATGCAGTTCCTGCCGCTGCTTTTCTCTCTTCTGCTTTCCTGCTTCTTCCTGGTCCGCCTTTTCTCTTCTCCTCAGATCTTTTCCGGATCAAGAAGCCCTCTCTTCGAGAGCATGTCGACGAGGATCTCCACGCACTCAAAAACGAGTCCGTCGCAGTGCTGCTTCTTGACCTCGCCCCGCTGCGCGCTCGTGCGGAGAAGATCCTTACAGTTCGTCATGCCCTCATGCCTCTCCTCAAACGTACGGAAGAACTCTCCTACCGTCTGCGGGTCGGACAGGCCGTAGAGCCCCAGCACCATGAGGCTTCCCGTGATGGCGCCGCAGGTCCTGCCGGTGCGCATGCCGGCGCCGAAGGCTCCGGACAGGGCGAAGGTCTGCTCTTCGTTCAGTCCCTTCGCCTTTGCAAAGGGCATGAGAACGCCCTGGGCGCAGTTGTAGTGAACATCGGTGAGCGCGCGGACGCGCTTTGATTCTGCAAGATATGGATCCATGGTTTCCTCCTGAATTTCCTTTACGAACACTGAAGTTCAGTGTACGGACGTGCCATCGTTTTTGCAAGACAGCATCTGTTTGCAGGACAACAGCTGTGTTTTCATTGACAGATCAACCCTCCTGCACTAAGGTAGAGAGCGTGCGAAAAAAGTGAACAGGCATACGAGAAGAAGTCTGCAGGAAAGAGGCTTAACGCCCGCCGTAGGAGTAAAACTCTCAGGTGTCCTTTCGGGACCATACCGCAGATGGATCGTGACTCTGGAGAATCCACGGGCTGTTGGCCCTGGTGCCGAAGGGGAAAGGGAGCAATCCTGAATCTCTCAGGCAAAAGGACAGAGTGCGCTGCAGGCAGGGAGGCCGCAATAAGGCATCTTCCCGTGCATGCATGAACCAGTACATTCCAGGGAGTCGGCGATCCGGCTCCCTTTTTGCTGTCTTTTTTGAGGTGTCCTGCGCATGTGAAGAGGAGGAGAATATATCCATGTGGTCAACTGTCAACAACGTCCTTGACGCCATCGACGGCTTTGTCTGGGGCGTGCCGCTCATGGTACTGATCTTATCCGGCGGCGTCCTGTTAACGTGCCGTCTGCACCTTCTGCAGGTGAGGCGCCTGCCGCTTGCCTTCCGCTGGGTCTTTCACAATGAGAAGAACTCCAACGGCGAGGTTTCCAGCTTTGCGGCGCTCATGACCGCCCTGTCGGCGACCATCGGCACCGGCAACATCGTCGGCGTCGCCACCGCCGTCTGTGCCGGCGGTCCCGGTGCCCTGTTCTGGATGGTGCTTGCCGCCTTCTTCGGCATGGCAACGAAGTACTCCGAGGCCCTGCTTGCGGTCAAGTACCGGGACATCGACAAAAACGGAAAGACCCTCGGCGGCCCCTTCTACTACATTGAAAAGGGCATGGGACAAAAGTGGAAGTTCCTCGCAAAGCTCTTTGCCTTCTTCGGTGTCTGTGTCGGCCTGTTCGGCATCGGCACGTTCTCGCAGGTGAACGGCATCGTCTCCGCCGTCAACAACTTCTTCAATCCGGGCGGTGCAGAGCCCGTCGCAATCCCAGGCATCGGCACCTACAGCTATGTGACCATCGCCGCGTCCCTGATCCTTGCCGTGGTCGTCGCGCTCGTCGTCATCGGCGGCCTGCAGCGCATCTCGAAGGTGGCATCGGTCATCGTCCCCTTCATGGCAATCACCTATTTCGTCTTTGCCATCCTGCTCATTCTGATGAACATCACAAAGGTTCCCGAGGCCTTCCGCGAGATCGTCGTCGGTGCCTTCAACCCGAGAGCCATCACCGGCGGCATCGTCGGCACGATGCTCGTTGCCATGCAGAAGGGTATCGCGAGAGGTATCTTCTCGAATGAGGCAGGCCTTGGCTCCGCCCCGATCGCCGCGGCGGCAGCCCAGACGAAGGAGCCCGTCCGTCAGGCCCTGGTCTCCATGACCGGCACCTTTCTCGACACCATCATCATCTGCAACCTGACCGGTCTTTCCATCGTCATCACCGGTGCCTGGCAGGTGGACGGCCTCGAGGGTGTTGCGGTGACCACCTATGCCTTCCAGAACGGTCTTCCCTTCCCGGCAAGATTCTCGGCCTTCATCCTCATGATCTGCCTGATCTTCTTTGCCTTCACGACGATCCTCGGCTGGGACTACTACTCGGAGCGCTGCCTCCAGTACCTGACCCACGGAAACAATAAGGCCGTGCATATCTTCCGCTGGTTCTACATCCTCGCGGTCTTCATCGGACCCTACATGACCGTCTCCGCCGTCTGGACCATCGCCGACATCTTCAACGGTCTCATGGCCATCCCGAACATGATCGCCCTGTTCGCCTTAAACGGCGTCGTTGCAAAGGAGACAAGAGACTTCTTCCAGGCAGGAAAGCACCTGAACGCGGAGTAGTCCTGCAGAAACCAAATATCGTTCCAAACACAAAGGCCCTACGGACAAACCGGAAGGCCTTTCTTTTATGTCTGATGGTTTCCCGTACGGATCCGATTATTCCTCCGGCTCCCGGAACATGACGCCGAAGGCCGCAAGCAGGATCCCGGAGCTTACCAGGATCGAATAGGTTCCAAGGTGCGGAATCAGGAGAGATCCGATCACCGCGCCGATGACAAAGGAGAGGATCACCCCGAAGCTGATGAGGCTTGCGGAGAGATGCTCTCTCTTTCCCGTGTGGACGAAAGAGACGAGGTTGTCGACGCCGGAGCGCATGTTGCCGATGCACATGGTGGTGGCGATGCCGTTGCCGTGGATCTTGCGGAAGCTCTGCACCTGAATGCCGCAGGCAAAGGAGGTCAGCGCATTGGCAAGGGCATTGACGGAAAGCGGAAGGAATGCGACAACGCACAGCGCCAGGCACTCGATGAGAACGCAGGCCTGCCGCCAGTGAACGGAAAAATCTCTCTTCCCGAAGAGAATCCGGAGGTTCTGCGCGACCGCGATGCCGAGGGCAAAGAAGAGCACCGGGAGAAAGTAGTGGAAGGCGCTGTCAAAGTTTCCCTGAGAGAGGTTGACGCCAAGAAGGAGCATGTTGCCGGTCTGGGCGTTTGCAAAGACATGATCCCGCTCCAGATACGAATAGGCGTCCATAAGCCCGCCCGACATGGCAAGCGCAATGCCCAGCCGCATGGATTCCGACATCTGTTTCGAATGTGTCATCTTCTGAACCTCCGGCACCGAGTGTATCGGCCGAAGGGATGCTTGTAAAGCATCAGAGGGCATAAAAAAACTGCCGCAGCCGGCGGCTGTGACAGCATGCTGTCTTTCTCCGGTTCCCTATGCGTTTTCCGCGAGGATCTGGCGAAGGGACGATACCGAGCTTGAGTGGCAGCGCACCACTGTGGTGTTCTCGTCCACGGCCTGCAGCGCGCATTTGACCATCTTATGGGGAACCGTATGGGTGAACAGAATCAGGAGATTCGGGCTGCCGATTCTCTCAGCAAGGCCTCCCTGATACTTGCAGAAGACCTTTGCGTCGCAGCCATGTGCCTGGCACAGGTCCCGGTACTTTCGCTCCATACATTCATTGCCTCCGATAATGACAACACTCATGACGCACTCCTTTTAAAGTCTGCGTGGGGTTTGTCTATGTCTAACTGTGCTTATATATATCTAATTCAGTCCTGCTTGTCAATATCTCTCATCATGGTTATTGACATCTATTCACGATTAAAGTAATATAACCGTGTTGCAGATAACACCTGGATCAAAGACACCGGGGGAGATCATGAGCGACAAATACCTTGTGGACTGCTGTTCGGGAACACTGGCCGCCATCAAATGTGCCAGCCTGTTCAGCTGCACGCCGGAGTGCGATGCCGACCTCAAGGACTGGATTGCAGAGAAGAACGCAGAGCTCAACACACGGGGCATTCACCTGTATGTCCTGAAGCGCTGCGAATCCTGTGCGCTCGTCTATGTCTTCCGCATCTCCCAGCTGCGACGCACGCTGGAGGATCCGAAGAACCGGGATTTCCTTCTGCGCTACGGGTATCCCGTGGGAACCGGGGATCTGTACCTGTGCCTCAGCCACCTGAAGGAAAGGATGCGGGGCTGTTCGTCTTCCACGTTCCCGCATGAGATCGGGGTGTTCCTGGGATATCCCCTCTGCGACGTCACGGGGTTCATCGACAACCGCGGCAAGAACTACACGGTGTCGGGGCTCTGGAAGTCCTATACCGGAAAGGAAGAGGCAGGACGCACGTTTTCGCGGCTCAACAAGTGCCATCATATTTACTGGCAGCTGTGGGTGAGCGGTCGAAGAAGCATTCTTCAGCTCACCGTTGCAGGATAGCAGATCAAAGACAAGATCAGAAAGGCAGGATAATCAAATGAGTAAGGTAGCAGTTGTGTACTGGACCGGCACGGGCAACACCCAGAAGATGGCACAGAAGGTGATCGAGGGCGCAAAGAAGGCAGGCGCCGGGGTAACGGAGATCTTCGCGGATTCCTTCCACGAAGCGGACGTTGCCTCCTATGATGCGATCGCCCTCGGCTGCCCCGCAATGGGCGCCGAGGTTCTTGAGGAGTCCGTCTTCCAGCCCATGTGGGACGAGGTAAAGCCCGCCCTCAAGGGAAAGAAGATCGGCCTGTTCGGCTCCTGGGGCTGGGGCGGAGGCGTCTGGATGGAAGACTGGACGTCGGATGCTGAGAGTACCGGTGCGGACCTTGTGGGAACCGTGACCGCCAACAACGAGCCTGACCATGCCGCCGATGCGGAGTGCGAGGCGCTTGGCGAGAAGCTCGCCTGAGACAATGTCCTTCTGAACATTGTCACTTTGACATAGCTGTGTGCAGAGAGAAATCTCTGTTGCAGAACGATACTTGTTCCTTTCTTTTTTTCTGAACGCGCAGAAAAGGCTGCCCGGTTTGTTCCGGACAGCCCTTTCTGTATCTGTAAACTTTGAAGTTCTGCTCTTTTTCAGTTCTTCGACTCCGGCAGCACGTTGGTCATGCTGTGGAGTGCGATGAGAATCGTCGACATGTTGTGGAGAAGTGCCGTCATCGTCGGCTGCAGAAGCCCCAGCATACCGAGGACAATCAGTCCCGAGTTGAACGTCAGGATAAAGCGATAGTTGCGGGTAGTCCTCTGATTCAGGCCGTTGCACAGCCTCCGAAGCGTCACCAGCGCCTTGAGATCGTCCTCGGAAATCGTCACATCGGCAATCTCCCTGGCAATCGCGGCGCCGCTGTTGATGGCAACACCCACATCGGCTGCGGAGAGCGCCGGCAAGTCATTGACGCCGTCGCCGACCATGACGACCTTGCGTCCGGCCTCATGCTCCTGTTTGATGAACGCAGCCTTGTCCTCCGGCAGAACCTCGGCACGGAAATCGTCCACACCGATGAGCTTTGCGACGGCCTTTGCCGTCCGCCCGGAGTCGCCGGTCAGCATGACAACGCGGGAGAACCCGGCCTCATGCAGCGCTCTGATCGCGTCCTTTGCCTCGTCCTTGATCGGATCCTCGATGAGGATGACCGCGGAGAGAACCCCACCGATTGCAAGGTAGAGATGGGAGTACTGATCCGGCAGGCTGTCGAACTTCTCCTTCTCGTCCTCCTTCAGCACTGCCTTCTCGTCCTCGAAGATGAAGTGCCAGCTTCCGATCCTCACCTTCACGCCGTCAACGGTACTTGCAATGCCGTGGGCCACGATGTACTCGACCTTCGAGTGCTTCTCCTCGTGGGAAAGCCCCTGCTCCTTTGCGCAGCGCACCACCGCGTTCGCGATGGAGTGCGGATAATGCTCCTCGAGGCAGGCGGCAAGACGCAGCATCTCCTTCGGATCCTGTCCGTTGAAGGCCACCACGTCCCTGACCTTCGGTACGGCCCTGGTGATCGTTCCGGTCTTGTCGAACACGATCGTCTCGGCCTTTGCGAAGTTCTCCATGAACTTGCCGCCTTTGACGGAAATCTGATGCTCCTGTGCTTCCCGCATCGCGGAGAGCACACTGATCGGGATGGCAAGCTTCAAGGCGCAGCAGAAATCCACCATCATGATGGAGTACGCCCGGTTGATGTCCCTTGTCAGAAGATAGGTCAGAACCGCAGCTCCGAAGGTCACCGGGACCAGCTTGTCGGCAAGATCGGATGCCTTTGCCTCCGTGTCGGAGCGAAGCTTTTCCGATTCCTCGATCATGGACACGATCCGGTCGTACTGGCCCGTGCCCGCATCCTTTGTCACGCGAACGACAAGCTCGCCTTCCTCGACAACGGTCCCTGCAAAGACCGCACCACCCTCCGTCTTCCGGACCGAGAGCGGCTCTCCGGTGATGGAGGCCTGATTGACCATGGCGTCCCCGCTCTCGACAAGGCCGTCGAGCGGAATCATGTTTCCGGTTCGGACGATGATGCGGCTGTCCCTGTGTACCTCACCTACGCCGACGAGGACCTCCTCGCCGCTCTTTGTCTTCACCCACACCTTGTCGACATGAAGACTCATGGCATTTGCCAGGTCGTCCACCGACTTCCTGTGCGTCCACTCCTCCATGATGTCGCCGATGCCGAGCAGGAACATGACGGAGCCTGCGGTATCAAAGTCGCTGCGTACAATCGCAAAGGTCACGGACGCCGCATCGAGCACGTGGACATCGATGCGCCCGTGAATGAGGGAGTTCAGTCCCCGGATCACGAACGGAACAGCCTTTACGAAGCTGATGATGCTCCGAATGGAGAGCGGCAGGAAGAGTCTTGTGACAAAGCGTCCCGCGATGTGCCAGAACATCCGGTCCTCGAACTTGTGGTTGAGCTCGCGTCCTGTGTGGTCTGGCACGGAAACCTCTGTCGTCTCATAGTCGAAGCCGGAAAGCGCACGGACAAGTTTTGCTCTCTGTTTTGCGGTTCCGCCGTAGTAAATCGTGGCATCGCAGGTTCTCTCAGAGACCTTTGCACGCACAACGCCCGGCAGAGACTGCAGGTAGTACTGCACCTTGTCCGCTTCCTCGAAGGTCATATAGCACTGATGAAGATGCACCCGCATTCTGCCGCTGGATTCATAAATTTTATAAGGAAACGTCACCCCTTCAGGGGCGTTTTTACTTATCCCTGGTGTTGGATATATTGTTGGATCGTTTCGGCTGATGCCTCTCCTACACTGGCCGCAAAATAACCATCAGACCATAGCTTAGCTGTTCTGCCCAGTAATGCCGTTTCAAAACATTTGCATGATGTCTCCACGTGTAATACGTGCTTTCCTGCTTCAGAGCGCGGACGATATCAGTCACACTGACCGTAGGAGGATATTGCAACAGGATATGTATATGGTCCCTGTCTGTCTCCATGGTGTCAATATACCAATGATGCCTCCTGGCAGATTCGAATATCAACTGCTTTGTGTTCTGCCTGATACTTCCGGACAGGATCGGCTTCCGATACTTTGTGACAAATATCAGATGTACGAGGAGACGCGTCTTATTATGCGCTCTGTGATGATAGCCATCTCTATCATGCAGATGTATAAAATTTCTGCCCATAAGCCTGTTTTCGTTCTTGTCCAAACAACATACTTATTGTACGATTTCAATATGATTTTACCATATTGAGAGGAAACCGATATGCAGCTGGCAGAGGTTCTTAAGCTGAAACTGAATACCGATCCGGATATGGACAAAGCCTTTGAGAACACATCGTATCAGTACATGCTGGCGTGTGATTATATCTCCCGGTATGTCTTTGAACATGAGTTTCAGATAAATTCGGCGGCCCTCTCAAAAGAACTGTACAGAGATCTCAGATCGAAATTTCTTCTGAAATCCCAGATGGCACAGTCCGCTGTCCGCACCGTAACGGCAGGGTATAAGACGGTCAATACCCAGCTGCAGAAGGAACCTTACCGTTTTCAGGCAGATGGCAAATGGTATTCCGTACAGCGGGACATGCGCTGGCTTACAAAGTCGCTTGAATTCCACCGCCCGCAGGCTGATCTCGTCAGAAACCGCGATTATAGTTTCGTACATGAAGGACGGGAGATTTCCATCAATACTCTTGGCAGGCGTGTAATCTGCCCGTTTACTGTGCCGGACTGCATGAAGAAATTTCTTGACGGGTCATGGCATTTCGGCACAGCGAAACTGGTCTGCATGAAGAACATCTGGTATCTGCATATATCCGCCACAAAGGAAGTTCCGGACTTTACCAGAGACGATGTAAAACAGGTCGTCGGGATTGACCGCGGACTTCGCTTTCTGGAAACTGTATATGACAGCAGCCATCATACGTCCTTTGAGAGCGGGAATCAGATCCTTCTGAAGCGGAATTCTTTTGATCGTGTCCGGGCACAGCTCCAGGCAAAGGGCACCAAATCAGCGAAGCGCACTCTGAAGCGTATTTCTGGGCGAGAGAACCGTTGGATGAGCGATGTAAACCATCGTCTCAGTAAGGCACTCGTCAATAAATATGGATCCGGTACGCTGTATGTCCTGGAAGATCTGGAAGACGTCTCCACAAACGAGCAGAATTTCAAATCCGCAGGCCAGACGCATGATCTCCGGAACTGGGCATTCTATGATCTGGAGACCAAACTCACCTATAAGGCCCACGAGACAGGTTCTGAGGTATTGAAGGTTGATGCCCATTACACGTCGCAGAGATGCCCGCACTGTGGGCGGATTTGCAAAGAGAACCGTCACCATAACACACACATATATGTGTGTGACAGATGCGGATTCCAGACGAATGATGACCGGGTCGGTGCCATGAACATATGGCTTCTCGGAACACTCTGGGCATCCGGCACAGACAATCCAGCTTTTACAGCAGAAGCTCCTGCATGACAGGAGGCTAACTCACGGGTGCAGTCAGCCACCCGACGATGCGGCGGTATAAGGGTGCAATCCCATCTATCAAAGGAAGGAGGACGCTCTACGCGTCACGTTTGTACTTCCGGACCAGCTGCAAGCTCCGACCCTTTAGGGTCGTGAGCAGTTGACGTAAGATCGTGCATCTCATACGGCGTCAGGCCTCGTCTGCTGCTGCCGCGTCCGCTTCCTCAGCGGCCTTTACGGCGTCCTCCTCGGCTGCACGGCGAAGGGTCTCCTTTGCATCCGCGATCTCCTGCGCTCTCTTCTTCTCGGCGCGCTTTCTGTTGATGTCATCTGCATCGGCGCCGACGTCCTCGCAGTTCTCCTTTAATGTCGTGAAGGTCTTCATGACGCTCGTGCCGCCGCGCTTGACCGCTGCCGTGATGTGTGTGTAGGCACTCTTTGCATCATCAGAGGAGAGCAGGGCAACACCCGCCGTTCCAATCAGAAAACCATATGTGATCATACGAACATTTTTCCAGGCACTCATTTAAAATCTTCCTTTCTATCCATGCCATGAAAGCCAGTTGTGTTTAACTTTACTGTAAATAAGTTAAATTATGCTAATTTTTCTGAATTCTTTACATCCTAAGTGTCCAAACATCCGGCCGGTTTGTCAACCGTAACCGACATTTCATGGTCCGCTGTGATGTCAGCTGCAGTTGACCATTATTAAACTTTTCATTCATCCGCACGGGATGCAGACATATGCCGGAGAAGGGAAACGGAAAGTCAGATGGCGCTTTTCTTGCACGGAAAAGCGTCTTCCTTTAAGATATGTAGTAGTGATTTAATCATAAGTCATTCACAGAGGAGGTTTTTGTGATCACCAGTGTTGTTCTCGGGATTCTGATCCCGTTTCTCGGCACGAGCCTTGGCTCTGCCGCTGTTCTTTTCATGAAGAATGAGCTCTCCGATCATGTGCAGCGCTTCATGACCGGCTTTGCCGCCGGCGTCATGGTCGCCGCGTCCATCTGGTCGCTGATCATCCCGGCCATCGAGGACGGGGCTGCCCTCGGGCGCCTCTCGTTCCTTCCCGCCCTTGTCGGCTTCTGGCTTGGCATCCTGTTCCTGCTCTTTCTCGACCACGCAACGCCCCACCTGCACCGCTTTGCCAGCGCCCCCGAGGGACCTTCGTCCCACCTTCGGAACACGACCCTGATGCTCCTTGCCGTGACCATCCACAACATCCCGGAGGGCATGGCGGTCGGCGTCGTCTATGCGGGGTATCTTGCAGGGTCCGAGGGGATCGCCGCCTCGGCAGCCCTTGCCCTGTCCCTTGGCATCGCCATCCAGAACTTCCCGGAGGGCGCCATCATCTCCATGCCGCTTCACGCAGGCGGCATGAAGAAGGGAAAATCCTTCCTCCTTGGCCTCCTCTCCGGCGCCGTAGAGCCCGCGGGAGCTCTGCTGGTACTGCTCCTTTCCCGCTATATGATCCCGGCAATGCCCTACCTCTTAAGCTTTGCCGCAGGCGCCATGATGTACGTGGTTGTCGAGGAGCTGATCCCGGAGATGTCAGAGGGCGAGCACTCCAACATCGGCGTTCTCTCCTTTGCCTTCGGCTTCACGCTGATGATGGCACTGGACGTTGCCCTCGGGTAATGGACCGTCACTGATCCGAAAGACAGCTCTGATATCCGGATATGAAGAAACCCCTTCCACCGGCTGCTTGCCGGAAGAAGGGGTTTCTTCTTGCGATATGTGTTTATGGAGGATGAACCAAAGCTAAAGCTGAGACAGGGGCTTTCCCTGTAAGGCCTGTTTTACCTTGCGAAGTGGAACGCGCCCTTGCCCGGGTACACGGCATGGTTTCCAAGCTGCTCCTCAATGCGCAGCAGCTGATTGTACTTTGCCACACGCTCGGAGCGGCTCGGTGCACCGGTCTTGATCTCGCCCGTGTTCAGCGCAACGGACAGATCCGCGATGGTCGTATCCTCGGTCTCGCCGGAGCGATGAGAGACGATTGCGGTGTAGCCCGCGTTGTGCGCCATCTTGATCGCATCGAGGGTCTCGGAGACCGATCCGATCTGGTTGAGCTTGATGAGAATCGAGTTTGCGCAGTGCAGCTCGATGCCCTTCTTCAGGCGCTCGGTGTTCGTGACGAACAGGTCATCGCCAACGAGCTGGACCTTGCTGCCAAGCTCTCTGGTCATCTTCTGCCAGCCTTCCCAGTCCTCCTCGTCGAGGCCGTCCTCGATGGAGTAGATCGGGTACTTCTCGACAAGGCTCTTCCAGTGAGCGATGAGCTCATCGGAGGTGAAGTCTTTTCCGGACTTCGGCTGATGGTAGAAGCCCTTGCCCTTCTCACTCTTCCACTCGCTCGATGCCGCATCCATTGCAAGGACGAAGTCGCGGCCGGGCTCATAGCCGGCGTTGCGGATGGCCTGCAGGATGTGCTCGATGGTGTCCTCGTCATCCTTCAGGTTCGGTGCAAAGCCGCCCTCATCGCCGACGGAGGTGGTGTTGCCCTCGCTCTTTAAGAGCTTCTGAAGGGCATGGAATACCTCGGTGCACCAGCGAAGTCCTTCCGAGAAGCTCGGAGCGCCGGCGGGCATGATCATGAACTCCTGCGTATCCACGGAGTTCGTCGCATGGACGCCGCCGTTCAGGATGTTCATCATCGGCACCGGCAGGGTGTCTGCCTGCACGCCGCCGAGGAACCGGTAAAGCGGAATGTCCAGCGACAGTGCAGCCGCCTTTGCCGCCGCAATGGAGACGGCAAGGATTGCGTTTGCGCCAAGCTTTGACTTGTCCTTCGTGCCGTCGAGGTCAAGCATGACCTTGTCGACTGCATAGGTATCAGATGCGTCCACACCGACAAGTGCGGGAGCAATCAGGTTGTTGATGTTGTCGACGGCCTTCGTCACACCCTTGCCGCCGAAACGGCTCCTGTCGCCGTCGCGAAGCTCGAGAGCCTCGAACTCACCGGTCGATGCACCGGAGGGCGATGCGCCGCGTCCCACGGTCCCGTCCGCAAGCGTCACCTCTGCCTCAACGGTGGGATTGCCGCGGGAATCGATGATCTGACGTCCGTAGACTTTTTCGATCTGAAGATAATCGTTCATATGTGATAACCTCCTTTGGGGATCTGTTCTCTGTTTCCATGCGTATCATAGCACGGAGATTCAATTTATAAAACTAAAATTTTTCTAACCTTACTCAAGGACAAAAAAGTACCGCACCGCCGTGGACAGACGGCAGTGCGGTGAAAGGGAGGGTATATTGCTTTTGTAAAAAGCTTCTTGATGAAAAATCAAATGCGTCAGGTCTCAGTCACATTTCTGTGGTATGATGACGAAAACCGGAGGGGATTCCGGTCTTTCTTTCGTTTGATCTTTACGCTGTAAGGATACCGCGCCTCCTCCTTTGTTTCTCATCAAATGTCATTCAAAAGTACTCAGATCTTGCAAAAAAGCCATGGTCACCACCTACAGTGAAAGTCAGGACGCCCTCGATGCGCGCGAGATCCGCTCCCGCCACGAGAGTCCGCACCTGCACAAGTCCATAGAAATCGTCTACGTCACGGAGGGAACGCTGGAGCTTGGCGTCGGAATGAACCTCTTCCACATGGAAGAGGGAGATCTCGGAATCATCTTCCCGAACCTGATCCACCACTTCCAGGTGTTCGATACCGCCGAATGCCGCGCGGTGCACATCCTGGCGGCTTCTCTCTACCTCGGGCCCTTCACCTACCTTCTGAACTCGACACAGCCAAAGGACCCGGTGATCCGCCGCAAGGATCTTGCGCCGCTCGTTATCAACACCCTGCTCTCCCTGGTTGCCGCCTTCCCGAAGCGCCACCACAGGACCCTGAAGGGTGCACGGGAGCTTTCCCTGGAACAGGCGCCCGCCGGCAATGAGCAGATCACACGGCAGGACCTGAAGACCAAGAGCCGCCTCGTGGAACTGCAGGCGATGCTGCAGCTTGTCCTTTCGAGAACCCTGTACCTTCTTACTCTGGAGGACCGGCAGGATGCCGCAAAGTACGACATCGTCTATCAGGTGGTGAACTACATCGCGCAGCACTTCCGGGAGAACCTGACCCTCACCGGCATGGCAAAGGACCTCGGCGTGAGCCCCTACGCACTCTCCAGGGTGTTCTCCTCGACCTTCCACCGGAACTTCAACCGCTATCTCAATGAGGTGCGCCTCGACTACGCCTGCGCTCTTCTTGCCCGCACCGATGAGCCGGTGACCGAGATCTGCCTCGACGCCGGGTTCCAGAGCCAGCAGACCTTCAACCGCGTCTTCCAGGACCATTACCACATGTCTCCGCGCCAGTACCGGCACCTGAGTGAGCTCGCAGGAGAGGAGTAGCAAAAAAGACCGCCTGCATTTCTCCTTCAGACAGCGAAAGGGCGGCCAGATCCGAAATCCAATCGGATCTGGCCGCCCCTTCTGTTCAGGAGAATTGCTTTTCAGACCTCTACCAGTGCATCCTTGAGGTAGGCATTGATGGCGGCATGGGGACCGCCGTCAAATACGCAGCACCGGATGCCGGCATTTTTCAGCGCATGCATCGCCCGGGGCCCGTAGGCCCTTGCAACCACCGTGTCGACCTTCATGTCTTTGAGGGTCTTCACCACGGCGTCGGTCTTTGTATCCTGAATGGAGAGCATGTCCTTGCGCTGGCTCTTTCCGTTCAGGATGGTGTGAAACTCAAAGTAACAGGTTCTCTCGAAAGTCGGCACATCGCCGTCCCCGAGAAAGGCGATCGCCACAAAGCGCGTCCTTCTCGTCTTATTGAGAACGATCGTGTCGTCCTTCCTGCCAAACCCGAACATTTCATTTCCTCCTGTGATGGAGCTGCCGCAGTGCCCACTCCCGGATGCCGTGCATCAGAAGGAGCATTCCTCCGGCAACCATCAGAGATACCAGACCATACACAAGTGATTCCATTGCATTATCGCATCTCATGAGTCACGCTCTTTGTCCGCGTAGTTTCGAAGTGCCAGATATGCCTTCTCACTCACCGAATAGGCAAACCTGGAAGCCTCCAGCTTTGCGCTGTCTTTGTCAAGACCCGCATCGGAAAGAAGTTCGCAGAAGAACTGTTCCTTCTGCCTTGCCCTCTGTCCGATCTGCCTGCCCCTCTCGGTCAGGCGGATATTGCGGCCGCCGTCTGCGGTGATAAAGCCAAGATCCTTGAGTACCGCCACTGCGTTGCACACACTCGGCTTCTTCACGCCGTTGCGGTTTGCAATGTCAATCGCCCGGATCTTCGCGCCCTCTTCTTCGATTTCCACGATGGTCGCGAGGTACTTCGTCATCGCTCCGGTAAGTTCTGTGCTGTCCATGGATAACCCGACTCTTTATGCCTGAATCATGAATGTGCTTCTACTGCGTTGACCTTCTGCTTTCTCACGTCCTTGTACGGATTCGGACGGAAGATGAAGTACAGCGAGACAGCGATCAGAAGGAAGGCAACAAGAGTACCGAAAGTGAAGCCGTTGCCATTCACAAGAGAGCCGATCTGATAGATGCACAGTGCCAGGCAGTAGCCCATCATCATCTGGAAGCCGAAAGTGATCCAGCCCCACTTGCGGGTGCCCTGCTCACGGAAGGCCGTTGCAATGGCGACCATGCAGGGTGCATCGAAGATGTTGAAGACCAGGAACGAGAAGCCTACCAGAGAGCTTCCGCCAAACAGCAGCGAAATCGCTTCCTCATCACTGGCTGCAGTCGTAAAGGTTGCATGAGCGAGCATTGCAAGGGTTGCCGTTGCCTGCTCCTTTGCGACCTCTGCGGAGACCGCTGCCACGGCGCCCTGCCAGGAACCGAATCCCAGCGGAACGAAGATCCATGCGAGAACCTCGCCGATGTAACGAAGGAACGATACGGAGACCTGCTCCTCATCCGGCAGATATCCGGACGGGCCAAGATGCATCAGAACCCAGAGGACGATGCACATTGCGAAGATGATGGTACCTGCCTTGACCAGGAAGGCCTTGGTGCGCTCCCAGACGTGAATCAGAACGCCTCTCACGGTAGGTACATGGTAAGCCGGCAGCTCCATGACGAACGGAGCCGGATCGCCGGAGAAGTACCTGGTCTTCTTTAATGCAATACCTGCAAAGACGACGATGCCAAGTCCCATGAAGTACATGGCCGGTGCAACGAACGGATTGCCCGGGAAGAAGGTCATGGTCAGCATGGCGACGATCTCCATCTTTGCACTGCAGGGCATGAAGGTCGAGAGCATGATGGTCATGCGGCGATCCTGCTCATTCTCGATCGTACGGGAAGCCATGATGGCGGGCACGCCGCAGCCGGTACCGACGAGCATCGGGATGAAGGACTTGCCGGACAGACCGAATCTGCGGAAGATACGGTCCATGATGAAGGCGACACGTGCCATGTATCCGGAATCCTCAAGGATTGCCAGGCACAGGAACAGGATCACCATCTGCGGCACGAAGCCCAGGACCGTGCCGACACCGCCGATGATACCGTCAACGATCAGGCCTTCCAGCCACCCGGGGCAGCTGATCGCCTCGAGTCCTGCGGAAGCTGCATTAGGGATCCACTCGCCGAACAGGACATCGTTCGTCCAGTCGGTCAGCATCGTGCCGAGGGTCGTGACGGAGACGTAATACACACCGAACATGATCAGGGCGAAGATCGGAAGTGCAAGGATACGGTTCGTGACGATGCGGTCGATCTTGTCGGACACCGTCATCTCGCCCTTTTGTCTCTTCTTCTTTACGGTCTTTGCCATCAGCTCCTGGATGTAGGTGTAGCGCTGATTCGTGATGATACTCTCGGAATCATCGTCCATCTCCTTCTCGCAGTCCCTGATGTGTCCCTCGATGTGGGCCTTGGTGGCTGCGTCGAGATGGAGCTGATCGGTTGCCTTGTTATCACGCTCAAAGAGCTTTACGGAGAACCAGCGAAGCTGGGACGGATCAACCTTGTCCTGAATGGACTCCTCGATGTGGGCGATCGCATGCTCAACGCTTCCGGTGAAGACATGCGGCAGTTCCTTTCTCTCCTTTGCTTCCTGTGCGACCTTGATACAAAGCTCCGCGGCTTCCTTCGTGTTCTGGGAGTGGAGAGCGGAGATCTCGATGCTCTCGCAGCCCAGCTCCTTTGCAATGGCCATCGTGTCGATCTTGTCACCGTTCTTGCGGATCAGATCCATCATGTTGAAGGCCAGGACCACCGGGCGGCCGATCTCAATCAGCTGGGTGGTGAGGTACAGGTTTCTCTCGATGTTGGTGGAGTCGACGATGTTCAGAATGACATCGGGCTTTTCATTGACGAGGTAGTTTCTGGAGACGACCTCCTCGAGCGTGTAGGGGCTTAAGGAATAGATACCGGGAAGGTCCTGGACCACGATGTCCTTGTGGCCGATGAGCCGGCCTTCCTTCTTTTCAACGGTGACGCCCGGCCAGTTGCCGACGTACTGCGTACTGCCGGTCAGGTCGTTGAACAGTGTGGTCTTGCCGCAGTTCGGGTTTCCTGCGAGCGCGATTTTAATTGCCATGTTTTCCTCTTTTCTGTACGTATTTCCAATCGAAACGTTGTACTGCTGATGCTTTGAAAAAGCTGGTCCCTGTCAGCTCATCTCCAGGATGTCTGCATCTTCCTTCCGAAGCGAAAGCTCATACCCTCTGACGGTGACCTCAACCGGATCGCCGAGCGGAGCCACCTTGCGGACGTAGATGTCTGTTCCCTTCGTGATGCCCATGTCCATGATTCTGCGCTTTAAGGCACCGTCGCCATGGATCTTCAGAACCGTGGACGTCTGCCCTACAGGCACATCTCTGAGTGTTTTCATGCTGTCTCCTCCATACAAGATTTGATACTGCATTCTATATACAAGCCAACAAACAATAGTTAGTGTTTGCTAACTCATATGCCTGATAAAAAGACCTACTGCTTTTCACCCTCTGTCACCTGAATCTTTGCGGCCATCTGCGAGGTGATGGCAAGCCGGGCACCTTTGAGGGCGACAATCACGTTGCCGTTGCCGGGTGCGGACACCACCTGAACCGGTGTACCGACGACAAAACCAAGATCCTCGAGGTGCTTTTTCGCCTCGTCGTTCCCGCCGATGCGGACGACCATCAGCTGATCTCCGGCCTGTGCCATCGAAAGTGGAAGCATTGTTCTGTGTCCTTTCTTCTGATCAATACACGCTTATTCGTGTTAAAGTTAGTACGTTCTAATTTTAGTATTTTACTGCTTGTTATTCTTGTCTAATTACAGTACAATACTTTAGCGGTCCGAAAATGCTTTGTCAACCGCAAAGGAGAAAAAAGATGTACAAAACAACGGTAAGAATCGAAGGTATGGCATGCGGGATGTGCGAGTCCCACATCAATGACGTGATCCGGAAGACCTTCCCGAACGTGAAGAAGGTTTCCTCTTCTCATAAGAAGAACGAGTCCACGTTCCTGACGGATGAGAAGATCAACGGCGATGACCTGAAACAGGCCATCGAGGAGACCGGGTATCACTACAGAGGATACACCTGCGAACCCTATGAGAAGAAGGGACTCTTCGGAAGGTAAGCAAAAAACATCATCAGAAGAGACAGAATGTGCCCGCCCCGGAAGAACCGGAGGCGGGCACTTTGTAAATTTCAAGGTTTTCGTTACACAAGATAGGGCAGGAACAGGGTCGCAAGGCCGAGGAAGATGAAAAAGCCCAGGACATCGGTGGCGGTCGTGAGGAAGATCGAACTCGACACCGCAGGATCGAGGTGAAGCTGTGAGAGGATCACCGGGATCAGGAAGCCGCAGATGCCGGCAACCAGAAGGTTTCCGATCATCGACATGATGACGATGATCCCGAGGAACACGTTGCCGTACATGAAGTAGACGACAATCGCGGTCACGATACCGCAGGCCGCGCCGTTGATCACGGCAAGAAGCACCTCCTTGAAGAGGGGTCTGATGCAGTCCTTAAAGTGCAGCTTGTTCTGTGAGAGTGCCCTTATCAGGATCGAGGTCGTCTGGGAGCCCGCATTGCCGCCCATGCCGGAGACAATCGTCATGATGGACGAGAGCGCGACCACCTTCTCGATCGTCCCCTCGAAGGCGCGCACCGTAAAGGACGCAAGGAACGCCGTCGCAAGGTTTACGAGAAGCCAGGGAAGGCGAAGCCTTACCGACTGCCACAGCGTCGTCTCGAGACTCTCCTCGCTCGATACGCCGGCCATCTGCATCATGTCCTCGTCGTACTCCTCGACGATGACATCGATGATATCGTCGACGGTGATGATGCCGAGGATCTGGTTCGTTGCGCTGACCACCGGCAGGGCCTTGAGGTCATAGCGGGAGACGAGCTTTGCCGTCTCCTCCTGATCGGTCTCCGGCTGCACGCTGATGACGTCGTCGTGCATGATGTCCCTAAGCATCGTATCCTTGGGCGAAGAGAGGATATCCCGAAGGTCGCACCAGCCGATGAGCCGGCGCCTCGGGTCGACGATGAAGATCGTCTCGATGACCTCCGTCTTCGGGCCGATCTCCTCGATCTTGGAGAGGCCCTGTCCCACTGTCCGGTCCTCGCGAAGGGCGATGTACTCGGTGGTCATGAGGCCACCTGCGGAGTCCCCGGGATACTGCAAAAGGTTTGTGATGATCTGGCGGTCGTCCGCCTTCATCGCGTTGATCAGCTCCTTGCGCCGGCCGATCGGCATCTCACCCAGCATATCGACGATATCGTCCTTCTGCATCGTGGCAAAGCCGTTGAGGATCCGGTCATTGTCCAGGGTCTTTGCGATGCGGGTCTGCTCCTCTTCCTCCGACTGCTCCATGACAGAGCCGAGCTCCTCATCGGTGAGCATCGGAGTGAGCTTTTCGATCTCCTCATCGGAGAGCTCGTCCACCTGCTGGGCGAAGTCGATGGCGTTCTCATCCGCGACAAACGCGTGGAGTCCCTCTGCATCGTGGTTTTCCAGCAGAGTGCGCAGCTTCTCCAGCTCAAGCTCTCTTGTTCTCTCCTTTTCCTCTTCGGAATTTCTCTCTTCCGCTGCCATGCGGCGATCTCCTTTATTCCACCTGTACTGCCTGAAATAGTTCCATTATAAAGGAGGGGGTTCTCTTTTGCGCGGCGGGAATTGTTAAATCCTGAGTCATGGAGACATACCCGGAAGCGGGGATAAAACTGACCATTATTCTAAAATTTTTGAAAACTGGTAATACATCTTCCTGTAGTCACAGATCTATGATAAAATAACTCTCATCAATCGATTTGGGAAAAAGACGCGCGGGGAGAGAAATACCGGAATACTACAGGAGAGGAGTTCTTTTCATGATCAATGACAACCTGACAGGTACCAACATCTATTCCGAGATCACCCCGGAAATCGACCGCATGGCAGCCCGTGCGCAGAATGCGGACCTCATCGAGCCTTCCCTCTTTCAGAAGTACGACGTCAAGCGCGGTCTTCGCGACCTGAACGGAAAGGGCGTCCGCGCGGGACTCACCAACATCTCGGAGGTCAGCGCCAAAAAAATGATCGACGGGCAGGAGGTGCCGGACTTTGGCCATCTCTACTACCGCGGCTATGAGATCAACGATCTCGTGCGCGGCATTATAAAGGACGACCGCTTCGGCTTTGAGGAGATCGCCTACCTGCTGCTCTTCGGCGAGCTGCCGACGAAGGAGGAGCTCTCCGCCTTCCAGGAGCGGCTCATCTTCTACCGCTCCCTGCCGACGAGCTTTGTGCGCGACATCATCATGAAGGCTCCTTCGAACGACATGATGAACACCCTTGCGCGCTCGGTACTGACCCTCTACTCCTATGACGACCGGGCCGATGACATCTCTCTGCCCAACGTCCTTCGCCAGAGCATGCAGCTCATCAGCCTGTTCCCGATGCTCTCCATCTACGGGTACCAGGCCTACAACCACTATCAGAACGGACAGAGCCTGTACATTCATCCCCCGCTCGAGACCGGCTCGATCTCCCAGAACATCCTGCACATCCTGCGCCCGGATTCGAAGTACACGGATCTCGAGGCCAAGATCCTGGACATCGCGCTGATCCTGCACATGGACCACGGCGGCGGCAACAACTCCACGTTCACGACCCACGTCGTCACCTCGACCCACACCGACACCTACTCGGTGATCGCGGCGGCGCTCGGCTCCCTGAAGGGGCCCCGCCACGGCGGCGCGAACATCAAGGTCGTGCACATGTTCGACGACATGGAAAAGAACGTCCATGACTGGAACGATGAAGATGAGATCTCCGATTACCTCCGCCGCCTGCTGCACGGAGCGGCCTTTGACCACTCGGGGCTCATCTATGGCGTCGGCCACGCGGTCTACTCCCTCTCCGATCCGAGAGCCGAGATCCTGAAAGTCTACGTCGAAAAGCTCTCACAGGCCAAGAGCATGCATGAGGAGTATGCGCTCTATGACAAGGTCTCCCGCCTGGCGCCGCAGGTCATTGCAAACGAGCGGAAAATCTACAAGGGCGTCTGCGTGAATGTCGACTTCTACTCGGGCTTCCTCTACAAGATGCTCGGCCTTCCGATGGAGCTGTTCACCCCGCTCTTTGCCTGTGCGAGAATCGTCGGCTGGTCCGCGCACCGCATGGAGGAGCTGGCAAACAACAGCAAGATCATCCGCCCGGCATATCTTACGATTGCAAAGCACCGTTCCTACACGCCGATGGACGACAGAACAGAATAAGAATCGAGTAGGAGGGGGTGACTAACCTCCGTCCTCTCACACCGCAACGTACGTACCGTTCGGTATACGGCGGTTTCAATAGTTAATGCAGGGACTGGT